>NZ_CP014671.1:2919183-3243537 GCF_001697225.1 Immundisolibacter cernigliae
TTGCGAATGGCATTCACGACCAGCCGCCCGCCCGGGCGCAGGTTGCGCAGCGCCGCCCGCAGCGGCGCCCAGGCCGGCGTGGTGTCGATGATGGCGTGCAGCAACGTTGGCGATTGCGCATCGGCCGCACCGGCCCAGGTGGCACCAAGCTCCAGCGCCAGCGCCCGTTGCGCCGCATTGTGGGTGAATACGTGGATCGGCGAGCGCGCAAAGCGCGCCCGCGCCATCTGCAGCACCAGATGTCCGCTGGCACCGAAGCCGGTCAGGCCCAGCGCCTGGCCGTCTTCGAGCCGGCACAACGACAGGGCGCGATAGCCGACCGCCCCGGCGCACAGCAGCGGGGCGGCCTCCAGATCGCCGAGCGCATCCGGCAGCGGATGCACGAAATCGGCCGGCGCGGTCATGAACTGCGCATAGCCGCCGTGGGCGTCGCGCCCGGTGGCGACGAACTGCGCGCACAGGTTCTCGCGCCCTTCGCGGCAGTGCTCGCAGTGGCCGCAGGCGCTGAAAATCCACGCCACGCCGACCCGCTGGCCGGCCCGCAGCTGACTACCAGCGGGCGCGCTGATCACCCGCCCGACCACCTGATGGCCCGGCACTATGGGCAAGTGCGGCGGTGTGCGGCCTTCGATTTCGTCCAGTTCCGTGTGGCACACGCCGCAACAGGACACCTCGATCAGCGCCTCGCCTGCGGCCGGCTCGGGCATCGGCAGTTCGCGCGCCTCCAGGACCGCGCCGTCGTCGGCCACTTCGCCGAGCCGACTCAGCAGCATGGCCTGCATGGTGCAGGTGCTGCGGCCGATTACAGCGCCTTGCGCAGGCGTTCGTAGCCGCGGGCGATTTCCTCGCCGACGAGCTTGGCCGCCGCGAGTACTTCGCGGCCGCTGTCACCGGTGATGACGGCGGCCTGGGCGGCCTTTTCACGCACTTGCTCAAGCTGTTTTTCCAGCTCGGCCCACTCGTCCTGCGCCTCCAGCCGGGCAAGGTGCGCCTTGACGATCAGTTCGTCGCGCTGCGTGGCCAGCCGGTCCAGCAGTTTCTTGAGTTCCTCGTTCGCAGTCATGATGACCTCCGCCCCGGATCGTCGGGGCACTGTGCAGTGGCAGGGCAGGGCTCATTAGGCAGCGGTGCGCTGCCGGCTGCCCTGATCGGCCTCAAGCCGCGGGCGTCCGGCTCATGATGTGCTTGCTGCACGGGGTGCCCGTATGACCGCAGTCAGGGCGCAAGCAGGGCGGATACTGCTCTGATCACGCACCCGATACCGATACCGAAGTGGCCAACATGCACCCCGATCTGCCGTATGCCGACGACCTTGGACCCGCCCGCGTCATTCACCTGCACCAGCCGGCGCTGGGCCTGGCCGCCACGGTGGTGCTGGACAACCTCGCCTGCGGGCCGGCCATCGGCGGCCTGCGCATGGCCCTGGACGTCACCACCGCCGAATGCGCCCGCCTGGCGCGCGCCATGACGCTCAAGAATGCCGCTGCCGGTCTGCCGCATGGCGGCGGCAAGTCGGTATTGCGCGCCGACCCGCGCCTGCCGGTGGCGGACAAGGAGCGCCTGATCCGCGCCTTTGCCGCCGCGCTGCGCCATGAACACGGTTATATCGTCGGTCCGGACATGGGCACCGACGAGACCTGCATGGCCTGGGTCAAGGATGAGATCGGTCGCGCCGTCGGTCTGCCGCGCGCGCTGGGCGGCATTCCACTGGACCAGATCGGCGCCACCGGCTGGGGCGTGTGTCATGCCACCGAGGTCGCGCTCGCCGGGCTTGGCCGGCCGCTCGAAGGCGCCCGGGTGGTGGTGCAGGGTTTCGGTGCCGTGGGTCGGCACGCGGCGCGCTTCCTCGTCGCCCGCGGCGCGCGGCTGGTGGCGGTCGCCGACTCGGCTGGCGCCATCCACCGGCCCGATGGGCTCGACCTGGAGCGTCTGCTGGCCCTGAAGGCCGGTGGCGGCAGTGTCGCCGGCTATCCGGACGCCGAACGCATCGACGCCGACCGGCTGATCGGTGTGGACTGCGAGGTGTGGATACCGGCGGCCCGGCCGGACGTCATCCACGCCGGCAACGTCGATCGCCTGCGCGCCATGCTGCTGGTGCAGGGCGCCAACATTCCGGTCACCGCCGATGCCGAACGCAGCCTGCATGCCCGCGGCGTGTGGGTGGTGCCGGACTTCATCGCCAACGCCGGAGGCGTGATTTGCGCCGCCTTCGAGCTGCACGGCGCCACCGAAGGCGCTGCCCTGGCCGCCGTCGAGGAGCGCATTCGCGCCAATACGGCGGCGGTGCTGGAACGGGCCCGGGCCGACGCCACCACGCCCCGGCAGGCGGCCGAGGCACTGGCCCTGGAACGCGTGCGCGGCGCCATGCAGACGCGGCGCTGGGGCGTGTATTGAGTGCCGTACCGTGAAGCTGCCGCCGGCAGAGCCTGTCGGTCGCGTTCCACTGTCGGCATCCTGCTTGCGGCTGTTCGGGCGCGCCACGAGTTGATTGAGCGCAAAACCGACCGTGGGTTCAAGCGGACACGGACGCGGATGCACTGATGCACCCGTACCCTCAGGGAAACGCTGAATAATCCATCCTGGATTTCTCAGCGCCCGCTACCGAAAAAGCTTGTGGGAGCGCAGCTTCGCTGCGCGATGATCGCCCGGCGCAGCCGGGCTCCCACAGTTTTCCGATGGCTCACAAAATCAGCAGCTTGCAGCCGCTGATTTTGGCAGCGCATCCCTGCGCTGCGGGAAGCGCTGAATAAACCAGCGCTTCCTTAGCGCGGTCAGAGCACCTTCACGATCACCAGAATGGCCATGATCAGGCCCGGGAAGTAGGTCAGGACCGCGCCCGCCACGCGCAGCGGATGACGGTCGCTCAGCGACCGGCAGGTCACCATGCCGGCGGCGTGCAGGTAGCGACCCAGCGTGGCCAGCACGACCAGCCACATCGTGACCGTCCCCGGCAGCATGCGGTCCAGCGCGATGGTGAGCGCCATCAGCGTCGGCACGTACTCGATGGCATTGGCGTGCGCGCGCACGGCCTTGTGCAGCGGGTGCGTGGGGTCGTCCGGATAACCGAAACTGACTGCGGCCCGGCCACGGTTGATGGACACCCAGAAGCCAAGTGCGAACGGCAGCAGCCCGAGCAGGCCGAAACAAAGCCAGGTGATTTGTGCGCTCATATTCCCCTCTTGCGGTAGTTGTTCAGGCACCGGCGCGGATGCAGGCCGGCGCGCCGGATGATACGCCGCACCCGTTTCCGGCCGTACGGCCGGGCCATTGCTGCGGTGCCGGCTAGGGAAGCGCTGAATAAATCCATCCTGGATTTCTCAGCGCCCGCCATCGGAAAAGTGTGATTTTCCGATGGCTCGCAAAATCAGCAGCTTGCAGCCGCTGATTTTGGCAGCGCGTCCCTGCGCTGCGGGAAACGCTGAATACTTCAGTGTTTCCCTAGCGGCGACGCGCGAACACGATCCATAGCGGATCGGCATCCGGCGGGGAGCGGTCGACCAGCTGCGCCGGGCCAAAGGCGCCGGTCTGGTCCAGGTAGTGGCGACACAGCCGCAGGCGGTCGGCTGGCGCATGGTCGCGAAACGCCCGCACCGCCTTGGTCGGAAAACAGCGGTGCGAGTGCGCGATGATGGCCACGCCACCCGGACGCAGCACACGGGCGACTTCGGCGTACACCTCCAGCGGCCGGGTCAGGTACTGGATCGACAGGGCGTTGAGCACCGCGTCGAAGCGGCCATCCGGCCACGGCAGGCGCGGATCGGCGTTCAGGTCCTGCACCACCGGCTCGGCGAGGCGCGGGTTGGCGGCCAGTTCCGTTCCGTTCATGCCCAGTCCGGCGACGTGGCCCAGCCGCAGCCCGGGCGGCAGGTGCGACACCCACGACGACATCAGGTCCAGCACGTCGGCGCCGGCAGGCAGCTGCTCGGCATAGAAGGCCGTGAGCGCCAGCAGGCTGGGCGCATCCAGATGCGTGACCAGGCGGGGCAGGGCATAGAACGCGGCGTCCGGCGTGTCGTCCAGTCGCGTCAGCAGTTCGGGAGGTACGGCAGCGTTGGGCATGGCAAGCTCGAAGGACTGACGTCAACCTTCAGTCTAGGGCTAGGGCGGATGCCGGTCCGCCGCGCCTGGCCCGGGTCGATGTGCGGCTGCCGCTGCGGACTACGCCCGGCGGTCAGTCCTTTGCCGCTTGCCAGATGATCCGGTAACCCGGCTGTCCAGCCGCGGCGCGTGCTTGAGTCCGGGGCGCCTGACCGGCCACTTGCAGCAGTTGCGCGCCGCGAAACAGCAGCGGCAGCCGCCCGCGCTCCCAGGGCGGCACGGCCATTGCCTGCAGGCGTTTCTTGAGCGTCTTGCCGCCGCCGGCGTCGGACCGGAAGCGCACCTCGACCATCGCCGGTTCGCCCAGCAGCGCTGCCGCAATGCCGGTGCCAGCGCCGACTTGCGCCTGCAGCCGGCCGATGCCCGGCAGATCGAGCGGGGCATCGAGTCGCCACTGCACGGGCCCGGTGGGCGTTGCCGGCAGCGGCTGTGGCGTCAGGTGCAGGCGCCCCTGCCAGATGCGTACGGCGTGTTCACCCAGCGGGAGGTAGGGCAGGCGGTCGGCGCCGGCCGTCAGCGCCTGATGGCGCAACGTCTCCAGGCGCGCGCTGGAGGGCGCCGGAACGCCGTGCACGCGCAGCCAGCCGCGCAGCAGGTTGCGCTGGCGCGCGGCGGGCAGAGCGGCCAGCTGCGTCACGGCCAGGGTGTCCGCGGTGGCGCCGTCGGCGGCGGCGAGTTCATCCAGCAGTCCCTGCGCTTCGGCGGCGTGGGCGGCGTGGCGCGCCAAGCCTGCGCTGGCGGCCGGCCAGTGCCTGCCAATCAATGGCAGGACCTCGCCGCGCAGGAAGTTGCGGTCGAAGCGGGCGTCGCCGTTGCTCGGATCCTCCACCCATTGCAGGGCGTGCGCGTGTGCGTAGCGGGCCAGATCAGCGGCCGGCCAGTCCAGCAGCGGGCGCAGCAGCCAGCCGGGACCGAAGCGACGCTGGCCCGGCATGGCGGCAGCGCCGGCCAGGCCCGCCCCGCGCAGCAGCGCCAGCAGCACGGTTTCCGTCTGATCGTCCTGATGATGAGCGGTCAGCAGCAGGTCACCGGCTTGCATGTCGGCCGCCAGGGCGGCGTAGCGCGCGGTGCGGGCGGCAGCCTCGGCGCTTTCGCCGCGCGCCGGGCGGGCATCTACGCGCCGCACGTCCAGCGGCAGGCCCAGTGCCGCGCATACCGCCGCGCAGTGGTCGGCCCAGCGGCCGCTGTCCGGATGCAGGCCGTGCTCGACGTGCACCGCGCGCAGCCGGTGCGGCGCCAGCGCCGCCCGCTGGCCGGCCAGCCAGTGCAGCAGAACGTGGGAATCGCGCCCACCGCTGTAGGCGATGCGCAGCGTGACCGGTGGGCCGCCAGTCGGCAACGCCGTGCGGATCAGGTCAAGACCGGCGTCGGCGCTCACTGCTTGAGCGAAAAAATGGCCGTCTCAATTGTCGTTGAGGCCATGTGCTCGGGTTCCCAGCTTTTGCTTGTGCAGCACTTCGTACGCAACGACTTCCCGCGCGGTCAGCGTTAGGGGCAGCGTTTGAAGGATGGCGAACTGAAGGTCACGCGCAACATCAGGTCGACTCTCGACGAGTGCCTGCAATTGCTGGTTTCCGCCATGAACTGTGTTTGCGTAGGTTTGCCAACGCCCAAGTAGTCCCCGCGCGCCGTAAGCCGAACCGACGTACTGATTCCCCGTCTTGGTGTCCAGAATCAAATAGACGCCCGCGACCGACCCGAGCATTCGGTGCCAGTCACGGTGCGGAACGGGGTTGTTGATGATCTTGACGAGTTCGTCATAGCTGAGCACAACGTCCATGAAGCCGGGGAATTGGCGGACATAGCCTTGTGGAAGCACTTCAACGACGGGCTTTTCGCCTTGGCCGTACTGCTGCACCCAAGTTCGAGTACCGGCGCCCCAATCGATGACAAGGCGATCTCGTAAATCGGTGAACCGTTCGTTCAGCCGCAATTCGTAGAGATAGAGGTTGACTGTGTTCATGTTCGGGAAGAGGAAGCCGTCGGGCAGCGCGCGGTCGAGAGGTTCCTCAACTCCAAGTACGTCATATACGCCCACGAACACGGCGTGTGTGCCCGGTCGGCCAAGAAAAGAAACAATTTGGTCGCCCGCGCGGAAGACAGGGCGACGTTGAATCGATTGGTAGAACTCGAACTGATCGGCTCGATAAAGTTGTTCGATATCAAACCGTCTGTCTTGATGACGGACGAGTTTGGTTGGCTTGGTTGGATCGAAGCCGAACGGCAGCAGCATCGAGTGGAGATTGAGCATGTTCGAGGCGGACTAACCTTCCTTGTAGACGCCATAGCCGCGCAGGCGCTCCAGGCGCCGCTGCAGCAGGCCGTCGGCCGGCATGGCGTCCAGCTCGTCCAGGTGGCGCACAAGCGCGGTGCGCACGGCGGCGGCGGCGGTGTCGAAGTCGCGATGGGCGCCGCCGCGTGGCTCGGCGATGATCTCGTCGACCAGGCCCAGCTCGTGCAGGCGCGGGGCGGTGATGCCCATCGCATCCGCGGCCAGCTCCGCCTTGCCTGAGTCCTTCCACAGGATGGCGGCGCAGCCTTCGGGCGAGATCACGGCGTAGGTGCCGTACTGCAGCATCAACAGGCGGTCGCCGACGCCAATGGCCAGCGCGCCGCCGGAGCCGCCCTCGCCGATCACCACGCTGACGATCGGCACCGGCAGCCGCGCCATCAGGTACAGGCTCTCGGCGATGGCCTGGCTCTGGCCGCGTTCCTCGGCGTCCACGCCTGGGTAGGCGCCCGGCGTGTCGATGAAGGTGATGATCGGCAGCCGAAAGCGGGCCGCGGTGCGCATCAGCCGCTGCGCCTTGCGGTAGCCCTCGGGCTTTGGCATGCCGAAGTTGCGGCGGACTTTTTCCTGCACGTCGCGGCCTTTCTGGTGGCCGATGACCAGCACCGGGCGGTCGCCCAGGCGCGCCAGGCCGCCGACGATGGCGGCATCGTCGCGGAACATGCGATCGCCGTGCAGCTCCTCGAAGTCGGTGAACATGCGCCGGATGTAGTCCAGCGTGTAGGGCCGCTCCGGGTGGCGGGCCAGTTGTGCGATCTGCACCGGCGTCAGCTTGCCGAAGATGCTGTCGGTGAGGCTGTCGGCCTTGCGCTGCAGGCGCGTGACCTCGTCCTCCAGGCTGACCGTGCCGCCGCCGGCGGTCTGGCGCAGCTCGTCGATGCGCGCCTCGAGTTCGGCGATCGGCTTTTCGAATTCTAGAAACTGGAATGCCATGCGGTAGGGTCCGGTTCAGTCGGCGGTGTCGGCGAGGGCGTCCGCGAAGGTGTCGGCAAAGGCCGGCGCAGGGGCCGGTGAGGGTGCAGCGGCAGGCCGCACGGCCGGCATCCGGGGCGGCGGATCGTAACGGAATTCGGCCGCTGCAACCCCGGGCAGGGCGCGCAGGCGCTCGATCAGGGCGTCCTCGGCGCGCACCTGGAAAGCCGGTCCCAGGCGCAGCAGGCCGCTTGCCGCGTGCGTGCGGCAGTCGACCAGCACCGGGCACGGTCCGCGAAACGCAGCCAGCACCTCGACCAGGCGGGTCGGCAGGTCGGCCGGTGCCTGCGCGGTGGCGAGTTCACACCACAGGCTGGCACCCCGCCCGGCGCGGGCCGCCGGCAGCGGCAGCGCCTTTTCGGCGCGGATGCGAAAGCCGCCGTTGAAGTCGTCCACCGACACCGCGCCCTCGACCACCAGCAGGCGATCGCGCGCCAGCAGGTCCGGGGCGCCGGCCAGTTGTTCGTCGAACAGGGTCACGTCCAGGCGCGCCGTGCGGTCGTCCAGGGTGACGAAGGTCATGCGCCGGCCCTTGCTCAGCGTGCGGCTGCCTACCACCAGGCCGGCAATGCGCACGTTGCGGCCCTCGAAGCGCTGCACCTCGGCCAGGCGGCAGTCGACCAGGCGCCCCAGCTCCGTCTCGTAGGCCTCGATCGGGTGGCCCGACAGCCACAGGCCGAGCGACTCGCGCTCGGCGGTGAGGCGCTCGGCGGTGCTCCAGCGCGGACAGTCGGCCAGCTGCGGCGTGGCGGCCGGGCCGGTGTCCGCGCTCGCGGCGCCGAACATGTCGTTCTGGCCGGCATCGGCGGCGCGGCTTTCCTGCTCGGCCAGGGTGTAGGCCTGATTCAGCGTGGCCAACAGGGCGGCGCGGTGGCCTTCGAGTGGGTCGAAGGCACCGACGCGGATCAGCGCCTCGGCGGCGCGCTTGTTGACGCGGCGCGGATCGATGCGACGGCAAAAATCGAACAGGTTGCTGAACGGCCCGCCGGCGGCGCGCGTCTCGACGATGGCCTCGATGGCTGCCTCGCCGACGCCCTTGACCGCGCCCAGGCCGTACAGGATGGCGCCCTCGTCGGTGACGGTGAAGGCATGCAGACCGCGGTTGATGTCCGGCGGCAGCAGGCTCAGGCCCATGCGCCGGCACTCGTCGATCAGCGTCACCACCTTGTCGGTGTGATCCATGTCGGCCGACAGCACGGCCGCCATGAAGGCCGCCGGGTGGTGCGCCTTCAGCCACGCGGTCTGGTAGGACAGCAGCGCGTAGGCGGCCGAGTGCGACTTGTTGAAGCCGTAGCCGGCGAACTTCTCCATCAGGTCGAAGATCTCGCCGGCGCGCTGCGCGGCGACGCCGTTGGCCACCGCGCCATCGACGAAGCCGGAGCGCTGCTTGGCCATCTCCTCGGGCTTTTTCTTGCCCATGGCGCGACGCAGCAGATCGGCCTGGCCCAGGCTGTAGCCGGCCAGCACCTGCGCGATCTGCATCACCTGTTCCTGGTACAGGATTACGCCGTAGGTGGGCCGCAGCACCGGCTCCAGGCGCGGCTCCAGGTAATCCGGCCGGGCGCGGCCGTGCTTGCGGTCGATGAAGTCATCCACCATGCCCGATTGCAGCGGACCTGGCCGGTACAGCGCCACCAGCGCCACCACGTCGTCGAAGCAGTCCGGCTGCAGGCGGCGGATCAGGTCGCGCATGCCGCGCGATTCGAGCTGGAACACCGCCGTGGTCTCGCAGCGGCGCAGCAGGGCGTAGGCCTCGGGGTCGTCCAGCGGCAGGCGGTCGATGTCGAAATCGGCAAAGGCCGGGTCGCGCTGGGCCAGGGTCCTGATCGCCCAGTCGATGATGGTCAGCGTGCGCAGGCCCAGGAAGTCGAACTTCACCAGGCCGATGGCCTCGACGTCGTCCTTGTCGAACTGCGTCACCGGGCTGCCGCCGCCGGCTTCGCAGAACAGCGGCACGAAATCGGTCAGCGGGCCGGGCGCGATGACCACGCCGCCGGCGTGCTTGCCGGCGTTGCGCGCCAGGCCTTCGAGCGACTTGGCCAGGTCGATCAGGGTGCGCACGTCATCTTCGGCTTCGTAGCGCCCGCGCAGCGCGGCCTCCTGTGCCAGCGCCTTGTCGAGTGTGATGCCGAGCTCGAACGGGATCAGCTTGGCGATCGAGTCCACGAAGCCATACGGCAGGCCGAGCACCCGCCCGACGTCGCGCACCACCGCCTTGGCCGCCATCGAGCCGTAGGTGATGATCTGCGACACCCGCTCGCGGCCGTAGCGGGCGGCCACGTAGTCGATGACCCGGTCGCGGCCGTCCATGCAGAAATCGACGTCGAAATCCGGCAGGGACTTGCGTTCCGGATTCAGGAAGCGCTCGAACAGCAGGTCGTTGGCGATCGGATCGATGCGCGTGATGTCGAGCACATAGGCCACCAGCGAGCCGGCGCCGGAGCCGCGGCCCGGTCCGACCGGCACGCCGTTGGCGCGCGCCCAGGCGATGAAGTCGGCCACGATCAGGAAGTAGCCGGCAAAGCCCATGCCGTTGATGACGTCCAGCTCCAGCGCCAGGCGCTGGCGGTAGGTGTCGGCATCGAGCGTCAGCCCGTCGCTGACGGCGCGCTGCAGGAGTGCGTCCAGCCCGGCGCCGGCCTCGTTGATCAGGTGCTGCTCGGCGCTGATGCCGCCGGGGGCCGGGAAGGCCGGCAGCATCGGCTCGCCCAGCGTCAGTTCGAGGTTGCAGCGCTTGGCGATGGCCAGCGTATTGACCAGGGCTTCGGGCAGGTCCGCGAACAGCACGGCCATTTCCTGCGGCGTGCGCAGGTACTGCTGCTCGCTGTACGGGCGCGGCCGGCGCGGGTCGTTCAGCACCCGGCCTTCGGCGATGCACACGCGCGCCTCGTGGGCGTCGAAGTCGGTCGCGGCCAGAAAGCGCACGTCGTTGCTGGCCACCACCGGCGTGCCGGTGGCGATGGCCAGCTCCACGGCGGCGGCGACGTGGGCTTCCTCGCCGGGGCGGCCGGTGCGCGTCAGTTCCAGGTAATAGCGGCCCGGGAACAGCGCGCGCCAGTCGGCCAGCAGCTGGGCCGCCTTGTCGTGACTGCCGGCGGCCAGCGCCTGGCCCACGTCACCGGCCAGTCCTCCGGACAGCGCGATCAGGCCCTCGCTGTAGCCGACCAGCCAATCGCGCAGCACGCCCGGCCGGCCGGCGCGCTGGCCCTCGACGTAGGCGCGGCTGAGCAAACGGCACAGGTTCAGATAGCCGCCGCGGTCCTGGCACAGCAGCAACAGGCGGCTGGCGGCGCTGCCGTCGGCCTGCTCCCACAGGGTGATGTCGGCGCCGGCAATCGGCTTGATGCCGGCCGCCTGCGCGGCCTGGTAGAACTTGACCAGTGCGAACAGGTTGCCGGCATCGGTGACGGCCACCGCCGGCATGCCGCCGGCGCGCACGGCGTCGACCAGCTCGTCCACCCGCAGCACGCTGTCGGTGAGCGAGTACTCGCTGTGCAGACTGAGGTGTACGAAGCCCGCGGACGACATGGGTGGCCAGGGAGGAAGGCGAACGGGCGGCCTATTCTAGTTGAAGGCCGGATAGATCCTTGCCGGACTTGTCGGCGGCAACGAGCGGCAGGACCGGCCAGCCGGTGTCTGACAAAACCGTGGCTTGCAGGCCGGCCAGGACCAGCTGCCGGCGCACCGGGCCGAAGCTGCGCCGGTGGCAGGCACTGGCGCCCAGGCGTGCCAGCGCGGCCAGGTGCTCGGCGGTCGGATAGCCTTTGTGGCGGGCCAGGCCGTAGCCCGGATACTGCGCATCGAGGGCTATCAGTTCGGCGTCGCGCGCCACCTTGGCGACGATGGAAGCGGCGCTGATGGCGGGAATCAGTGCATCGCCGCCGATGATGGTTTCGGCCTGCGGCAGGCCGGACGGGCGGCGGTTGCCGTCCACCTGAATGCGCTGCGGCATGCAGCCGAGCGCCGCCACGGCGCGTTCCATGGCCAGCAGACTGGCGTGCAGGATGTTCAGGCGATCGATTTCCTGCACCTCGGCGCGGCCGATACCGACGGCAAATGCCTCGGCGTGGATCTGGGCCGCCAGCGCCTCGCGCCGGGCGGGGCCGAGCGTCTTGGAATCGGCCAGGCCCGCAATCGGCCGCCGCGGATGCAGGATGACCGCCGCGGCGATCACCGGCCCCGCCAGGGGCCGCGACCGACCTCGTCGACGCCGGCCAGAAGATCGCTCAGGTCCATCCGGCCACCTCCAGTACGGCGCGCGCTGCCAGTTCGGCGGGGTCCTCGGTCTGCGGGGGGCGCAGCGCCGCCAGCTCGGCGCGCATGGCGGCGCCGGTGGCCGGTTCCAGCAGGTGGGCGATCGCGGCGCCAAGCGCGGCCGGTGTCGCCGCGTGCTGGATGAACTCCGGCACCACCGCGCGGCCGGCCAGCAGGTTCGGGATGGCCACGTGCGGCGTGCGCACCAGGCGGCGTGCGATGGCGTAGGTCAATGGCGCCAGGCGATAAGCGACCACCATGGGCCGCCCCAGCAGCATCGCCTCCAGCGTGGCCGTGCCCGATGCCAGCAGGACCGCATCGGCGGCGGCCATCACCTCCTGCGCGCGGCCATCGATCAGCGTGCAGGACAGGCCCGCGCCGGTGCGGCGCAGCTGGGCCTCGACCGCAGTACGGGCGGCCTGATTCACCAGCGGCAGCAGCAGATGACAGGGCCGACCCTGCTCGCGCAGCCACTGCGCGGTGGCCAGAAACAACGGCGCCAGACGCCGGTACTCGCCGGCCCGGCTGCCGGGCAGCAGCGCCAGCACCGGCAGCGAATTCGGTCCGGGCGGCGGCAGGCCCAGCGCGGCCCGGGCGACGGCCGGGTCGATGGGCCGCAGCGTCGCCTGCAGCGGGTGTCCGACCTGCGTTACCGGCACACCGTGCCGCTCGTAGAAGCGCGCCTCGAAGGGAAACAGCGTCAGCATGCGATCGACCGCGGCGGCAATCTGCTTCACCCGCCGCTCGCGCCAGGCCCATACCGACGGGCTGACGTAATGCACGGTGCGGACGCCGGCCCGGCGCAGGCGCGCCTCGACCGGCAGATTGAAATCGGGCGCGTCGATGCCGACCAGCACGTCCGGCGGGTCGGCGCGCAGCTGACGCAGCAGGCCGCGGCGGATGCGCAGCAGGCGCGGCAGATGCGCCAGCACCTCGACGATGCCCATCACCGCCAGGTCTTCGGCCGGATACAGCGCCCTGCAGCCGGCCGCGCGCATGGCGGGTCCAGCCACGCCGAAGCACTCCACGTGCGGCATTTGCCGACGCAAGGCGCCGATCAGCGCCGCGCCCAGGGCGTCGCCGGAGGGTTCGCCGGCAATCAGACCGACCCGCAGCCGGCCGGAATTCATCGGGCGCTCACCGCCCCGTTCACCGAATGATGCCGCGTTGCGACCGGCGCACGAAGGCGGCGATGGTCGCCAGGTGCTCGCAGTCGCTTTCCCCGTCGAGCACCGCCAGGGCGTCCTGCAGGCGCAGGCCGCTGCGGTAGAGCGTCTTGTAGGCGCCCCGGATGGCGGTCAGGTCCTGGGCGCTGAAACCGCGCCGGCGCAGACCCTCGGTGTTGATGCCGCGCGGGCGGGCTGAGTTGCCCTCGGCCATGACGAACGGCGGCACGTCCTTGAGCACCACGGAACTGGCCGCCAGAAAGCTGTGCGCGCCCAGGGCGCAGAACTGGTGCACCAGCGCAAAGCCGCCCAGGATGACGTGGTCCTCGACCAGCACGTGGCCGGCCAGCGAGGACGAATTGGCAAAGATGGTGTGGTTGCCGATCAGGCAGTCATGGGCGATGTGCACATAGGCCATCAGCCAGTTGTCGTCGCCGATGCGCGTTAGCCCGCCGCCGCCAGCGGTGCCGCAGTTGATGGTGCAGAACTCGCGGATGGTGTTGCCGTCGCCGATTTCGAGCCGGCTGTCCTCACCGGCGTGGTACTTCTTGTCCTGCGGAATCTCGCCGATGGACGCGAACTGGAAGATGCGGTTGCTGCGCCCGATGTGGGTGCTGCCGGTGATGACCGTGTGCGGGCCGATCACGCAGCCTTCGCCGATGCGCACCTGCGGGCCGATCACGGCGTAGGGGCCGACCTCGATGTCCGGTGCCAGGCGGGCATCCGGGTGGATGCGGGCGGTGGGGTCGATCACGAGACGGCCTTGAGCGTGCACATGATCTCGGCCGATGCGACCTCGGTCCCGTCCACACTGGCGCTGCAGGTGAACATCCAGATGCCGCGCACGGCGCGCTTCAGATGCACCTCGATGCGCAGCTGATCGCCCGGCTGCACGGCCTGGCGAAAACGCGCCTTGTCGATGCCCACGAACAGGTACACGTTGTCGTCCTGGGCGCTGGTGCCGGTGGAGCGAAACCCGAGCACGGCGCTGGCCTGCGCCATGGCCTCCACGATCAGCACGCCGGGCATGACCGGGTAGTTCGGGAAATGGCCCGGGAAGAACGGTTCGCTGATGGTGACGTTCTTGATGGCGACCAGCCGCTCGCCGGGCAGCAGTTCCAGCACCCGGTCCAGCAGCAGGAACGGGTAGCGGTGCGGCAGCAGGCGCATGATCTCGGTGGCGTTCAGGGTTTCCGGCTCGCTCATTCGTGTGGATCCTTGGACGTGCGTTCCAGGCGCAGCAGCCGCCGCGCCAGTTCGTCGAGCTGATGAAAGCGGCCGATATTGCGCCGCCAGCGGCGGGCCTCCTCGGCCGGGATGCCCGAGTACACGCCCGGACGGGTGATCGATTGCGCGACCATGGACATGCCGGTCACGGTCACACCGTCGCAAATTTCCAAGTGCCCGACGAAGCCCACACCGCCGCCGATCACGCAGTGGCGGCCGATGACGGTGCTGCCGGAGATGCCGACGCAGGCGGCAATCGCCGTGTGATCGCCGATCCGCACGCCGTGCGCCACCTGGATCAGGTTGTCGAGCTTGACGCCGTTGCCGATCAGCGTGTCGTCCAGCGCGCCGCGGTCGATGGTGGTGTTGGCGCCGATCTCGACATCGTCGCCGACCACCACCCGGCCCAGCTGCGGCACCTTGACCCACACGCCGCGGTCGTTGGCCAGACCGAAGCCGTCGGCTCCGAGCACGGCGCCCGGATGAATCAGGCAGCGGGCGCCGAGCTGCGTGCCGGCCAGCAGCGTGACCCGCGGCGCCAGGCGTGAGCCGGCACCGACAACGACACCTTCGCCGAGGTAGCAACCGGCGCCGATTTGCGCGCCATCGCCCACGTGCACGCCGGCCTCGATGATCGCCCGCGCCTGCACCTGCACGTTCCGGCCGAGCCTGGCGTCGGCGTGAATCCGCGCCGACGGATCGACGCCGGGTGCCGGCACTGGCAGCGGGTGCAGCAAGGCCGCCGCCCGGGCAAAGGCCAGGTACGGATTGTCGGCGATCAGCCGCGGGCCGGCGAACAACTCCCGGTCGTCCGGCGCCAGCACCACCGCGCCGGCGCGGGTGTCTGTCAGTTGCCTGCGATAGCGGCGGTTGACGAAAAAACTCAGCTGCGCCGCGCCGGCCCTGGCTAGCGTGGCGACGCCGTCCAGCTCGCGATCGCCATCGCCCTCGACACTGCCACCGACCCGCTGCGCCAGCTCGCTCAGGCGCATCCGTCGATCAGGGCTTGGCCGGGTTCTTGAGCAGCGCCAGCACCTGGTCGGTGACGTTCAGCGCGTCACTGGCGTAGATGACGCCTTCGTACAGGATGAGGTCGTAGCTGTTGGCCTTGGCGAACTTCTCGACCGCACCGAGCAGCTGCTCGCGCAGCTTGCCGACTTCCTCCGACTGGCGGATGCGCAGGTCGTCCTGGAACTCGTCCTGGGCGTGCTTGAGCTCGCGCCGGCCGTCGATGATCTCGCGCTCCTTGGCCTTGCGCTGGTCCTCGCTGAGCATCAGGCCGTTCTTGGACAGGTCCTGCTCCTGCTGCTCCAGACGCTTGGCGCGCGATTCGAGCTGCTGGCGGCGCGGCGTGAATTCGTCACGCAGTTTTTTCTGCACCACCTCGGCCTGCGGCGAGGCCTGCAGCAGGGCCGACGCATTGACGTAACCGACCTTCAGGTCCGCCGCCAGCGCCGGCGTCAACAACAGGCTGCCCAGCAGCCCCAGTACCCATCCCCGCATCCGTGTCATCGTCAGGCTTCTCCGTGTGAGCGTGAAAAAATCTAGAACCCGGCGCCCAGGCTGAACTGGAAACGCTGTGTTTCGTCCAGCGGGCCATCGTTGAACGGCTGCGCAATGGCGATGGAAATGGCGCCAAATGGCGAGATCCACACCGCCGCTACGCCGGTCGAGTAACGTAGCTCACCCAGCTTGACAGGGTCGTCCGCGCCGAACACGTTACCGGCATCACCAAACACCGACATGCGGAAATTCTTGCTCTGCTGGTCCATGAACGGCACCGGGAAGAACAGCTCGGTCCGTCCCAGAATCAGGCGGTCGCCGCCGAAAGGATCACCGTCGTCATCGGTGAAGGCACTAAAGGTGCGCGGACCGAGCGTGTTGTCCTTGAACCCGCGCAGGGTGCGGAAACCACCGGCGAAGAAGTTCTCGAAGAACGGCAACTCGGTGGTGTCGCCGTAGCCGTCACCGTAGCCCAGGGTGCCGCTGAGCAGGAGGCTGACTGTGTCGTTGAACGGGAAATGGTGCTGCTCGGTGAAGTTCAGCTTGTAGAACTGAAGATCGCCGATGGGCGCCGCGATCTCGCCAGAGACGCGGCGCAGCATGCCCCGGTCCGGGAAAATGGCACGGTTGCGAGTGTCGCGCGCCAGGCTCGCATTCAGCTTGAAGATGTTGTAGTTGTCGCCGTTGTCGTTGATGAAGTCGAGCACCTCGGTGGAGGTGAACGCACCGGTACCGATTTTGGTCTTCTCGACCGCCACGCCAAACCCGAAGGCACTGAACTCCGACAGCGGCACGTTGTAGCCCCAGGAGCCGCCCAGCGAGTCGGTGTCGTACTCGGTCAGATTGGCGTCCGCGGCGTCGGTGGAGCGTAGGAACGCGCTGACCGAGCGTGACACCCCATCCACGGTGGCATACGGATTCGTGTGAGCGACGCTGTAGACCCGCGAATAGTCGCTGTTGCTGAAATTGACGCTGACGCTGTCGCCGGTGCCCAGGAAGTTGTTCTGCGTCACGGCGGCGTTCAGCAGCAGGCCGCTGCCCTGGCCAAAGCCGACGCCGGCCGAGATGCTGCCGGACGGCCGCTCCTTGACCGTGAAGTTGACGTCCACCTGATCCGGACTGCCCGGCACGGCCGGCGTTTCCACGGTCACGTCCTCGAAGAAGCCCAGCCGCTCCAGGCGCACCCGCGAGCGCTCCACGGCCGCCGACGAGAAAGTGGTGGCTTCCAGCTGGCGCATTTCCCGGCGCATCACCTCGTCGGCAGTCTTCTCGTTGCCGGCGAAGCTGATCCGGCGCACGTAGGCACGCTTGCCCGGATCGACGAAAAAGGTCAGCTTGGCGGTGGCGTTCTGCTTGTCGATTTCCGGTGATGGGTTGACGTTGGCGAAGGCATAGCCGGCCTCGCCCAGGCGCTCCGAGATGGCGTCGCTGGTCTGGGTCATCTTCTTGCGCGAGAAGGTGTCGCCCGGGCGCAGCTGGACCAGCTTGACCAGTTCCTCTGGCTCGACCACCAGGTTGCCGGACAACTTGACCTCATCGACCGTGTACTGCTGACCCTCGGTCACGTTGACCGTGATGTAGATCTCGCGCTTGTCCGGGGTGATGGCGACCTGCGTGGACTTGATGTCGAAATCCAGATAACCGCGGTCCAGATAGAACGCGTGCAGCTTCTCAAGATCGCCGGCCAACTTCTGGCGCGAGTACTTGTCGTTGCCGGTGATGAAGCTGAGCAGGTTCGGCGTCGACAGCTCGAAGGCCCCGCGCAGGGTTTCGTCGTCGAACACCTGGTTGCCGACGATGTTGATCTGGCGAATGCGCGCGACGTCGCCCTCGGCGATGGTGATGTCGATTCGCACGCGGTTGCGCGGCAGATCCTTGACCTCGGTGTCGACCTTCATGCCGTACTTGCCGTTGGCGTAGTACTGGCGCTGCAGTTCCTGGCGCAGCTGGTCCAGCGCCGACGGCACGAACACCCGGCCGGTGGCCAGGCCCGCTTCGCGCAGGCCTTTTTGCAGATCCTCGGTCTTGATGTCCTTGTTGCCGGTGATGTTCAGCTCGGCGATCGACGGTCGCTCGACGACGTTGATGACCAGCACGTCGCCGTCGCGGTCCAGCTGCACGTCGCTGAAAAACTCGGTCTGGAACAAGGCCCGGATGATGGCGCTGGAGCGCTGCGGATCGAAGCGGTCACCCACCCGCAGCGGCAGCGCGATCAGCACCGCGCCGGGGGAGATGCGCTGCAGGCCGTTCAGCCGGATGTCGCGAACCGTGAACGCATCTTCCGCTGCTGCCTGCGCCGAGGTTTGGAGTACCTGCAGGCACAGCATGATGGCCGCCAGGCTGCGGAAAAGGATGCGCAGGGAATCGGAAAACAAGGCGTCACCGGGCAGGCCGCAGCCCGCAGTCAAGAACGAAACAGGAGCCGCGTGATGTCGTTATAGAAGGCAAGCACGGTGAGTGCCAGCAGGGCCACCAGGCCGATCTGCTGGCCGGCCGCCCGGACCCGCTCCGGCAAGGGCCGCCCCCGCACCAATTCGGCGGAATAGTACAGCAAGTGTCCGCCGTCCAGAACCGGCACCGGCAGCAGATTGAGCAGTCCCAGGGACAGGCTGACCAGGCCCAGGAAAGACAGGAACTGCGCGGCGCCCAGGCGCGCACTTTGGCCGGCGAATTCGGCGATCGACAGCGGTCCGCTGATGTTGCGACTCGAGGCGCTGCCGCTGAGCATGCGCCCGATGACCTCGCCGGTCAGCACGGTCATGTCGCGCAGCTTGCCGAGCGCCTCACCGGCGCTCTCGAGCGGTCCGTAGCGCAGGCGCAGGTAGTAGTCGTCGAACTGTGCGCTCACCGGCTGTGGCGCCAGGCCGACGCGCCCGATGCGCGTGCCGGCATCGTCGACGGCCTGCGGTGTCAGGGTCAGTTCGAGTTCGGTGCCCTCGCGCCGCAGGCGCAGGCGCAGGGGCTGCTCCGGGCTGGCGCGCACGATCTCGACCCAGTCGCCCCAGTCGGCAAGGGGCTTGTCGTTGACGGTGAGCAGAACGTCGCCCACCTGGACTCCGGCCCGCGCCGCCGCGCCATCGGCGATGACCTCGCCGACCTGCGCCGCGACGCGCGGCCCACGCCAGGCAAGGCCCAGGCGACGCATCACGTCCGGATCCTCGGCACGGTAGTCGATGCCCGACAAATCCAGCCTCCGCTCCCGGACAACGCCGGGTGCATCCGCCGTCTGCACCTGCACCGCCACCAGCCGGCCGTCGATGGCCGCCGGCAAGAGCGTCAGCACGGCGTCTTCCCAGGTGCGCACGGACCGGCCATCCACCGCGCGCAGTTCATCGCCACTCTGAAATCCCGCGCTGGCGGCCGGCGTGTCGGGCGCCACCTGTCCCACTACCGGGCGCTGGCCGTAGGTACCCACCATGAACATGGCCCAGTACAGCAGCCAGGCCAGCAGCAGGTTGGCAATCGGTCCGGCGGCCACGACTGCCATGCGTGCCCACACCGGCTTGCGGTTGAAGGCCTGGTCGAGCTGCTCGGGCGGCACCGGCGCCTCGGTTTCGTCCAGCATCTTGACGTAGCCGCCCAGCGGCAGGGCGGCGATCACGAATTCCGTGCCGTGGCGGTCCACGCGCCGCCACAGGGGCTTGCCAAAGCCGACCGAGAAACGCAGCACCCTGACCCCGACCCGGCGCGCGGCCCAGAAGTGTCCATACTCGTGCACGCTCACCAGCACGCCGATGGCGACCAGAAACGCACCCACCGACCACAGCAGATTCAGCATCGCGATTGCACCTGTGACGTGGCGATCCGCCGCGCGGCGGCGTCGGCAGCCAGAACGGTTTCCAGATTCTCGGCCGGGACGGCGGGCAGGGCATCCAGACTGGCGCCCACGACCTCGGCAATGCTGCCAAAGGCCAGCTGGCCTTCAAGGAACGCCTGGACCGCAATCTCGTTGGCGGCGTTCAGAATGGCACACGCGGTGCCCCCGGTGCCCAGCGCCCGGTAGGCAAGATCAAGGCAGGGAAAATGTGCCCGGTCCGGCGGCTCGAAATCCAGGCGCGCCACATCGAACAGGTTCAGCGCCGTGGCACCGGATGCCTGACGCTCGGGCCAGGCCAGCGCGTGGGCGATCGGTACCCGCATGTCGGGGCTCGCCAGCTGCGCCAGCAGCGACCCGTCGCAGTACTCGACCAGCGAGTGCACCACGCTTTGCGGATGCACCACCACCTCGATGGCGTTGCCGGGCAGGCCGAACAGCCAGGCGCTTTCGATCACTTCGAGCCCCTTGTTCATGAGCGTGGCGGAGTCGACCGAAATCTTGCGCCCCATCACCCAGCGCGGGTGGGCGCAGGCCTGGTCGGGCGTGGCGCGCGCCATGTCGGCCACTGGGGTACGCAGAAACGGCCCGCCGGAGGCGGTCAGCAGCAGGCGGCGCACGCCGCGCTCGGCCGCCGGTTCGCCACAGCGATACCCCGGCAGGCACTGAAACATGGCGTTGGTTTCGCTGTCGATGGGAATCAGCGTGGCGCCGCCCTGGCGCACCGCATCCATGAACAGCGCGCCGGCCATGACCAGCGCCTCCTTGTTCGCAAGCAGCAGCGTCTTGCCGGCCTGCGCCGCCGCCAGGGACGATGCAAGGCCCGCAGCGCCGACGATACCGGCGACGACGACATCGACTTCCGCTGCGCGAACCACCTGCTCCAACACCTGGTGGCCGTCCAGCACCCGAGTGGCCTGCCCGGCACCCAGGGCTGCGCGAAGTTCCGCCGCCGCGGCCGGCTCGGTCAGCACCGCCAGCGGCGGCCTGAACTGCCGACAGATTTCGAGCATGCGCGGCACATTGCGCCGCGCCGCGACCACCTCCAGACGGTACCGGTCCGGGTGCAGCTCCAGCACCGACAGCGTGCTGTCGCCGATGGAGCCGGTGGCCCCGAGCAGGGCAACGCCGCGCATCACCTAGCCCCGCACCAGCAGCGGCGCGGTCAGCGCAAACAGGGGCGCCGCGGCGATCAGGGCGTCGATGCGGTCCAGCACGCCGCCGTGACCGGGCAGCAGATGACTGCTGTCCTTGACCCCGGCGCGGCGCTTGAACAGGCTTTCGGCAAGATCGCCCACCACGGATACGGCCGCGCAGGCAGTGGCGAGCCCGACCAATGCCGCCAGGCGCAGGCCGTCCAGCCCCAAGGCAAGTCCCGCGACCAGCCCGATCAGTGCCGCGCCGACCAGGCCGCCGAGCAGTCCCTCCACCGTCTTGCCCGGGCTGACCTGTGGACACAGCTTGCGCCTGCCGAAGCGGCGACCGACCAGATAAGCGCCGCTGTCGGCCGCCCATACCAGCGCCAGGCACAGCAGCAGCAAGGGGCGCTGCCCATCCGCCAGGCGGGCCAGCGCCAGCCAGGCGGGCGCCAGCGCCAGCAGGATGATGGCGGCCTGCGCCAGCGGCCGGTCAATCCAGTCCGGCAGGACCGGGTAGCACAGCACCAGCCGCAGCCCCAGCGCCCACCATGCGAGTCCGGCGGCGAGCGCCACGGCAGTCCACGAAGCCGGCAGCGCATACGCTCCTGCCAGGCTGGCGCCGAGCGTCGCCAGCAGCAGCCAGCGCCGCGCACCGCTCAGGCCCGAACACAGGCCCGCCCATTCCCAGGCGGCGCGCAGCGCGACCGCCGCGAACACCCCCAGCAGCCACACCAGCGTGCCGCGCCACAGCAGCAGCAGCACCAGACCGAGCAGGACGATGGCCGTCAGGATGCGCGTTCTAGGCACCGGCGCCGCCGAGCAGCAGCTGCTCGCCCGTGCGACCGAAACGCCGCTCGCGGCCGGCGAACCAGGCCAGCGCCTGGTCCAGCGCGGCGGCGTCGAAATCCGGCCACAGGGTGTCGGTGAAATACAGCTCTGCATAGGCCAGCTGCCAGAGCAGGAAATTGCTGATGCGCAGCTCGCCGCCGGTGCGGATCAGCAGGTCGACCGCTGGCGCGCGGCCCAGGGCCAGCCGGGCCGCGAAGCTGTCTTCATCCAGATCGGCCGGGTCCAGTTCCCCCGCGACCGCTGCGGCCGCTACTGATCGCGCCGCCTGCACGATGTCCCACCGCCCGCCGTAATTGGTGGCCACGGTCAGGTGCAGGCCCTGGCAGTGGGCCGTGGCGGCCTCGACTTGTGCGATCGCCGCCTGCAGGCGTGCCGGCAGGGCGCTGCGATCGCCGATCACCGACAGCCGGATGCCGTTTTCCAGCAGGCGCGTTTCCTCGTCGCGCAAGGCGCGCAGGAACAGCTCCATCAGCAGCGATACCTCGTCCGGCGGGCGTCGCCAGTTCTCGCTGCTGAAGGCAAATACGGTCAGGTAGCCGATATTGCGCCGGGCACACTCCTCCACGATGCGCCGCACCACGCGGGCGCCGACCCGGTGGCCGGCCACCCGCGGCAGGTGACGCTGGCGCGCCCAGCGGCCGTTGCCATCCATGATGATGGCAAGGTGCCGCGGCAGTATGGCCTCGGGCGTCGTCATGGCGCCCGGTCAGACGTCCAGCAGGTCGGCTTCCTTGGCCGCCAGCAGGGCTTCGACCTCAGCCACGAAACGGTCGGTGAGCTTCTGTATCTCGGCCTGGCCACGGGTTTCGTCGTCGGCCGAGATCAGCTTTTCCTTCTCCATCTCCTTGAGCGAGCCGTTGGCGTCGCGGCGCACGTTGCGGATGGCCACCCGGCAGGCTTCGCCCTCGCTGCGCACGACGCGGATCAGATCCTTGCGCCGCTGCTCGGTCAGGGCCGGCAGCGGTACGCGAATGATCATGCCGGCGGTGGCCGGGTTCAGGCCCAGGTCGGATTCGCGAATGGCCTTGTCGATGGCTGCCACGGCGGCCTTGTCGAACGGCGCCACCAGCAGCGTGCGCGCGTCCTCGGCGCTGACGTTGGCGAGCTGGCGCAGCGGCGTGTCCACGCCGTAGTAATTGACATGCACCTGGTCCAGCAGGCCCGGGTGGGCGCGGCCGGCGCGGATTTTCTTCAGTTCCTCATGCAGCCCGTGGACGCTCTTGGCCATGCGCTGTTCGGCGTCCTTGCGCACGTCATCGATCATGTCTGTCTCCCGTCCGCGGCCGGCCCCATGAGGGTCCCGACCGGCTCTCCGTGCACGATACGCAGCAGCGCGCCGCGACTGTTCATGTCGAACACCCGCACCGGCAGGGCGTGCTCGCGCGCCAATGCCACCGCGGTCGCGTCCATCACGCCCAGGTGCCGCGCCAGCACTTCATCATAGTCAAGCTGCTCGTAACGCCGTGCGGTGGTGTTGCGCAGCGGATCGACGTCGTACACGCCGTCGACCTTGGTGGCCTTGAGCAACAGCTGGGCGCCGATGTCGATGGCGCGCAGGCAGGCGGCCGTGTCGGTGGTGAAATACGGATTGCCGATACCGCCGCCGAACAGCACCACCTTGCCGGCCGCCAGATGCGCCAAAGCCTTGACCCGCACGAACGGCTCGGCGACGCCTGTGACCGGCAGCGCGGACATGACGCGCGCCGCCAGGCCAGCGCGTTCCAGCACCTCGTGCAGCGCCAGCGCATTCATCACCGTGGCCAGCATGCCGATGTAATCGGCGGTGGCCCGGTCACCCCCGTCGGCTGCCGCCGGCAGGCCGCGAAACAGGTTGCCGCCGCCGACCACCAGACCGACCTGCACGCCGGCCGCCAGCACCGGCGCCAGTGCATCGGCCACCGCCTGCATGGCCGGCCGGTCGAAGCCGTGCGGCTTGCCGCCGGCCAGCGCCTCGCCGCTGAGTTTCAGCAGGATGCGCGTGTACTTGGGCGGCGAACCGGCCATGGAGCTTCAGCCGCGGGCTTGTTTCATCACTTCGGCGACGAAATCGTCGGCCTGTTTCTCGATGCCTTCGCCGACTTCCAGCCGGTCGAAGCCGATCACCCGCGCATTCGCCTTCTTCAGCAGTTGCTCGACGGTGGTGTCCGGATCCTTGACGAAGGCCTGGCCGAGCAGCGTGACCTCGGCCGCGTACTTGCGCAGCCGGCCCTCGACCATCCGGGCGCGGATGTCTTCCGGCTTGCCGGATTCGGCCGCCTGGGCGTCGTAGATTTCCTTCTCGCGGGCCAGCACGTCGGCCGGAATCTGGTCGCTGGACACGCATACCGGCCGACTGGCCGCCACGTGCATGGCGATATCCCGCGCCAGGGCCAGATCGCCGCCCTCGATTTCGACCAGCACGCCGATGCGCGAGCCGTGCAGATAGCTGCCGATCACGCCGGATGTCGTCTGGCGGCGCACGAAACGACGCACGCGAATGTTCTCGCCGATCTTGGCCACCAGCTGCTGGCGCGCTTCCTCGACCGTGCCGTCGCCCAGGGTCAGGGTCGACAGCTGTTCCACGTCGGCCGGCGCCTGGCTCAGCGCAAGATCGCCAACCGCCTGGGCAAAGGCCAGGAAACCCGCGTCCTTGGCCACGAAATCGGTTTCCGAGTTGACCTCGGTGAGGGCCACGCTGCGCCCGTCGGCGCTGGCCGACAGGATGATGGCGCCATCGGCCGCGGTGCGCCCGGCCTTCTTGTCGGCACGCGCGGCGCCGGCCTTGCGCATCAGGTCGATGGCGGCTTCGATGTCGCCCCCGGCTTCGGTCAGCGCCTTCTTGCATTCCATCATGCCAAGGCCGGTGCGCTCGCGCATTTCCTTGACCAGTGCCGCCGATATGTTCATTTGGGATACCTCCGGATCAGGGCGCCGCTGGTCTTGACCGACCGGGTACCCGAGCAAAAAAAGAGGGGTTGAACCCCTCTTTTCAAAGAATGAAAAAACGCCCGCGTGGCCAGCGGCAACGCCGCGCGCTTGCCTAGCTGACCTCGACGACTTCGATGAACTCGTCGCTGCCGCCCGCCGCCAGGGCAGCTCGACCGTTCTGGATGGCCTCCACGGCCTGACCCAGGTACAGATCGATGGCGCGGATCGAGTCGTCGTTGCCGGGAATGATGTAGTCGATCTTCTCCGGGCGGTTGTTGGTGTCGACCACCGCAATCACCGGGATGCCCAGGCGGTTGGCTTCCTCGACGGCGATGTGCTCGTAGCCGGTGTCGATCACGAACAGCGCGTCCGGCATGCCCTTCAGGGTACGGATGCCGCCCACGCTGCGCACCAGCTTCTCGCGCTCGCGTTGCAGCAGCTGGATTTCACGCTTGCTCAGGTCGCCGGTCTTGCCCAGCTCGAGGCGGGTTTCCAGATCGATCAGGCGGTCCACCGACTTGCGCACCGTGCGGTAGTTGGTGAGCATGCCGCCCAGCCAGCGGTAGCTGATGAACGGCATGCCGCAGGCGGCGGCATGCTGTTCGATCAGTTTGCGCGCCTGGCGCTTGGTGCCCACGAACAGCACCGTGCCGCCACGGGCGGCGATCTTGCCCAGCACGTTCATCGCATCGCGCAGCATGGGCAGGCTGCGTTCCAGGTCGATGATGTGGATGTTCTGGCGGGCGCCATAGATATAAGGAGCCATGGCCGGCGACCAGTAGCGGGTCTGATGACCGAAATGGACGCCCGCGTCCAGCAGGTCGCGCATGGAAACTCCAGCCATAAGCAAAAACGCTCCGCAAGTCTTGAGGTGAGAGCCGCGATACAACGGGCAATCGTCGGGCGGGTGCCCGAAGTCAGGGGCGCGATTTATAGCACTGATCGCCAGAGGCCACAATCGGCCGGTTTACCGGCGTGCACGCCGGCTGCTACATTTCAAAACCTTTACCCGCCGCCGCTCCGGCCGGCGACGCTTGCCGATGCCCATGACCGTTTCCATCAAAACCCCTCAAGAAATCGACGCCCTGCGCGTGGCCGGCCGCCTGGCCGCGCAGCTGCTCGGCATGATCGGCGAGCACGTGCGCCCCGGCATCAGCACCGACGCGCTGAACGACATCTGCGAGCAGTACACGACCCAGGTGCTGGGTTGTACCTCGGCGCCGCTGGGCTATCACGGCTTTCCGAAATCGATCTGCACCTCGGTCAACCACGTCGTGTGTCACGGCATCCCGAACGACAAGCCGCTCAAGCGCGGCGACATCGTCAACATCGATGTCACCGTCATCAAGGACGACTACCACGGCGACACCAGCGCCATGTTCTATGTGGGCGAGCCGACCATCCAGGCGCGCAGACTGTGCGAGACCAGCTATGAGGCGCTGTGGGTCGGCATCGGCATGGTCCGGCCGGGCATGCGCCTGGGGGATCTTGGGCACGCCATCCAGAGCCACGCCGAGGCGCGCAATTACTCGATCGTGCGCGAGTACTGCGGGCACGGTATCGGGCGCCAGTTCCACGAGGAGCCGCAGGTGCTCCACTACGGCATTCCGGGCACCGGCCTGGTGCTCGAGCCGGGCATGGTGTTCACCATCGAGCCGATGCTGAACGCCGGCAAGCGGCATGTGAAGTTGCTGGCCGACGGCTGGACGGTGGTGACCAAGGACCACAGCCTGTCGGCGCAGTGGGAACACATGGTGCTGGTGACCGACAGCGGGGTCGAGGTGCTGACCCTGCGCGAGGGCGAGACGCCATCTTGAACGCACCGCCGCCGGCTGCGACCACGCCGCTGTTTGACGCGGCCGAGGTCGGGCGCGCCCTGGATGAACTGGGCGTCACTGCCGCCACCTGCCGGCATCTGCGCCAGCAGTTCACCGACGGCCTGCGCGCTCACTACGACCGGCAGCCGGCCGGCACGCCCATCGTGCAGGCGCGCACCGCCTTCGTGGACCTGCTGCTGCAGCGTATCTGGGCGACGCAGATGGCGAATGTGCCCGGCGCCCGGCGCCTGGCGCTGGTGGCAGTGGGCGGCTACGGCCGCGGCGAGCTGCACGCCTGCTCCGACGTCGACATCCTGGTCCTGGCCGGGCGGGCCGGCGACATCAGCCGCGTGTCGGGCGCCATCAGCGGCTTCGTCACCTTCCTGTACGACACGGGCCTGGACATCGGCGCCAGCGTGCGCAGCGTCCGTCAGTGCGTGGAAGAGGGCCGGCGCGACGTGACCATCGCTACGGCCCTGATCGAGGCGCGGCTGCTGGCCGGCGACGCGGCCCTGTTCGAGCAGCTTGGCCGGCGCACCGGCCCCGGCCAGACCTGGCCGACGCGCAAGTTCTTTGCCGCCAAGCTGGCCGAACAGCAGGCTCGTTACGACAAGTTCGACGCCACCGCCTACAAGCTCGAACCGAACGTCAAGGAAAGCCCTGGCGGCCTGCGCGACATCCACACCATCGGCTGGGTGGCCAAGCGCCACTTCGGCGCCCGCACCCTGCACGAGCTGGTCGATCACGGCTTTCTGGAGCCGGACGAGTACCAGTTGCTGGTCGAGGGCCAGGAGTTCCTGTCGCAGGTACGAAACGGCCTGCACCTGCTGACCGGTCGCAAGCACGACCATCTGCTGTTCGACCAGCAGCGCGAGCTGGCGCAGCGTTTCGGCTACCAGGACGGCGACCAGACGCTGGCCGTCGAGCAGTTCATGAAGCGTTACTACCGCACGGTCAAGGGCCTGTCGCGGCTGAACGAAATGCTGCTGGCGCACTTCGAGGAGGAAATCCTGCTGGCCCGGCGCAGCGACCGCGCGGTGCCGCTGAGCAGTCGCTTCCAGATTCGCAAGGACTTCATCGAGGCGCGCAACGAGCGCGTGTTCAATCGCTATCCGTTCGCACTGCTGGAGATCTTCCTGCTGCTGCAGCAGCACGGAAAGCACGTGCGCGGCGTGCGCGCCGACACCGTGCGCCTGATCCGCAAGCATCTGTACCTGATCGACGATGCGTTTCGGGCCGACATACGCTGCACCAGCCTGTTCATGGAAATCATCCGCCAGCCGCACGGCATCGGCCACGAGCTGCAGCGCATGCACCGCTACGGCGTGCTGGCACGCTACATCCCGGCCTTCGGGCGCGTGGTGGGACAGATGCAGCACGACCTGTTTCACGTCTACACGGTCGACGAACACAGCCTGTTCGTGCTGCGCAACACGCGCAGCTATGCCTTCCCGGACGAGAAAATCGGTGCCCTGGAGCTCGGTTATGAGGTGTTCCAGAACATCCCGAAACCGGAGCTGCTGTACCTGGCGGCGCTGTTTCACGACATTGCCAAGGGCCGCGGCGGGGATCATTCGGAGCTGGGCGGTCACGAGGCCTACGCGTTCTGCCGCCTGCACCGGCTGTCCGAACTCGACAGCCGCCTGGTGACCTGGCTGGTGCGCCACCACCTGCTGATGAGCAAGGTCTCGCAGCGGCAGGACATCGGCGACCCGGAGGTGATCCGCGCCTTTGCGGTCACCGTCGGCGACCAGGTGCACCTGGATTATCTGTACCTGCTGACGGTGGCCGACATGCGCGGCACCGGACCGACGGTGTGGAATTCCTGGAAGGGCTCGCTGCTGTCGGCGCTGTATCTGGCCACCCGGCGCGCCCTGCGGCGGGGTCTGGGCAGCCCCATCGACGCCCGCGAGCAGGCGGCGGACGTCCGCGCCCAGGCCGCGGCGCTGCTGCCGGCCGAGCAGGTGGACCCGCGCCAGTGCGCGCGATTCTGGGATCGCCTGGACGACGACTATTTCCTGCGCTTCGCGGCCGAGGAGATTGCCTGGCATGCCAAGCACATCCTGCGCGCGCGCGGTGAGGCGCCGACGGTGGTGGCCACGCGCGATTTCCCGGACCGCGGCAGCACCGGCGTGATGGTCTACACGCGCGATCGCAAGTACCTGTTTGCCGCCATCACCTCGACCCTGGACCGGCTCGGGCTGGACATCGTCGATGCGCGCATCTACACCAGCCGCGACGGCTACGCGCTGGACACCTTCCTGGTGTCGGATCTGAACGGCGAGCCGGTGTCGGACCCGTCCCGGCGCCGCGACATCCGGGCCGCCCTGCGCGAGGCCCTGCTCGAAGACCCGCTGTCGCTGCATTCGGGCGGCCGGCGCGTCAGCCGCCAGCACAGGGCGTTCCGGGTGGCCACCGAGGTGTCGTTTGCCACCGACCTTGGGCGCGATCGCACGGTGATCGAGCTGATCACCAAGGACCGCCCCGGCCTGCTGTCGCAGGTGGCGCAGGCCTTTGCCGAGAGCGATCTGGTGTTGCAGAACGCCCGTGTCAACACCTACGGCGAGCGCGCCGAGGATGCCTTTTTCGTCACCGACGCCACGGGTCATGCCGTCACCGACGCGGCGCGCCTGGATCATCTGCGCGAACAGCTGGCGCGCCGCCTGGACGGCGAACCGGCCACGCCCGCCTGAGCGGGGCTGCGGGTATCGCCATGAATCCCGGTTTCGCCGACCTGCAGCCGTACCCGTTCGAGCGCCTGCGCGGCCTGCTGGCCGATGTCCGGCACGGCGGCGGCCTGCCGCTGATCGACCTGTCCATCGGCGAGCCGCGCCACGCGCCGCCGGCGCTGGTGCGCAGCGCGCTGATCGACAACCTGGACGGCCTGGGGCGGTACCCGAAGACGGCCGGCTCGGATGAGCTGCGGGCCGCCATCGCAGGCTGGCTGGTGCGCCGTCACGGCCTGCCCGAAGGCGCCGTCGATCCGGCGCGCCAGGTGCTGCCGGCGAGCGGCACGCGCGAGGCACTGTTTGCCATTGCCCAGTGCGTGGTCGACCGCGCACCCGGCGCGCGGGTGGCGATGCCCAATCCCTTCTATCAGATCTACGAGGGCGCGGCCTTGCTGGCCGGCGCCCGGCCGCTGTACATCCCCTGTGCCGCCGCTGCCGGCTACCAGCCGGATTTCGACGCCGTGCCGCCGGCCGTCTGGCGCGACGTGCAGCTGCTGTACATCTGCTCGCCACACAACCCGACCGGGCGCGTGCTGACGCTGGATCAGCTCGAGCATCTGGTCGAGCTGGCGCAGCGGCATGACTTCGTCATCGCCTCCGACGAGTGCTATTCGGAAATCTACCCCGACGACGCGGCCCCGCCGGCGGGCATCCTGGCCGCCTGCCGGGCGCTGGGCCTGGACGGCTTCGACCGCTGCCTGGTGTTCCAGAGCCTGTCCAAACGCTCCAGCGTGCCGGGGCTGCGCTCCGGCTTCGTGGCCGGCGACGCACGGCTGATCGAACGCTTCCTGCTGTACCGCACCTACCACGGCTGCGCGCTGCCGGAATATGTGCAGGCGGCCAGTGCCGCCGCCTGGCGCGACGAGGCGCACGTGGCGGCCAGTCGCGCCATCTATCGGCGCAAGCTGGCCGCCGCGGTGCAAGCGCTCGGTGCCCGGGTGGCGCTGCCGCAGGGCGGCTTTTGCCTGTGGCTGCCGGTGCCGGGCGGTGACGATCCGGCCTTCACCCGCAGCCTGTATGCGGACCATCACCTGCGCGTGCTGCCGGGCAGCTATCTGGCCCGCGCCGACGGCGGCGTGAATCCCGGTGCAGGACACGTGCGCCTGGCGCTGGTGGCCGACGAGGCCGCCTGTGCGCAGGCCATGACGCGTCTGGCGGCCGCGCTGAACGACTGACTCCCCCCAACCCGACGCAACGGAAACCCCATGCAGGACCTGATCGACACCCTCGAAGCCGCCTTCGAGGCGCGCGCTGAAATCACCCCCGTCAACGTAACCGCCACCGTGCGCGACGCGGTGCAGCAGGCCCTGGCGCTGCTGGATGCCGGCACGGCGCGCGTGGCCGAGCCGACCGCCGGCGGCTGGCGCGTCAACGAGTGGCTGAAAAAGGCCGTGCTGCTGTCGTTCCGGATTGCCGACAACGCCGTCATGGACGGCGGCTACGGGCGCTTTTTCGACAAGGTGCCGACCAAGTTTGCGAACTTCGGGGCCCCCGACTTCGCCGCCCAGGGCGCGCGCGTGGTGCCGCCGGCCACCGTGCGCCGTGGCGCCTACATCGCCCCCGGCGTGGTGCTGATGCCAAGCTACGTCAACATCGGCGCCTACGTGGACAGCGGCAGCATGGTCGACACCTGGGCCACGGTCGGCTCCTGCGCGCAGATCGGCAAGAACGTGCACCTGTCCGGCGGCGTCGGCATCGGCGGCGTGCTCGAGCCGCTGCAGGCGGCGCCGACCATCATCGAGGACGATTGCTTCATCGGCGCCCGCTCGGAAGTGGTCGAAGGCGTGGTGGTGGAGCGCGGCGCAGTGCTGTCGATGGGCGTGTTCATCGGCCAGAGCACCAAGATCTACAACCGCGAAACCGGCCAGATCAGCTACGGCCGCGTGCCGGCCGGCGCGGTGGTAGTGCCCGGCAACCTGCCGGCCGCCGACGGCAGCCACAGCCTGTACTGCGCCGTCATCGTCAAACAGGTGGACCTGCAAACCCGCGCCAAGGTCGGCATCAACGAGTTGCTGCGCGGCGTGTGACGGGGGGTTCGCGCAGCCGGTCGGGCCACTATCCGGCGCGGCGTCAGCAAGCGTGTTTCACGTCAGCGCGCGGGGAGACGCGTGAACCCCACGCCCGGCATGCGGCAAAAAACTAGTCCAGCTTCGGCCGGTTGGTGGCCAGGTGCCGCCCGCCGTCGAGTGGCAGCACCGCGCCGGTAATCCAGCGGCTCAGGTCGGAGGCGAAGAACAGCACCGCGTCGGCCACGTCGTCCGGACGGCCGTTGCGGCCCAGCGGGTGCAGCTTGGCGAAGGTGTCCAGGAACTGCGCCTGCTTGTCCGGCGGCACGGCGCCCTGCAGCAGGTCCGTGTCCTGCACCACGCCGGGGCAGATCACGTTCACGCGAATGCCGTGGCCGGCTTCTTCCATCGCCAGCACCTGCGAGAGGTGGCGCAGCGCGCGCTTGGCGGCGCCATAAGCACCGGCGCCCGGAAAGGCGTGTTCCCCGGCGATGGAGGCGATGTTGACGATGCTGCCGCCGGCGACGCGCATGGCCGGCAGCACCGCCGCCATCAGCCGCCTGGGGCCCCAGCAGTTGACGTCCATCATCTCCTGCCAGTGCGCCTCATCGGCCTGGCCCAGCGCGGCAAAGCGCATCACGCCGGCGTTGTTGACCAGGATGTCGATACGCCCGTCGCCGAATCCGGCCGCCGCCTCGGCCAGCGCCTGCACCTGCGCCGGCACGGTCACGTCGGTCGGCACCACCAGCGTGCGATCGCCCAGCAGACCGGCGGTTTCTTCCAGCTTGTCGCGGCGCCGGCCGGCCAGCACCACGCGGGCGCCCTCGGCATGCAGGCGGGCGGCAATGGCCCGGCCGATGCCGGTGCCGGCACCCGTGACGATGGCGGTTCTTTGTTCGAGCATGGCGAAACTCCTGCGCGGGGTGGCCGGGCATTATCCGGCACATGCAGCCGTCGGTTCAGTCTCCGTGGGAGGCCCGCCCCCGGGCCGAAGGGGTGAGCTGAAGATTCGCGGCGAGGGCGCCGCTCCCACAGCAGGTTTAGGAGGCCCGCCCTCGGGCCGAACAGCCACCAACTCGCTGTTCCCCGCCGCCCGGGCGCGCGCCGCGCGGGTTCCCCGCAGGCGCGGATCGCGTCACGCGCCAGTCATGCGCGGGCGGCATTCTGCCCGGCCGATCCGTGCCGACCTGGAGCCTTCATGAACCGTCCCGTGGTGGCCATCGCCGCCGTCCTGTCGCTCGCCGCCTGTGCCCGCCCGTCGCAGCCCGTGGCCGACGCGCCGCCGCAGCCGGCCAGTCCGCCGGTGGTGGAGTTCCTGCGCACGCAAGGCGTGACCGTGCTGAACGATTTTGCCGGTCCGTCCGGGCTGCGCGGCTGGGTCATCAAGCGGGATGAACGCGGCGGCATCGTGTACTCCACCGCCGACGGGCAGACGCTGGTCTCGGGCCTGCTCACGGATGCCCGGGGCGGCAACCTGAGCGCACGCGACGCCGAGCTGCACACCCCGGGTCCGGACTACGGCACGCTGTGGGCGGATCTGGCCCAGAGCGCCTACGTCGAAGTCGGCAGCAACCCGGCGGCACCGGTCATCTACGTGTTCGTTGATCTGAGCTGTCCCTACTGCCACCAGACCTGGACCTGGCTTGCCGACTACCGCGAGCGGCTCACCGTGCGCTGGGTGCCGGTGGCGATTCTGGGCGCCGACTCGGCCCCCAAGGCGGCGGCGGTGCTGGCCGATGCCGACCCCGCGGCACGCTTCGATGCGCTGATGCAGGAATTTCGCGCACCGCTGACGGCAACGCCGGACAGCGCCACGCAGCAGGCGCAGGACGCGCGCCTGGCCGCCAACCTGAAGCTGATGGAACGGGCCGGCGCCGGCGGCACCCCGGCGTTGGTGCTGCGCAACGCCAGCGGCGTTCGCGTGCGCGAGGGCCTGAACGCCCCCGGCGACCTCGACCTCATCTTGCCGACGCTGGCGGCGCGCTGAAGGTCTGCGCCTCGACCTGGCCTGCCGGCACGGCGCGAATCCACTTGTGGGAGGCCCGCCCCCGGGCCGAATCGCCCCTGTGGGAGGCCCGCCCTCGGGCCGAATGAGTGGCGACGAAGATTCGCGGCGAGGGCGCCGCACGCGGGGAGCCCCCCAACCCCCGTCGCCCTGAGGAGCGCAGCGACGTGAGGGCCTTGCCTTTATTGGGTTGCGGCGCCACCAGGATTCGCGGCGAGGGCGCCGCTCCCACGATGTGGCGATGTGGGAGGCCCGCCCCCGGGCCGAATCTTCTGACTAATGCGGCGGATTCGCGGCGAGGGCGTCGCCCGCGGGGAGCCCCTCACCCCCGTCGCCCTGAGGAGCGCAGCGACGTGAGGGCCTTGCCTTTATTGGGTTGCGGTGAACCACCACGATTCGCGGCGAGGGCGCCGCTCCCACGAGGGCGCCGCCCCCACATAGCTACCGCTCCCACAGCCGATCTGGCAGGCCCGCCCCCGGGCCGCATCGCCACCCGAGAACTGTCATCAAACGGTAAGCGCCACGTAACTTTCGGCCACTACTGTGCCCTCAGTCGCCCGGAGGTCCGGGCGGCGCGTGGGGGTCTTCGGGCCGCCGCGGGACAAATGCCACACCCGTCGCGAGGCGGGGCCGGAAAGCCACGGATCTTGTTGCCCTCGCCTGAGGCCACCAAGACGGCCGGGTTGCCAAAGCGGCCCCTGGATGCACTCTCCGTTCGCTCAAGCGGCCGGCATGTCGCCGGTCTCATTTTTCCTTGCGAGGGAGTATCGACCATGCAGACGAAATTGAAATTGACGGCCCTGGCCGGCGCGGTGGCGCTGGCGCTGGGCGCGGGCCAGGCTTCGGCCAGCATCGTGCCCTCCTCTCCCAGCGGCGACAGCGAGATGGTGCTGTCGGTATGGGATGCGGCGCGCAACACCTCCTACACCCTGGATCTGGGCTTTCTCCAGGGCACGCTGACGCCGACCGGCGTGAGCTCGCAAAGCGGCATCATCTCCAACAGCGGCGCGCTGGTGATGAGCTTTGCCGCCGACGCCCTGCTGACGCAGTTCCTGGCCGACTCGTCCGCCTTCGGCAGCCTGGGCAGGGTGCTGTGGAACGTGGTGGGCGGTGACGGGACTGGCACTCTGGCCAATACCCGCAAGGTGCTGATCACCGCGCGGTCCACTGTCGGGGAGTCCACCATCGAGCTGCTGAACGGCACCCAGATGAACAACATGTTGGGTGCATTCAATGGCTACGTGTCGCAGGTCAACACGCTGGCCCCGCACATGACCACGGACAATGGGTCGAACATCGAGGTGGTCGGCGATAGTCTGGGTAACGACTTTGCCTACGCCGGCGGCGCCGGTTGGAATACCTCTTTCGGCGGTAACGGCAACTTCAACAACGCCGGCGCGCTGGGCGAGGGGCTCAACTTCTGGTCTTTGTCGAATGCCGGCGGTGCGAGCGGCAAGATCAGCGCCACGCAGTTCTTCGGGGCCGCGACGGCGCCGGCGATCTGGACCCTGGCCAGCAACGGCACCCTGACCTTCGCCGCCGTGCCGGAAGCCGAGACCTGGGCGCTGCTGGGCCTGGGCCTGCTGGGTGCCGGTGCCGTGGCGCGCCGCCGCAGCCGGGCGCTGGCCTGAGCGGCGCTTGACGGCCTGAGCGGTTGGTGGTGTCCGAAGCTTCGGCCCGCGGGCGGGCCTCCCACGGGGGATCGATTCCCCTGTGGGGGCGGCGCCCTCGCCGCGAATCTTCGTAGCCACTCATTCGGCCCGAGGGCGGGCCTCCCACGGGGAGCTCTCCTGTGGGAGCGGAACCCCTGTGGGAGCGGCGCCCTCGCCGCGAATCCGGGTGAGCCACCTGTTCGGCCCGAAGGCGGGCCTCCCACGAGGGCGAGCCTTCCACAGGAAGGCGAATCCTCGGACGCAATGTTCGTTTCCCTGACTTTCTCGACATTTCATTCAATGGAGTCCTTGCAATGACCCTGTTCAAACTGAATCCGCTGGCGGCGGCCTGTGCCGCGGCGCTGAGCCTGTCCGCCGGCCAGGCGCTGGCGCTGACCGCGTTCGAGGCACCGGACGTCGACATCTACCTGTCCGGTGCCTCGGCGCCGCAGAACCTGCTGGGCGAAATCGCCAAGAAGATGTTCGTCGGGACCGAAGGCACCGACTACTTCGTCTACTACGACAACGGCGGCACGCCGGCGCTCGGCACCACCAGCGACGATGGCAAGAGCTACCGCGCCTACTATGGCGTGGTGAAGAACGACCCCAGCATCAAGACCAGCCTGCACGGCAAGAAGGTGCTGCTGGTCAACCGCGCCAAGGGCGGCTCGGTGTGGGGCGTGAACCCGGTGGCGCGCGCCGAGGCCATCGCCACCATGAAGATCGATGCCGCCTCCTGCGTGCTGGACGCCGGCAAGTACCGCTGCCCGCAGGTGGGTAACGATCTTGCCGTCGATGCCAACAACCGGATACCGGATTTTGGCGTGTCGGACGTCGAGCCGAACATGTTCAAGGGTCCGCTGAACGTCGAATTCGGTGCCACGCAGCTCGACCCGGAGCAAGCGACCGTGTTCGCCGGCACCCAGTTCGGCGCCAACTCGCTGATGATGGGTATCGTCGCCACCAACGCCGTGCCCGACACGCTGCCGATCAGCCACGCCGAGTACGGCGCCATGCTGTCCGGTCTCATCGGCGACTGGAGCCAGGTGGCCGACGGCAGCACCACCGGCGCGGTGGCGGTGTGCCGCCGCGTGCAGGGCTCCGGCACGCAGGCCAGCTACAACTGGTTCTTCAACAACTTCCCCTGCGCCAAAGACGGCCTGCACGGCACCTCCGCCAGCACGGAGCCGGCGCGCATGGTGGACAGCGCCGGTTACAACGGCGCCCATGCCGGGACCGCGGCTGACCCGATCCTGATCGATCCGAGCGCGGGCTACACGGTGGTGGAGAATCCCTCATCGGGTAACGTGCGCGACTGCCTGGCGCGGGCCCAGTCCGGTACGGATCACCAGTTCACCGGCGACGACGGCAAGGTCTACAGGGTCCAGTTCAGCAAGGCATCGGCCACCAAGGCCATCGGCGTGTTGTCGCTGGACAGCCTGGGCAGCGAGAACGGCTGGTCGTTCCGCGCCTTGGATGGCGCCGGCAAACTGACCGGCATCGGCACGTTTGTCTGCAGCAATGCCAATCAGCTCGAGTGCGGCATCGCGCCGGTCAAGGCCAACCACCGCGAAGGGCGTTACGACTTCGCCGTCGAGCTGTCGTTCCAGTACCGCAACACGACGGTCAACGCCGTGCCGGCCCTGGGCGGCCTCAAGAAAGACGTGGCCGACGAGTTCGTCGAGCTGATCGGCGACCCGACCGTGCTGAACACGCTGGCGGCCGGCCCGAAGGAAGCCACCATCGCGCTGCCGATCAACTACGACCCGACTTTGGACACCAACGTCGCCAAGGCGACTCACTACGGCAACACCTGCGCGCCGCTGCAGAAGTCTTTCTGAGCAAACGCACCGCAAGGCCGGCGCAAGGCCGGCTGACCTGAGCAAACCCCGGGGATGGCGACATCCCCGGGGTTTTTTTGTCTGGCGTGGTGGGTATCAGTCGGCTCTGTGGGAGCGGCGCCTTCGTGGGAGCGGCGCCCCGCCGCGAATCTCCAGACCACCCATTCGGCCCGAGGGCGGGCCTCCCACAAACAGCGAATCGTGGGAGCGGCGCCCCCGCCGCGAATCCTCCAGCCAATCATTCGGCCCGGGGGCGGGCCTCCCACAGGGTGGCCAAATCTTCAGGCCACTTGGATTGTGGGAGCGGCGCCCTCGCCGCGAATCCTCCAGCCAATCATTCGGCCCGAGGGCGGGCCTCCCACGCTGGATTGAACTTGTCGCAAAACTGAAATGTTGCTGTAACGCCCCGCCGCCAGACTTCCGACTCCCCGAGGGCGTGCCTGGCGCCGGCGGTGTCGTGTTTCCGACCTTTTGCTGTGGACGGCCCCTTGGCGAGCAAATCGATACGACGTGTTCTTGGCGCGTCGCTGCTGGGTGTTTGTGCGCTGGCCCGGGCCGCCGAGGCGCCGGCGCGCTTCGACGTGTGGGAGTACCGGGTGAACGGCAATTCGCTGCTGCCACAGACCACCATCGAAAAGGTGGTGTACCCGTTCCTGGGCCCGGACCGCAGTTTCGAGGACGTGGATGCGGTGCGCGGCGCGCTGGAGGAGGCCTACGCCGAGGCCGGTTACCGCACCGTGGCGGTCAATCTGCCGCAGCAGGAAGTGCGTGGCGGCGTGGTGCAGATCGAGGTGGTGGAACGGCCGGTCGGCCGCTTGCGCGTCAGCGGCGCGCGCTATTTCTCGCCGGAGCGCATGAAGGCCGCCGTGCCGGCACTGGCCGAGGGCACGGTGCCGCATTTCCCGACCGTGCAGCAGCAGCTGGATCGCCTGCGCGGCAATCCGGACCGCGAGTTCTTCCAGGTGCTGCGCGAGGGCCGCAGCGAGGACGAGGTGGAAGTGGAACTCAAGGTCAAGGACCGCTCGCCGCTGCACGGCACGCTGTCGCTGAACGACCGCTACTCGGCCAACACCGAGCGCCTGCGCAGCACCGTCAGCCTGCGCTACGACAACCTGTGGCAGCGCGAGCACGGCGCCGGCCTGACCTGGATCACCGCCCCGCAGAGCCCGGCCGATGCCACCGTATTCGTTGCCACCTACAGGCTGCCCTTCGGCGGCGACCGGCGCGTGCTGGCGCTGTACGCGGTGCACTCCGAAAGCGACGTGGCGGCGCTGGGCGGCGTCGGCGTGATCGGCAACGGCGACATCTTCGGCGCCCGCTGGGCGCTGCCGCTGGGCGGCGACGCCAGTTTCTGGCACTCCCTGACGCTGGGCGTGGATTACAAGAAGTTCGACGAGACGCTGAACCTGCTGGGCGCCGACGCCGTCAACACGCCCATCGGCTACACGCCGTTCCTGGCCGAGTACAGCGCCACCCGTCGCGACGAGCCCGGTTTCTGGCAGGGCACCGTGGCCCTGCATTTCGCGCCGCGCGGCCTGCTGGGCAACGACGAGGCCGAATTTGCCGACAAGCGCTTCAATGCCAAGCCCAATTTCGTTTACCTGAACACCGGCATCGAGCGGCAGCGGCGCCTGCCGGGCGGCTTCGGCCTGAACCTGAGCATCGACGGCCAGCTTGCCGACGCGCCGCTGATCAGCAACGAACAGTACGCCGCCGGCGGTGCCGACACCGTGCGCGGCTATCTGGAGGCCGAGGAACTGGGCGACCGGGGCGTGCGCGGCGGCATCGAGCTGTCGCGGCCGATCGGTGGCGTGCCGGGCATCGACGAACTGATCGCGCTCAGTTTCGTCGAGGGGGCGCGTCTGTGGACGGTGGATGCCCTGCCCGGGCAGGACGATCGCCTGCAACTGGCCAGCGCGGGTGTCGGCCTGCGCCTGAAGCTGCGCAAGCAGCTGAGCACGGCGGTGGATTTCGCCCTGCCGCTGACCGACGCCTCCACCACGCAGGCCGGCGACTGGCGCTGGCTGTTCGCCCTGGACTATGCGTTCTGAGGTGGCCATGACCGAGCGCTTACCGAAGTCGCGGATTCGGCCCGAGGGCGGGCCTCCCACAGGCAAAGATCCGCTGTGGGAGCGGCGCCCCCGCCGCGAATCTCCAGACCAGCCATTCGGCCCGGGGGCGGGCCTCCCACGGGGTGGCGATTCGGCCCGAGGGCGGGCCTCCCACAGGGAAAAAATCCTGTGGGAGCGGTCCCCCGGTGGGAGCGGCGCCCCCGCCGCGAATCTTCAGGAGAGCCCCTCCCAGAGCGGATCTCCTTTCTGGCCGGCCCCGCGGCGGCTGCTCGCCACCGCGCTGGCCATTTCCGCCACCCTGCAGCACAGCCTGCTGTGGGCGGCGCCGTCGCTGCCGGCCGGCACGCTGCCGGTGCCGGCCGCCGCCTGGGTGGCCAGCGGCGCGGCCAGCCGCGCGGTCAGCGGCGCCAACATGACCATCACCCAGCAGTCGCAGCGGGCGGTGCTGGACTGGCAGTCGTTCAACCTCTCGGCCGATGCCAAGGTGCGCTTCGATCAGCCGAACTCCACCGCGGCGGCGCTCAATCGCATCCACGACGCCAACCCGTCGGTCATCCAGGGCCAGCTCACCGCCAACGGCGAGGTGTACCTGATCAACGCCAACGGCATCCTGTTCGACCGGGGTGCGCAGGTGAACGTCGGCGGGCTGGTGGCCTCGGCGCTGGGCATCTCGCAGGACACCTTCAACGCCGGCCTGCTCAGCGTGCCGCTCGGTCAGGCGGCGTTTTCCTTCGGCGGCGACGCCGAGGCCTTTGCCAGCAGCGAGGTGGCGGTCGAGGCCGGTGCGCAGATCAGCGCCGCCAATGGTGGCCGGGTGATGTTGCTGGCGCCGCGGGTGCGCAATGCCGGCAGCATCAGCACGCCGCAGGGCCAGGCGGTGCTGGCCGGCGGCGACAAGGTGTATCTGGCCCTGCCGCAGTCCTCGCAACTGCGCGGTTTTCTGGTGGAAGTGGACCCGCACGCCACTGCCGGCGGCGGCAGCGTAGTCAACGCGCTCGGGGCGCGCGTGCACGCCGACCGCGGCAATGTGACGCTGGTCGGCTCCACGGTGCGTCAGGACGGCGAGGCCAGCGCCACCAGCGCGGTGGGACTGAACGGCTCGGTGCGCCTGTTGGCGCGCGACGGCGCCACGGCCAGCGGCGACACGCTGGTGGCCAACAATGGCGGGGCGCTTACGCTGGGTAGCGGCAGTGTCACCGCCGTCACCCCTGTCGACGATTCGGCCACTGCGCGCGACGATGCACCGTTCGCCGCGTCCAGCATCGAGCTGGCGGGCCGCACCGTGCATCTGCAAGGCGGCGCGCAGGTGCTGGCGCCCGGTGGCAACGTGAGCATCAGCGCCCAGCGCGGCGCGCAGTTCGTGGCCGATGGCGCGGCGCGCGAGGACGTGCGCGTGCAGATCGACGCCGGTGCGCGGGTGGACGTGTCCGGCCTGCGCGAGGTGCCGGTGCCGGTGGAGCGCAACGTGGTCGGCGTCGAGCTGCGCGGCGACGAACTGAAGGATTCGCCCCTGCAGCGCGACGGCTTGCTGCGCAACAAGACCGTGTTCGTCGACGCCCGCGTCGGCACCGGGCTCGCCGACGCTTCGGGCGCGCTGGCCGGCATCGAACGTGGCATAGCCGAGCGCAGCACCTCCGGCGGCGACATCACGCTGCGCTCCGAGGGCGACGTGATCGTGCGCAGTGGCGCGGTGCTGGACGTGTCCGGCGGGTCGGTGCTCTGGCAGGGCGGCGTCATCGGCACCACGCTGCTGGTGGGCGAGGATGGCCGCCTGTACGACATCAGTGTCGCCAGCCCGGATCGGCGCTACCTGGCGATCGCCGGCCGCTACGCGATGACCGACCCCAAGTGGGGCGTGACACGCGAGTACAACACCCTGCCCGGTCGCTACGAGGCGGCCTATGCGCAGGGCCGGCCGGCCGGGTCGATCAGCGTGCTGGCGCACCGGGCGGTGCTGGACGGCGACCTGCGCGGCCAGGTGGTTCTTGGGCCGCGCCAGCGCGCCGTGGCCGACCGGCCGGCCGCAGGCCGGCTGATTCTGGGCAATGCCGAAGCGAGCGGCGCGAGCCCCAATTTCATGCTGCCGGACCTGGCGCTGCTGGCAGCGCCACCGGCGCTGGATGACGGCTTCACCTTCGGGTTGCCCGACGCCCTGACACCGTTGCCGGCCGGCGCTGCGCAGCGGCTGGTGCTGGACCCGCAGCGCCTGGCGGCGGGCGGTTTCGGCACGCTCGAAGCCTACGTGAACGGCAGCATCGAGGTGAACGAGCCGGTGTCGCTGGCGCCCGGCGGCTCGCTGCGCCTGACCGGCCGCAGCCTGCAGGTGGCGGCCGACATCAGCGTGCCGGCCGGCAGCATCCGCCTGCAGACGCGGCGCACGGCCGGCTCGACCGACCTGACCGCCGCCGATCACGCGCTGGAGGTGGCCGGCGGCGTGCGCCTGTCGGCGGCCGGGCTGTGGAGCAACGATCGACTGGGCGCGCCGGCCGACCAGCTGGCCGCCGATGCCGGCTCGGTCACGCTCGATGCGGTCGCCGATCTGCGCCTGCACGCCGGCAGTGTGGTGGACGTGAGCGGCGGCGGCGAACTGGACCGCGACGGCGCGCTGCGCGGCGGCCGTGGCGGCGACATCACGCTGTCGGTGGGCCGTTTCAACCTGGGCGACAACGATCCGCAGACCAGCAGCATGCTCCTGGACGGCGCATTGCTGGGCCACGGCCTGACCGGTGGCGGGCGGCTGCAGGTATCGGCCTCCAGGGTGCAGATCGGCGGCGCGGCGCCGGGCGAACAGCGCGTGCTGCACCTGATGCCGGAATTTTTCCAGCGCGGCGGCTTCGGCGCCTACCAGGTGAACGGCCAGGACGGCCTGGATGTGGCCGACGGCACGCGCATCGCGCCGCGTACGCAGACCTTGCGCCCGCTGGGCGAACTGACTTTGTTGCCGACCGGGCGGTCCCTGGCGGACCTGACCACGCCGCTGCTGGAAGACCTGCCGCAGCGCCCGGCGGCGGACCTGAGTCTTGCGGCCGGCAGCCTCGCGTTTGGCGACCTGCGCCTGGGCGCCGGCAGCGTGATCGACGCCGACCCCGGCGCGGCGGTTGCTCTGAGCGCCGGCCGGCAGTTGACCGTGCTGGGGCAGATCAACGCGCCGGCCGGCAGCATTGCACTGTCCACCCAGCCTGGCGGTGGCCCGGACGATGCCTATCATTTCGGTCAATCCATCTGGCTTGGCGCTGCCGCGGCGCTGCGCGCCACCGGCTACGCTGAGCTGCTGCCCGATGCCCAGGGCCTGCGCCGTGGCCAGGTTCTGCCGGGCGGCAGCGTCAGCCTGGACGCCGGCAAGGGATATGTGATCGCCGAGGCCGGTTCGCTGATCGACGTGTCCGGCACTAGCGCCGTGCTGGACATCCAGCTCGCCGATCGCACGCGTGACGTCAAGGTGCCCGGCACGACGGCGACCGATGACGCGGCCGTGGTGCCGACGGTCATCGCCAGCGGCGGCGGCCGGATCGCCATCACCGCCCGCGAGGGCGGCATCCTGGCCGGTGAGCTGCGCGGCACCGCTGCACCCGGTGCGGCCGGCGGCAGCCTGACGGTGGTGCTGGAGCGTCCGCCGGTCAGCAACGTTGGCTTCCCCACCGGCCCGGTGCGCCTGGAACTGGGCAGCGCCGTGCCGGAACTGCCGGTCGGACTCGCTCCCGGAGAGGATGTTCCGGACAACGGCGTGCTGCGCTTGGGCGCGACGCAGGTTGCGGCCGGCGGCTTTGCCGATCTGACGCTGGCCAGCCGCGACCGCATCGACTTCACCACCGATCTGGACCTGCGCCTGTCCGGTCGGTTGACGCTGTCGGCGCCGGAATTGGGTGCCAGCGCCGGCACGCAGGTTTTGTTGGCCGGCCAGTCCATTCAGGTGGCGAATCCTGGCAGCCTGCAGGCGCCGCGGGCAGCCGCGTCCGGCGATGCCGACCTCGAACTGCGCGCCGACCTGATCGACCTGGCCGGCGAGGTCGCCCTGCAGGGCATCGATACGCTGCGCCTGGACAGTGCCGGCGACCTGCGCCTGCGCGGTGTGCTGGCCGGCTCCAGCAGCCGGGAGCTGAACGGCCGTCTGCACGGTGCGGGCGAGGTGTCGGTGCGGGCGGCGCAGGTTTACCCGACCACGCTCAGCCGCTTCCGCATCGAGGCCGACCGGCAGATTTCGATCGCAGCAGCGCCGGCATCGGCCACGCAGCCGCTGTCCGCGGCCGGCGAACTGACCCTGGCGGCGCCGCGCATCGATCAGGCGGGCACGCTGCGGGCGCCCTTCGGCACCTTGTCCCTGGTCGGTGACGACATCCACCTGCGCGATGGCAGCCTCAGCAGCGTGTCCGGCGCCGGCTTGCTGGTGCCGTTCGGGCGCACCGAGCTGGGCGGCCGCGACTGGGCCTACGCCCTGGCCGGCGATGCCAATTTGCTGCTGTTCGACACGCTGCCGGACAAGGCCATCAGCCTTGACGGCAGCACCGTCGACATCGCCGCCGGCGCCCGGCTCGACGTGCGCGGCGGCGGCGATCTGCTGGCGCACGAGTTCCTGCCCGGACCGGGCGGTTCGCGCGACGTCCTGGCGCCTGCCAACGTGGCCGGCGGCTTTGCCGTGCTGCCGGGTCTTGGTGCCGGCGCGGCGCCGTTCGATCACCAGATCGCCAGCGAGGGCCAGTTCGCGCCGGGTGAGCTGGTGTGGTTGGGCGGCGTACCGGGTCTGGCGGCCGGTTTTTACAGCAAGTTGCCGGCCCGCTACGCGCTGCTGCCGGGGGCGTTCCTGGTCACGCCGACCACCGCCGTGGCGGATGTGTCGGACACGTTCCAGCTTGGCCTGCCATTGGGCGACTATCTGGTGGCCGGGCGCGAGGCCCGCGAGCTTGCCAGCGGCCCGCTGGCGGCTGCGCGAAGCAGTATCTATAACGTGCAGTCGGGGGCTGTGCTGGCTCGCCGCGCCGAATATGCGCCGTTGCGTGCCAGTGAGTTCTTTGCCCACAGCGGCGGCGGGCAGGTGGCCGATGCCGGTCGCGTGTCCATCGCCGCCCGTGAGGACTTGATCCTGGCCGGCAATCTGCTCACGGCCGCCGCGGCCGGTGGTCGTGGGGGCGCGCTGGACATCGCCGCGCCGCGCCTGGCCGTGCTCGGCGGGGGCGCGCTGGCACCGGGCGCCGATTACGTGACGCTGGATGCCGGGCACCTCTCGTCGCTGGGCGTGGCCAGCCTGCTGCTGGGCGGCACGCGCCGGCAGGACGGCGCTGTCGATGCGCTGACCGTGGTGGCGCAGGACGTGGTGGTCGATACGGGCGGGGCGGTGTTGAGTGCGCCGGATCTGATCGTCGCCGCCCGGCAACAGGTGAGCGTGCGCAGCGGCAGCCAGCTGCAGGCCGGCGCCGGCGCAGCGCCGGGACGCGCACTCGAAATCGGCGCCGACGGCGATGGCGACGGTGCCCTGCTGCGCCTGGCCGCCCAGCCGACGGCGCGCACCGTGCGTGTCAACGTGAACCGCGATCGCGGTGACCTGGTCATCGAAGCCGGCGCGCAGTTGGCAGCGAACGGCTCGATAGAACTTGACGCCACGCGCAACAACACGCTCGGTGGTGACCTGCGGCTGGCTGCCGGTGGCGAGCTGGCGGTCGCCGCTGGCAGCGTGAGTCTGGGCGCCGCGCCGGTCGGCACGCCGGGGCTGCTGCTGGATGCCGCCCGCCTGGCCGGCCTGGCCGGTGCCGGCGCGCTGGCCCTGCGCAGTTACAGCACGCTCGATGTCTACGGCGCGGTGAACCTGGGCGGCGCCGGGCTGGCAAGCCTGACGCTGGAAACCGGCAGCCTGCGTGGCTTTCTGGGCGCCGGCGAACTGGCGCAACTGCAGGCGCGTCGCCTCACGCTCGGCAACCCCAGCGCCGGCAGCGGTGATGCGGCGGTCGCGTCGAACGGCACGCTGCGCCTGCTGGCCGACCAGCTGATCCTGGCCGACGGTGGCCGAGCCGGCGATGGCATGGTGGCGGGCACGCAGGTGTCCGGCGTGCAGCGCCTGGAACTGGTCGCCAACGAGCGCCTCGAATTCACCGGCCGCGGCCGGCTCGACGTCGCCGGCGATCTGGCCATTAGCGCGGGCTTGGTGAGCGCGGCTGGTGCCGCCGACCACGGTGTGACGGCCACCGGCGCGTTGAGCACGGCTGCGCTGGCAGCGCCGACTGACGCGCCGACCGGTGGTGTGGGTGCGCGGATCGGCCTCACCGGCGCCAGCATGCAGCACGGCGGGCGGCTGCGGCTGCCGTCGGGACAGGTCACGCTGGCGGCCACCGCCGGCGATGTGAGCCTAGAGGCCGGCAGCGTGCTGGATGCGGCCTCGGTGTGGCAGGCCTTCGGTTCCGGTGGGCGGGCCAGCCCGGCCGGCAGCGTCGTGCTGCGCGCCGATGCCGGCGACGTGATGGTGCTGGCCGGCGCGCAGGTCGACCTGCGCGGCCGGGACGGCGCCGATGCCGGCCGGCTGGAGCTGTCCGCTCCGGCCGGTACGGTGACGCTGGCCGGCGAGCTGCTCGCCAGCGCCACGGCGGATGGCGCCGGCCGGCGCGGGCAGGGTGGCGAGGCGAGCGTGGATGTCGCCAGCCTGAGCGATTTTTCGGCACTGAATCAGGCGCTGGAGAACGGCGGGTTCGCCGGGGAGCGGCAGCTGCGGGTGCGCACTGGCGACGTGCTGATCGGCGCCGGCGATACCGTCACCACGCAGCGCTTCGGTCTGGCCGTGGACGGCGGTGGTCTGACCGTGGCCGGCCACATCGACGCGCGCGGCGGCAAGGGCGGCCGGGTGGCGCTGTACGCACATGACAGCCTGGTGCTGGCCGATGGCGCGGTCATCGACGCTTTCGCCACCGACGCGGCGGGCGCGGGCAGCGCCGGTCGCGGCGGGCAGGTGGAACTGGGCAGCGACAGCGGGCTCGATCTGGTGGCAGGTTCGGTGATCGACGTGTCGGCCGGCGCCGGGGCGAATGCCGCGCAGGGTGGCCAGGTGCTGTTGCGCGCGCCGCGGGTCGGCACGACAGACGTGGCGATTGGCAGCGTGGGTAGCGCCATTCATGGCGCCCGCGAGGCGGTGGTGGAAGCGGTCCGCCGCTATGAGGACATCAGCACGCTCAACACCGGCGGTGCCGGCGCGCTGAGTCTGGCCACCCTGTCCGCTGACAACGCCGCTTTCATGACCAGCGCGGCGAGCATCGCCAGCCGCCTGGGCCAGAGCGGCAATCCGCTGTTCCACCTGCGCCCGGGCGTGGAGGTGCGCAGCAGCGGTAACCTGACCCTGGCCAGCGACTGGCAGCTGCTGCCGCTGCGTGCCGGCGGCGAGCCGGGCCTGCTGACCTTGCGTGCGGCCGGTAACGTACTGCTGAACGGATCGCTGTCCGATGGCTTCAGCACGGCGACGACGGCCGGCGTGCTGCAGGCCGGCGAGTCGTGGTCGTACCGGCTGGTCGCCGGGGCGGACCTGGACGCTGCCGACCCATTGGCAGTGCGGCCGTCCGGCGACGACATCGGCGACATTACCCTTGCCGCCAACAAGATGGTGCGCACCGGCACCGGCGATATCGCGCTTGCCGCCGCCCGCAATCTGAAGCTGAACGCCAACACCTCGGTGATCTACACCGCCGGTCAGGTGGGTCCGGCGGTTGACGACTTCACGGCACCGACCATCGGCGGCGTGCTGGCCCAGTTCCCGACCGCCGGCGGCGACCTGCGCATCGCCGTCGGGCGCGATATCGACGCGGCGCCGGCCGCCCAGTTGCCGACCGCCTGGCTGTTTCGGCAGGGCCGCGTGAATGCCGACGACGGCAGCGCGATAACGGCCAACCGCACCGCCTGGTGGCTGCGCTATGGCGAGTTCAAGCAGGGTGTCGGCGCGCTCGGCGGTGGCGATGTCGACATTCGCGCCGGCGGTGATGTGCGCAACCTCGGCGTGTCGCTGCCGACCAACGCGCGTCTGCCGTCGGCCGCCGGCAGCGTGCCGGATGCAGCGCAGCTGGTGCTGCAGGGCGGTGGCGATCTGGACCTGCGCGCCGGTGGCGACATTGGCAGCGCGCTGCTGTTCCTGGGCGCCGGTTCGGGCCGGGTGCGCGCCGGGGGCGACATTGCCTCGGCACGTACAGCGGGCGGTCAGCCGGTCAACGCGCTGGCCTTGCTCGGTGACGCACGTCTGGCGCTGACCGCCGGTGGCGAGGTGGCGCTGGACGCGGTGGCCAATCCCACCGTACTGAGCCAGGTCAGCGCCAATATCAGCGGTGTGGCGAACACCAAGAAAAACTATTTCTTCACCTACGGTGCGCAGGCCAGTGTGGACGTGCAGGCGCTGACCGGCGATGTGCGCTTCGCGCAGAATCGGCTGGCGGTGTTGCAGGGTTACCCGGCGCATGGCATCGCGTCCAGTGACCAGGCCGCCCTGGGCATGTTGCCGCCGAACCTGGCCGCAGCGGCGTTCCGGGGCTCGATCGACCTGCTCGGCGATGCCGTCCTGTATCCGGCCCCGGCCGGCTCGCTGATTCTGCAGGCGGCAGGGGATCTGAGCCTGCTGGGCACGCTCGCCATGTCGGACCTGTTGCCGGCGAGCCTGCCATCGGTAGCGTTGCCGGCGAATGTGTTCGGTTCGGTCAATCGCCTGTCGGTGGCCCCGTCGGGCGTGCTGGCTCACGGCAATCCGCCCCTGCATGCCGGCGACGCGGAGCCGGCGCGGCTGGCGGCCGGCGGCGCGCTGCGCGGCCAGCCGGGCGCCGTCAGCCTGGTGCTGCCCAAGGCGGCGCTGCTGGAGGCGGGGGACGACATCGCCAACCTGTGGCTGTTCGGCCAGCACCTGGCAGCCACCGACGTGACGCGCGTGGTGGCCGGCGGCCAGATTCGCTACGACACGCCGCGCAATGCACTGGGCGCCCTGGGTAGCAGCAGCAACCGCCTGGAACTGGGCGGCCCCGGCCGCCTGGAGGTGCTGGCCGCCGATGATGTGGATCTGGGCTCCGGCGGTGGCATCGTCACGCGCGGCAATCTGAACAATCCGTTCCTGCCCGATGAGGGCGCCGCGGCGCTAGTGATGGCCGGTCTGGGCCAGTCGCCGGCGTATGGCGAGTTCGCCGCCCTGTACCTGGACCCGGCCAGTGCGCTGGCGGCGCCATACCAGGACGGGCTGCTCGCGTATCTGCGGGCTCTGGGCATCGAGCCGGCCGATGCGCAGGACGCTTTCGCCCGCTTCGCCGCGCTGCCGACCGAGCGCCAGGCACCCTTGCTGCACGACGTGCTGTTTGGCGAATTGCGTGCCGCCGGACGCCGGGCCGTGGCCGAAGGCGGCGACGACCCGGCGCGCTACCGGCGCGGCTTCGACGCCATCGCGGCGCTGTTTCCGGGCGCCGGCAGCGAGCAATCGCCGTACCGCGGCGACATCAACCTGTTCTTCAGCCAGATTCGCACCGAACAGGGTGGCGGCATCGACCTGATCGCGCCGGGCGGCCAGGTGAACGCCGGCCTGGCCAGCGTGACCGGTTTCAACAAGAGCGCCAGCGAGCTGGGCATCGTCACCGTGCGCGGCGGCAGCGTGCGCGCCTTTACCGACGGTGACTTCCTGGTCAACCAGTCGCGCGTGTTCACGCTCGGCGGCGGCGACATCCTGCTGTGGTCCTCGCGCGGCAACATCGACGCCGGCCGCGGCGCCAAGAGTGCCGGTGCCACGCCGGCGCCGCAGCTGGTGCTGCGTGGCGACCAGTTCGTGCTCGACACCTCGCGTTCGATCAGCGGCTCGGGCATTGGTGTGCTGCTGTCGAGCCCGGACATCGTTCCGGGCGACGTGGACCTGATCGCGCCCAACGGCGAGGTCAACGCCGGAGACGCAGGTATTCGCTCGGCCGGCAACCTGACCATCGCCGCGCCGCGCGTGGTCGGCGCCGACAACATCCAGGTCGGCGGTGTGTCGAGCGGTGTGCCGGTGACCAGTACCGCCGTGTCCGGCAGCCTGGCCGGCGCCGCCGCTACCGGCAGCACCGCCACCAAGGCCGCCGCCGATGCGGCCGCGGCCGGCGCCGTGTCCGCCGCCGCCGGCGCGGTCACCGATTCTCTGGGCACGGTGACGGTGGAAGTGCTCGGTTTTGAAGGATGACCGTCATCTGGGCCGGGCGTGTGTCAAGGCTCTGTAACAGAGCCCGCGGAGAATCCGCTGCTTTGGTTTCGCCGGACGGGTCAGCCGCTTCGTTCGGCCCGGGGGCGGGCCTCCCACGGTTTCGGCTTTGGCTGTTCGGCCCGAGGGCGGGCCTCCCACATCCACCACTATGGGAGCGGCGCCCGCGCCGCGAACGACGGCCCCTGTTTTTCCGATCGCCTGTCACGGATTGTCCGCCCATGTTGCGTTTTTCTTGTGCCCGTTTGTTACTGACCGTGGCGCTGCTGGTGCCGCCGCTGGCCCATGCCTGGTGGCAGCCGGACTGGCAGTTTCGAAAGCCCCTGACGGTGCAGCCGCCGGCCGAGGAAGCCGGTCTTGCGGCCAGCGACCTGCCGGTGCTGCTGCGTCTGCACGCCGGCAATTTCGGTTTTTTTGCCGATACCAAACCGGACGGCGCGGACCTGCGCCTGCTGGCGGGCGACGACACGACGCCGCTGAAGTACCACATCGAACGCTATGACCCGGTCACCGGCATGGGTCTGCTGTGGGTGCGCATGCCGCAGCTGGCGGCCGGTGCGCCGGCCAGCGCCTATCTTTATTACGGCAACGCGGCGGCGCCCGCCGGTGATGACGCGGCTGGCACTTACGATGCCGAACAGGCGCTGGTGTTTCATTTCGGCGAGGCGCAGGGCGCGCCGCGTGACAGCACCGCCAACGCCAATCACGCGGCCGAGTCGGGCGCGCAGGCAGTGGCTGCCAGTCTGATCGGCGGCGGTCTGCGCTTCACCGGCAGCGAGACGCTGCGCGTGCCCGGTTCGGCCTCGTTGGCGATCGACCCGGCCAAGGGGCTGACGGTCAGCCTGTGGATCCGGCCCGATGCGGTCGCCAGCGGCGCCGTGCTGGAACTGGGCATTGCCGAGCAGCCGTTGCTGCTGAGCCTGGCCGACGGCGTACCGCTGGCACGGATCGGCGCGGTCGAGGCGCGCGCCGCCGCACCGCTGTCAGCCGGCGAGTGGCACCACCTGGCGCTGACCGTGGATGCCGGCACGGCGACGTTGTACGTCGATGGCGCGCCGGCGGGCAGCGCGGCGGTAGAGCTCAAGCCGATCGCCGGCGATCTGGTGCTCGGCGCCGGTCCGTTGGCGCAGGCGGCGGGTCTGGCCGGCCTGGCGGCGGACATCGACGAGTTCGGCCTGGCCCGGGTGGCGCGTGACGCGGGTTATCTGCGCCTGCTGGCCCTCACGCAGGGCACCGCGGCGAGTCTGATCAGTTACGGCGAGGACGAGTCCGGCGAAGCCGCCGAAGGGCATGGCTCGTACATCGGCGTGGTGTTGCAGAACGTGACGCTGGATGGCTGGATCATCATCGGTCTGCTCAGCGTGATGTCGGCAATCTCCTGGGTGGTCATGGCCAGCAAGGCGCGCTTTCTGAGCACCGTGCGGCGGGCCAATGCGAAGTTCCTGGAAAGCTTTCGCAGCATAGGCGACGGCGATCTGACGGCTCTGGCGGCGCGCACCGAGTTCGCCGGCTCGCCCCTGCACCGGGTTTGCGTGGCCGGCGTGCAGGAGCTGACCGGGCGCCTGCACCGCAGTGCCGGTGCGCAGGCGACGGGTCTGTCGCCGCAGGCCCTGGAGGCGCTGCGCACGCGCATCGACGCGTCCGCAGCGCGTGAGCAGCAGCGCCTGAACGCCGGCATGGTGCTGCTGACAATCGCCATTTCCGGCGGGCCCTTCCTGGGCCTGCTGGGTACCGTGGTGGGCGTGATGATCACCTTCGCCGCCATCGCCGCATCGGGCGAGGTGAACGTCAACTCGATCGCGCCGGGCATCGCCGCCGCCCTGGTGGCCACGGTGGCGGGCCTGGTGGTCGCCATCCCGGCCCTGTTTGGCTACAACTACCTCGGCACCCTGATCCGCGACACGACCACGGACCTGCGCGTGTTCGTGGACGAGCTGGTGGCGGGCATCGCCGAGCAGCACACGGCATAAGGGAGATTCGCCATGCAGGTCCAGGAAGAAGGCAAGCCCTACGACGACATCAACATCGTGCCGATGCTCGATCTCACGTATGTGCTGCTCATCATCTTCATCATCATGACCACGGCGGCGGTGCAGGGCATCCAGGTCAACCTGCCCAAGGCCAGCGCCACGCCGAGCCTGGGCCAGAACCAGACCAAGGCCATCTCGATCACGGCCGACGGAACGATCTATCTGGACACCTACCCGGTCACGCTGGCCGAGCTGGAAACCACCCTGCGCGGCTACAAGGCGGCCAACCCGGCGCTGCCGGTGGTGGTCAAGGCCGACGCCAGCATCCAGTACCAGCAGGTGGTGGACGTGCTGGACCTGCTGGGGCGGCTGGAAATCTCCCAGCTCGGCCTGGTGACCCAGCGCCTGGTCAAGTAGGCGTGGCTGGTGGCTTGTCCTCGTGTCGGGCGCCGTTGCGTTGTGGGCGGCCGGCTTCGGGCCGAATGCCTGAGTCGAGGATTCGCGGCGCGGGCGCCGCTCCCACCGGGGCGCTGCCTGCGGCCGATCCGTCGGCCGGCAATACGATGCTGCGTTCGGCATGAAATCCGTGCTGAGAAAGCTGCTGCCCCTTGCCGTGGCGCTGGCGGTGATCATCGGTCTGGGGCTGATCGTGCGCAGTCTGCTGTCGCAGGCGCCGGCCCCCGATCCGCGCCGGCCGCAGGAGGTGACGCTGATCAAGCCGCCGCCTCCGCCGCCGCCGCCCAAGGAACAACCACCCCCGCCGGAAGTGAAGGAAGAGGTGGACATCCCGGAACCGGAAGCGGTGCCGGAAGACGTTCCCGAGGCGGCCAACGAGCCACCGCCGGGTGAGGCGCTGGGCGTGGATGCCGAGGGTGGTGCCGGCGGCGATGGCTTCGGTCTGGCCGCCCGCAAGGGCGGGCGCGACCTGTTGCAAAGCGGTGGCGGTGATGGCGAAGCCTGGCTGCGCGGCGAGCTGGATCGGGTGCTGACGGCTGCGCTGAGCAACGACGAGACACTGCGGCGCAAGCGCTTTCGGGTGCCGGTGCGCATCGAGCTGGCGCCGGATGGGTCGGTGCTGCGGGTGGAGTTGCTGAGCAGCACCGGCGATCGCGAGGTCGATCGGCTGCTGGAGGCCCGCCTGGGCGGCGTGCGCCTGTCCGATCCGTTGCCGGCCGGTGTGCGCCGCGTGGTGCGCCTGCGCGTCGGGTCGGTGTGATTTGCCGTCTGCGCCGGGCACATGCCCGGCCGGCGCTGGGTTCAATTTCCGGAGGACACATGAATTCGATGCGGCCGACGCCTATGTTGCGTGCACGGCGATTGGCGACGGGGATTACGCTGCTGGCCTTGACGGGTGTCGCGGCTGCGGACGAGCGCGCCGACCTTGAAAAGCTGCGCGCGACGGTCACCGGCCTGATCGGTGCGCTGGTCGAGCAGGGCGTGCTCAGTCGCGAGGCGGCCGACGGCATGATCAAAAAGGCCGAAGCCGACGCTGCGCGCACCGTCGCGGCGCAGGCCCAGCAGGCCCCGCCGGCCAGGCCCGGCGAGGTACGCGTGACCTACGTGCCGCAGATCGTGAAGGACGAGATTCGCGCCCAGGTGCGCGACGAGCTGCGCCAGGAGGTGGCGCAGGACGTGATTGACCGCGCCCGTCAGGAGCAATGGGGCGTGCCGGCGGCGCTGCCGGACTGGGTGGCGCGCCTGAAGTTCAAGGGCGACCTGCGCCTGCGCGGGCAGAGCGACCGCTTCGCCGACGGCAACGCGCAGTTCGCCTATTTCGACTTTCTCGAAATCAACAACGCCGGCGGGCTGGCCGATGCCGGCGCGGACGGTCTGCTGAACACTTCCGAGGACCGCGACCGGTTGCGTGCCCGCGCGCGTCTGGGGCTGGACGTGACCATCACTGACAGCCTGCTGGCCGGGTTTCGCCTGGGCACCGGCAACACCCGCGATCCGGTGTCGACCAACCAGACCCTGGGCAACACCGGCAACCGCTACGAGACAGTGCTCGACCAGGCCTTCCTGCGCTACCAGGCGGCCGGCGCCACGCCCTGGCTGACCGCCTGGGGCGGGCGTTTCGACAGTCCCTGGCTGTCGACGGACCTGGTGTGGGACGGTGATCTTGGTTTCGAGGGCGCCGCCGCCACGCTGCGGCACGACTTCGTCGGCTCTGGACAGCCAGCGCGTGGCGTGTTCCTGACCGCTGGTGCCTTTCCGCTGCAGGAAGAGGAACTGTCCTCAAAGGACAAATGGCTGTTCGGTGGTCAGCTCGGTCTCGATCTGGCCTTCGCCGACCAGTCCCGTCTGAAGGCCGGCCTCGCCTACTACCATTTCAGCCACGTCGTCGGTCGGCGAAACGACCTTGACGGCATCGAGTTCGACTATACGGCGCCCGAGTACCTGCAAAAGGGCAACACGCTGTACGACATCCGCAACGACGCCGACCCGCAGTCGCAGTTGTTCGCGTTGGCGTCCGACTACCACCTGCTGGATCTGACGGTGCAATACGACATTGCCCGGTTCGCGCCGTATCACGTGATCCTGACCGGCGATTTTGTGCGCAACGTCGGTTTCGACGAGGACGAGGTCGCAGCGCGCATCGGCCAGCCCATCGAGGCGAAGATCAACGGCTATCAGTTCATGGCCAGCGTTGGCTGGCCGCAGGTGACGGCTGCCGGCCGCTGGCGCGTGTTCGGCGGCTACAAGCACCTGGAACGCGACGCGGTGCTGGATGCCTTCACCGATTCGGATTTCCATCTGGGCGGCACCGATGCCAAGGGCTGGATTCTGGGCGGCGACTACGGCCTGGCGCGCAACACCTGGCTGACGATGCGCTACCTGAGCGCGGACGAGATCGATGGCCCGCCGCTGGGTATCGACGTGCTGCAGCTCGACCTGAACACGCGCTTCTGACGCGCCGGCAGCGGAGGACATGCGCATGATCCGGCGATGTGGGCTGCTGATGACGACCCTGCTGCTGGCGGCCAGCCTGCCGGCGCAGGCGGAGGCGGTGCGCCGCCCGGCCAGCGGGGCGGCCGGCGCCCAGGTGCAGGCGCTGCTGCAACAGATATCGGCCGAGCGCGATGCCCTGAAGGCCGACGCCGCGCGCATGAAGGCCGATCTGGAAAAAGCCCGGCAGGAGCGTGACGCCGCGCAGGCCAAGGTGGACGGCGCCGAGCAGGAGGCGGCTCGACTGCGCGAGGCACTGGCGGCCTTCCAGGCCCAGAACGAGGCCCTGCGCGCGCGTCTGGGCGAAGCGCAGACGGCAATCGGCGGGCTGCGCGGCGAACAGTCGGCCACCAGCGCGGCGCTGACGCAGGCACGCGCCCGAGGCGAGGCGCTGGATGGCGATCTGGCGCAGTGCCGGGCGCGCGTGGACGAACTGGTCGGGCACAACCTGCGCCTGTTCGAGATCGGCAACGAGCTGCTGGATCGTTACGAGCGCAAGGGTGTGTGGTCCACACTCAAGGCCGCCGAGCCGTTTACCGGCCTCAAGCGCGTGGAGCTCGAGAACATCGTGCAGGACTACCGTTTTGCGCTGGACGACCAGCGCGTCGCCGCACCTGCTGCGCAGTGACGGTGGCGTCGGTCGTGGGGCCGCCCTGGGCGCGGCCGCTGCCGTGGGTGTTGCCGTTCGCGGTGTTCGTCGGGCTGCTGGCGGCAGCGCCACTGGCACAGCGTGCGGGTGTCGACCCGCGCGACTGGTACGCCGTTCGCACCGGCGTGACGCTGCTGGTCCTCGCTGTGATGTGGCGGCGTTGTGTCGATCTGCATCGCGCGCCGTACTGGCGCGGTGTGGCGCTGGGCGTCGCCGCCGGTGGGCTGGTGCTGGCGCTGTGGCTGGCGCTGGATCAGGACTGGGCGAGTCTTGGCGCGCCGCAGGTCTCCCCCTTCGCGGCCGACGACACGGCCCGGTGGCAGTTCGCCGCGCGCATCGCCGGCGCCGTGATCGTGGCGCCGCTGGCCGAGGAGCTGTTCTTTCGCAGTTTTCTCATGCGCTGGCTGGTGCGGCCGGACTTTGCGGCAGTCGATCCGCGCGCCGTGGACCGGCGGGCGTTTCTGATCCAGGCGGCGCTGTTCGCCAGCATGCATCAGCTCATTGTGGCCGGATTCGCGGCCGGGCTGGTCTACGGCTGGCTGTATCGGCATACCGGCAGCCTGTGGATCCCGGTGCTGGCGCATGCGCTGACCAACGCGCTGCTGGCGGCCTGGGTGCTGACGCAGGGCGCCTGGCATTTGTGGTGAAGCTTTTTCGGATTTCCTCATGACGCGTGACAGACGAAGCCTGCCGACGGTGGCGGGTGCGGTGGCCTTGTTGCTGGTGGCCGGATTCGTGGCGCGTGCCCTGATGGGCAGCTCGGCGGTCCTGGCGCAGGCTGGTGATGCCCGGCTGACGCAGGCCGAAGCGCAGAGCCTGCTGGCGGCCCTGCCGGCGGCGACCCGCAAGCAGCTGGCCGAACAACCGCAGGCGCTTGCCGATGCCATGCGGCGCGAGGTGCAGTGGCGGGCGCTGGTGGAAACCGCCAGGCGCTCGCCGCAGGCCGCAGAGCCGGCGGTGCGGGAGCGCATGCGTCAGGCGGCCGACCTGGAGCTGGTGCAGGCGCACCTGGACGCCATGAGTGCCGTTGCTGACGATTACCCGCCGCAGGAGCTGGTGGTCGCCACGTATGAGGCCAACCGCGAGCGGTTTAGGGCCGCGCCGCGCTATCGCCTGTCGCAGATCTTTGTGGCCGGACGGCCGGACGATGCCGACGCGGCGCGGCGCGCGCGTGAGCTGGCGCAGGAAGCCCGCCTGGCCAAGGCCGACTTCGCCGACCTGGCACGCGAGCACTCGCGCCACGCCGAAAGCGCCGCCCGTGGCGGCGAGGTCGGTTGGGTGAGCGAGCCGATGCTGCGTCCGGAATTTCGCGAGACGGTGACCGCCATGGCGGTGGGGGCGATCAGCGATCCGGTGCCGGTCGCCGACGGCTGGCACATCCTGAAACTGACCGAGCGTCAGGCGGCGCGCGATCTTTCCCTGGACGAGGCGCGCGCCGACATCGTCAGCGCGCTGCGGGCGCAGGAACAGCGCCGGCGGCGCGCCGAATACGTCGAGCGCTTGACCGCCGCGATGCCGGTACGCCTCGATGAGCTGATGCTCGGCACGCTGCAGGTGCCGATCGAGTGATGCCGCCGGCCTCGGTCGGGCGCCGATCAGCGCTGCATTTCGTCGCCGGCGCGCAGTTCCTCGATGAACTGTGCCAGCGCTTCCAGGCGCAGCGTAGGGTTGGTCAGTTCCAGTAACCACTGGCGCCGTGCCGGCGGCAGCGGCAGCAGTTCGGCCAGCCGAAACCCGACCCAGCTGGCGTCCATCAGTTCCTCGGCGCGGCCAAAGTCGGGGTCGTACTCCTCCATCGCGTGGCGCAGCAGGTCCAGCAGCGGCCGGTGACGCTCGGCGATGCCGGTGGCCGGTTCCGCCTCCAGGCGCAGCGCCTGGCCCATGACCAGCTGATCGATGCGCACGCTGCTCGCCACCACCTGCACGCGCTGCTCGCCGCGCACGGTGATGTGCATCATGCCGGCGGCATCCTGGTCGTGATCCTCGATACGGGCCAGCGTGCCGATGGGATGAAAGCGCGCCGCCTGGCCGGTTTCGCGACCCTCGCTGATCAGGCACACGGCAAAGCCGCGCTGCTCGCGCAGGCACTCGCGCACCATCGCCAGATAGCGCGGCTCGAAGATGCGCAGCGGCAGCAGGCCGCCCGGGTACAGCACGCTGCCCAGCGGGAACACCGGCAACGCGAAGGTTTGCAGTTCTGGCACGTCAGGATCCCCCGCCGGATGGGTTTTTGAGCCGCGCCGCGAGTGTGGCATGCACGCCGCCGAAGGCGCCATTGCTCATCAGCAGCACGTGATCGCCCGGCCGGGCGGCCTTTGCAAGCGTATCGACCAGTGCGTCGCCGGTACGGAAAAAGCCGCCGCCGCGGGGCAGCTCGCGCAGCACCTCGTCGATGGCCCAGGCCAGAGGCTGGGCGCAGTGCAGCAGCGCCAGATCGGCATCCGCCAGCGCCGCGGCCAGCCCCGCCCGGTGGGCGCCGGCGCGCATGGAGTTCGAGCGCAGGTCGACCACCGCCAGGATGCGCGCGGCGCCGACCCGGCCGCGCAGCGCCGCCACCGTGGCGGCAATCGCCGTCGGGTGGTGGGCGAAGTCGTCGTAGACGGTGACGCCGCCTTCCTGCGCCACCACTTCAAGGCGCCGGCGCACGTTCCTGAAGCCGGCCAGCGTCGCCAGACCCTGGGCCGGGCTCACGCCCACTTCGGCAGCCGCCGCCAGCGCTGCCAGCGCGTTGTGCAGATTGTGCACGCCGGCCAGCGACCATTCGCCGCTGCCGATGCGCGCGCCGGCCACGGTCAGCTCGAAGCGGCTGGCGTCCGGTGTGAGCGGCGTGGCCTGCCAGTCGCCGCTGGGCCCGAAGCGTGTCACCGGTGTCCAGCAGCCGCGCTCCAGAAGCCGCGCCAGGTTGGCGTCGGCGGCGTTCACGATCAGCCGCCCGTTCCCCGGCACGCCGCGCAGCAGCTGGTGGAACTGCCACTCGATGGCGGCCAGGTCCGGGTAGATGTCGGCGTGGTCGAATTCGAGGTTGTTCAGCACCGCCGTGCGCGGCCGGTAGTGCAGGAACTTGGCGCGCTTGTCGAAAAAGGCCGTGTCGTACTCGTCCGCTTCCACCACGAACGGCCCGCTGCCAAGACGCGCCGAGACGCCGAAGTTCTGCGGTACGCCACCGATCAGAAAGCCCGGCGTGAGGCCGGCCCGATCCAGAATCCACGCCAGCAGGCTGGCGGTGGTGGTCTTGCCGTGCGTGCCGGCCACCGCCAGCACGTGCCGGCCGGCCAGCACCTGCTCGCCCAGCCACTGCGGGCCTGAGATGTAGGGCAGGTCGGTGTTCAGGATGTGCTCGACCAGCGGGTTGCCGCGCGACAGGGCGTTGCCGATCACGCACAGGTCCGGCCGGGGCGTGAGCTGCGCCGGATCGTAGCCCTCCTGCCAGGCGATGCCGGCGGCGTCGAGTTGCTCGCGCATCGGCGAGTAGACGCCGCTGTCGCAGCCGCTGACTCGGTGGCCCAGTGCCTTGGCCAGCTGCGCCAGGCCGCCCATGAAGGTGCCGCCGATACCAAGAATGTGCAGGTGCATCAGGAAAGCAGTCCGAACAGGTGGCCGAGCCCGAAGTAGGCGGCGAAGAAGAAGCCCAGATTGACCAGCACGCTGCCGGGCACCGGAATGTCCAGCGCCAGGCGCAGGATGTGCACCGACACCGCAAAGCTCCACGCCACCAGCGCCAGAATCAGCAGGCCGAGGCCGTTTTCCGGCCGCGCCAGGGCGGTCAGCGGCAGCGACAGGGCGTTGAACGCCACCCCGACCAGCAGCAGTGCGGTCAGCGTCTGCACGAACCGGGCCGGCCGGCGGCGGACGGCGAGGGACACATAGACCAGCAGCGCCATCAGGGCCGCTTCGGTGGGACCGTAAAGCAGGGCTCGCGACGCCGGCATGGCAAACGCGGCCAGTGCGCTGCCCAGCAGGGCGTAGGGAATGAGCGCCAGCAGCAACAGGGTGGGCGAGTAGGGCACGTCCTGCGGCCCACGCCGCAGGCGCAGCAGATCCCCCACCAGCTCGGCCAGTGCCCGCCAGGGCGGGCTCATTGCGCCGGCGTGCCGCCGCAATGTTTGCGGATGGCGGCTTCCAGATCGCGCATTTTCTGCAGCCGCTGCTCACCCGTGTACCAGTTGCCATCGGCGTCGCGGATGCGCTGCGCCGCCTGCATGGCATCGTGCTGCCGGCGTGCGGCGGCGCACTCGGCGGCGCGCTGTTTTTGCTCGGCCGCGGTCTTGGCTTGCGCTTCCTTGGCCAGGGCACGTTCCTCGGCGGCCTTTTCGCTTTGGGCGCGGATGGCTTCGAGTTTGGCGTTGGCTTCGTCCGGCGACAGATCGCTGGGCGGCGGTGGCTCGACGATTTTTTCCGCGCCGCTGGCCGGCGGCCGGTCGCCGTAATGCGTGCGGCCCTGGGCGTCGGTCCAGCGGTAGATGTCGCCGGCCTGGGCGGCGCCGCCCAGCAGCAACAGGAACAGCGGCAGGAGCCGGGCAGGGTGCATGCGGCGGGTCACGGTGCGAGCTCCACTTTGATGGCGATGCGCCGCGCGCTGCGGCCGGTTCGGGCCGTAGACGCTAGCACGCCGCGTTCGCTTTCGCCCGAGGTGGTGACCTCGCCGCCCAGCTCCAGCCACTGCCCGAGCGGCCCGTGCAGCTGCGTCTGGGCGACCTGGAACGCCACCACGCCGGCTTCGGCCAGTTGCTGCGACTGCGGCGATATATCGAGCGTCACGCCGCCGGCGCCGAGCCGGGCCAGCACCTCGAAGCCGCTGCTCACCTCGCGGTATTCCGTGCACATGCGGCGGCCGCCGTAACTGTCCTCGCAGACGCTGTCGAAGGGGGCGATCAGGCCGACCGCGATGCGCGCCGGGCGGCCTTCTTGCGCCAGCACGGTCTGCTCGCCGGATTCGTACTGGCGGCCCTGCGGATCGGTGCCGTACTCGCCGATGCCGCGGTAGCGCGCCAGGGCGCCGCTGCCGGCATCCGACGGGCTGACGACGACCCGCGCCTGCTCATCGCCAACATCGGCGCTGACGCCGGCGGCGTTCATGCGGTCCTCGGCAAACAGTTGCTGGCGCACGGTGATGCGCAGCTGGCGCGGCGCGCGGTCCAGCTCGGCCACGGTGGCGCGCAGCTGCTCCAGGCGCGCCGGTTCCACGTTCAGGATCAGCGTAAAACCGTCGCCGGTGACGCTTTCCTGCGGCCCGAGCAGGGGTTGCAGCACCTGCGCCATTTCGGCCGCGGGGCGCTGCTGCAGCGGGATGGTCGCCAGTTGCGGGCGGGCCGGCGCGCCGGCCGGCAGCAGCGCGACGGCAATCAGCGGCAGCAGGGCGCGCAGCCGCCTCACAGGCCGAGCCGGCGCAGGTCCGGGTCCGGTTCGCTGTGCAGCCACAGGGCGGCGAAGCGCAGGTTCAGGTCCCTGGCCCGCGCCGGTTGCTCCAGGCTCGCCTGGGCCGCCAGACGCTCCGGCTGCGGACGTTGCAGATATCCACGTTCGTCGACGGTGAACCAGGCTTCGCCCACCTGGGCATCCTCGTCGGCCAGGCGGTGCACGGCGACCGAGCTGGTCAGGCGCTGCGCCAGGTTCCACAGGGGGCGTCCCTGGTCGTCGCGTGCCACATCCGCCGGCACCAGGATTTCCAGGCGTGCGCGCCGGTTGCGCAGCAACAATGTGCGCAGGGCGCCGATCACCGCGTCGTCGGTCAGATAGCGCAGGTCGGCGCGCTGCGGCAGGATGCGTACCCGCTCGCGCGCTGCTTCCATCAGGCGCTGCGCCACCAGGGTGCACTCGGCGGCGCCTTGCGGGCGCAGGACGGCGCGTGGGTCGTCGGCTTCGGGCTGCACGGGCTCGGTCATGGCCGTTGGCTCAACTGTATGGCATTGCCGGACGATAGTACGTTTGCCGCATTATCGGCGCAGCACGGTTATGCTTGACCGAGTCGCGCGTGGTTGCGGTTTCGTCCAGCGGGAGGCGGCGGCAGGTCTTATGTGGCGCTTGTGGATGCTCATGCTCGGGCTGTGCGCGTGCCAGGCGCCGCGCGCCGAGCTGTTCATGTATCGCACGCCGGGCGGGCACACGGTGTTCAGTGACCGGGTGTTGACCACGCCCGGCTATGCGGCGGCCAACCATGCCGCACGGCGCGGTCCGCGCAAGTACGTGGCACCGACGCTGATCGTTCCGACCGTGGCCAGCCGGCCGATCCTGATTGGCCCCGGCCGGCAGGCGGTCGAGCAACTCATCGATCGCCTGGCGCCGCAATACGCGCTCGATCCGGCGCTTGTCAAGCAGGTGGTGGCCGCCGAGTCGGCCTTTCGCACCGACGCCCGCTCGCCCAAGAACGCGCAGGGCCTGATGCAGCTGATCCCGGCGACCGCGCGGCGCTTTGGCGTGCAAGATCCCTGGGATGCCGAACAGAACCTGCGTGGCGGCATGGCCTACCTGAGCTGGCTGCTGGGGCAGTTCCGGGGCGACGTGCGCCTGGCCCTCGCCGGCTACAACGCCGGCGAGGGCGCCGTTGCACGCCATGGCGGCCTGCCGCCGTATGCCGAAACGCGCCACTATGTGGCCGGCATCATCGGTCGCTACGGCAAGACCGAGCATCCGTACGTTGTGACCACCGATTGACTGGCTGCCAGGCACGCAGCGCACCGGCTGAACCGAGATCCCCGACCGCGGGGTAGCCACCGGCAAGCAGGCAAGCGCCGGGTCTTGTAATCCCAGGCATGACGGATCAGGCCGCACACGAACCCGCACCATAAGCGGGCAGGAGGAGCGATGAGTCATACCGAGGCGATGCGCACGCTGGCCGGCGTGCGGGTGAAGCTGATGCAGGGCGGCCCACCGCAGCCGGGCGCCGAAACGGTGCTGTTCCTGCACGGCGCGGGCGGCGCCAGCCAGTGGCTGCCGTTCATGGACCTGCTGGCGCGGGATTTCGACCTGCGGGCGCCCGAACACCCCGGCTTTGGCGATTCGGACACGCCGGCCTGGCTCAGGCGCGTCGAGGATCTGGCCTATTACTACCTGGACGTGCTGCAGGAGCTGGATCTGACCGGCGTGCACCTGGTCGGCCACAGCCTGGGCGGCTGGACCGCTGCGGCGCTGGCCATCAAGGACTGCTCGCGCATCAAATCCCTGACGCTGATTTCCGCCGCCGGCGTGCACGTGCACGGTGTGGCGCGGGTCGACAACTTCATGGGCAACCCGGAGCAGAGCCTGCGGGCGCTGATCCACGATCAGGCCGTCGCCGATCAGCTGCTGGCGTTGGAGGTGCCGCCCGAGGAGCGCGAGCGCCAGCTCAAGAACCGCTTCACCACCGCGCGCCTCGTGTGGCAGCCGCGGTCCTACGATCCGTACTTGCCGCAGTGGCTGCACCGCATCCGCGTGCCCACGCACGTGGTGTGGGGCGAGCACGACCGCCTGTTCCCGCTGCGCATTGGGCAGGAATACCAACGCCTGATTCCGGGCGCGCGGCTCACGGCACTGCCCGGCTGCGGCCACCTGCCGCCGATCGAGCAGCCGCAGCCGTGCGCGCAGGCGGTGACGCAGTTCGTGAACGAGGTGTGCACGCAGGAGGGCAGGGCATGAAGTTCTTCAATTTTCACCTCATGCCCTACGCGGACATGGATGTCAGCCTGATCCGCGAACACGGCAGCGCCTGGGTCACGTTCCCGAACCGCCATTACGATCCGAAGGTCGGCGCGGCGCTCTACAACCGGTACCTGGACGAACTCGAATACGCCGACCGGCTCGGCTTCGACGGCGTATGCGTCAACGAGCACCACCAGACCCCGTACGGCCTGATGCCGGTGCCCGGCGTCATGGCAGGCGCCCTGGCGCGCAGCGTCAAGCGGGCGAAGATCGCCATCCTGGGCCGCGCCCTGCCGCTGGTGAACAACCCGCTGAACATCGCCGAAGAATTCGCGATGCTGGACAACATCTGCCACGGTCGCTTCATCGCCGGCTTCGTGCGCGGCATCGGCGCCGAGTACCACTCCACGGGCGTCAATCCGGCCGAGTCGCTGGCGCGTTTTCAGGAAGCCCACGACCTGATCATCCGCGCCTGGACCGAGCCCGGGCCGTTCGAGTTCGACGGCGAGTACTACCACTACAAGTACGTGAACCTTTGGCCGCGGCCCTACCAGGACCCGCACCCGCCGGTGTGGGTGCCCTCGCAGGGCTCGGCCGAGACCATCGCCTGGGCGGCCCGCCACCGCTACACCTACTGCCAGACGCTGGGCGCCATCAAGACCGTGGCCGGTTTTTTCAACAAGTACCGGGAAGAAGCCGACAAGGTCGGTTACGCCGCAACCTGGGACCAGTGCGCCTGGTCGACCACTATCTACGTGGCCGAGACCGACGAGCAGGCGCTGCGCGAGGCCGGTCCGCACGCCGAGGCGATCCAGAACGAGTTCCTGCGCATGCCGCTGGAGATGCTGCTGCCGCCCGGCTACACGTCGCTGGAGTCGTTCCGGCACATCCAGCCGGACATGATCGGCAAGCCGCAGACCGTGCGCTCGCTCAACGACGCCGGCGTCATCATCATCGGCAGCCCGAGCACGGTGCGCGAGCGCCTGGCTGCCTATCAGGAGCTGGCCGGTTTCAACACCGTGCTGGTCAAGACCCAGTTCGGCACCCTGCCGGCCGACATGACGCGCCGCAACATGGAGGCGATCGCGCGCGAGGTGCTGCCGTATTTTCAGGAGACCGCGGCCGGCCCGGCGTAGCCGGCCGCGCCGGGCATCCGCGCCGGTCCGGGCCGTGACTGACGCGCGCCGGAGGTGACCATGCGCCGCGAAGAAAACGATCTGCTCACGCGCACCGACGCGGGCACACCCATGGGCGAGCTGTTCCGGCGCTACTGGCTGCCGGCGCTGACCTGCGATGAACTGCCGCACCCGGATTGCCCGCCGGTGCGCGTGCCGCTGCTGGGCGAGCGACTGATTGCCATTCGGGACAGCAGCGGCCGGTCCGCCATCCTGCAGGAAGCCTGCCCGCACCGGCAGGCATCGCTGTATTTCGGCCGCTGTGAAGACGGCGGCATCCGCTGCGCCTACCACGGCTGGAAGTTCGACGCCGACGGACAGTGCCTGGACATTCCGTCCGAACCGGCGGTCAGCCGCGCCCGGGAACAGATCCGCGTGCAGGCCTACCCGACCCTGGAGCGCGGTGGCGTGGTGTGGGTCTACATGGGGCCACCGGAACTGATGCCCGCGCCGCCGGAACTCGAATGGGCCACCCTGCCGCCGTACAACCTGTTCGTGACCCGCCGCCTGCAGGAGTGCAACTACCTGCAAACCATGGAAGGCGGCCTGGATTCCAGCCACCTGTCGTGGCTGCACCGGGGCACCATCAGCAGCGACCCGGTGCTGGGCACGGGCCGGGCCGGCACCGATTCGAGCATCCTGGGCATCATCGCCGCCGATCGCAACCCGCGCTATGACAGCGTGCGCACGGCCGGTGGGCTGTTGCTGGGCGCGCGGCGGATGGCCGGCGAGGGGCTCTACTACTGGCGCATCACGCAGTTCCTGATGCCCTGTTTCAACATCATCGCGCCGACTGGCGACCTGACCCTGAACGCCCAGGCCTGGGTGCCGCTGGACGACCACAACTGCTGGTCGTGGGCGGTGAACTACTACGTCGACAAGCCGCTGGGCGAGGCGGAGCGCGAGGCGATGCGCCGCGGCGGCGGCCTGCACGTGGAATTCGTGCCCGGCACACACCAGAGCGCCGCCAACCGGGGCAACGACTACCACCTGGACCGGGCGGCGCAGCGCGGTGGCGACAATTTCACCGGCATCCCCAGCTTCGCCATGCAGGACACGGCAGTGCAGGAAAGCCAGGGCCGCATCGCCGACCGCACGCTGGAACATCTGGTGTCCAGCGATGACGGCATCATCGTCACCCGCCGGTTGTTGCTGGACGCCGCCCGCGACAATCAGGCCGGCAGGCCGATTCCGGGTCTGGGGCCGCAGACCCAGGCGGTGCGGGCCGGGTCGCTCATCGTGCCGCAAGCGGACCTGAAGCAGGTCGACACGGCGCCACTGCGACCGCTTGCCCGGGATCAGCGGGACTGGGCTGCCGATGGAAACGCTGAATAAATCCATCCTGGATTTCTCAGCGAGCGCATCCCTGCGCTGCGGGAAGCGGCGAATACTTCAGCGGTTCCCCAGCCTTGTCGGCTGCCCGCGCGCTCAGGCTGCCCAGCCGGCGGCCTGGTTGGCCTGCCGTGCCAGCTCCTTTTCCTCGGCCGAGGCGAAATGCCGGTCCCAGTACTGCAGGCGCGGCCTGGCAATCAGCCGGTCCCACAGCGGCGGCACGGTGCTGGCCAGAAAGCACACCAGCAGGCTTGGCATCTGCGGCGCGTCCGGCATCGGCGTCAGCGACACGTAGCTCACGTCCGCGTTCAGGTGGTGCTCGGAATGGGTGGTGATTTCGTACGCCAGCACGCGGCTTAACGGCCGCAGGTGGTTCCAGGCGTGGTGGGGCCTGATGGGGGCGCCCGGCACCCGCACCAGGCCGTAGTGCTGCACGTAGTTGTAGTCCGCCATCACCGTGAAGCCGAGCACCCAGGTCAGCAGCAGAATCGGCAGGCCGATCCAGCCGGCCAGATAAACGAAGCCGGCCGCAAAGCCAAGCTCGAACATCACGCCCCAGAACAGCCTGCCACGCGGCGACCACGGCGATTTGCCGATTTTTTTCAGGTACGCGAATTCAAGCTCGAACGTGGCGCCGATCTGCGCCACCACCGAGCGCAGCACGAAGCGATACAACGACTCGCCGCGCCTGGGCGTGTCGCCATCCAGCGGCGTGTCCAGATGAATGTGGTGCACGTGCACGTGCCCAAGGTCGGTAATCGGAATGCCGTAGCAGGTGCCGATCAGGTCCGCCCCGGTGCGGGCCAGCAGCGTCTTGCCGTGCATCAGCTCGTGCGCCGTGGCAAGGCCAATCAGGCCGTTCCACACGCCCACCGACAGCACCCCGCCCAGAATGTGCCAGCCGCCGATGGCGCCGCTGCCAAGCTGCCATCCAAACACCATCCAGAACGCCAGCAGCGCCGGATAGTGCAGGTACGGCAAGGCGCGGACCATGGCGGGGTAGTGGATGTTGCGGCGCCGATAGTCGCGCGGCAGGGCGCTGTCCAGCAGTGCCAGCAGCAGAAACAGGCCGACGCCGGTCCAGGCGCCGATGCCGCCCACGGCAAGACCCGCCGTGGCGATGGCGATGACCAGCAGGCTGGTGCAGTAGCGAAGGGTGTCCATACCGTTTCTCCTCTCACGAGCACCGAACGATCGAGCCCGGACCAATCCGACCCGCCAGCCGGTCGCGGCGGGGAAGTCTACGGCTGATCCAACATCGGCGATGGCCAGGCATGGCTGCCGGCACCGGGCGGACTGGACTAACATGAACGGGCGTTTGGCAACTCGCGGTTGTGCCGGCATGCAAGAGGCCGCGCGCCGCAGCCCACGGAGGGGATGCAATGGCAAACAGCGGACTCGATCTGGCGGCGCTGGTCGACGAACAGCGCGGCCTGGTCAGCATGAAGGCCTACGCCGACCAGGACGTGTTCCGCATCGAGCAGGAGCGCGTTTTCGGTCGCGCCTGGCTGTACGTGGGGCACGAATCGGAAGTGCCGCGCAACGGCGACTACGTGACGCGCCAGATGAGCCAGGACCCGGTCATCCTGGTGCGCGACAACCACGGCAAGCTGCGCGTGTTCCTGAACATGTGCCCGCACCGGGGCGCGCTGATCCTGCGCAGCGAGGCCGGCAACGCGCCCAGTTACGTGTGCCCGTACCACGGCTGGACCTACGAGAACACCGGTCGGCTGCTGGCCACCTGCCACGCGGCGGGGCTCTACGAGGGCCTGGACACGCAGCACAAGCAGCGCCTGGTCGAGGCACGCGTGGACAGCTACGCCGGGCTGGTATTCGCCACCTTCAACGAGGCGCTGGGCAGCCTGGGCGACTACTTGGGCGACGCGCGCTGGTACCTGGACCTGTACCACGCGCGCACGCCGGGCGGCATGGTGGTGCTCGGCCCGCCGCACAAGTGGGTGGTCAACGGCAACTGGAAACTGGGCGCCGCCAATTTCGGCGCCGATGGGCCGCACGCCACCAAGGTGCACGGGCCGATCTCACGCCTGTCCTTCGGCGACTTCGAAGGCGCGCAGGAGGCCCTGTTCCAGGCGCTCGAACACGGCCCGGCCATCGTCATGGGCAACGGTCATAACGGCACCACCTCGCTGTCGCCGGAGCCGATTCCGGAATTCCTGGGCCGCCCGCCCGAGTGCGTGTCGCTGTACCACCAGGCGCTGTCGCCGGGGCAGGTGAAAATCGTGGCGCGCAATTTTGCCGGGGTGCAGACCATCTTCCCGAATTTCTCGTCCGTGGAAGGCCCCGGCCGCACCGATCTTGCCCAGCCGCCAGCCTGCTTTCTGAACATCCGCGTCTGGCAGCCGATCGCGCCCGACCGCACCGAAATCTGGGGCTGGTTCCTGGCCGAGAAAGAGGCCAGCGAGGAATGGAAGGCCATGACCATGCGCTCCGGCCTGCGCACGTTCAGTTTCGCCGGCACCTTCGACCAGGACGACGCCGAGGTGTGGGCGTCCATCGGCTGCGCCACGCGTGGCGCCGTGGCCCAGCGCGAGGCGGCCAGCTTCGAGATGGTCCAGCACTACCGGGGCCAGCTGGTCACGGACTATCCGGGGCCGGGCAAGGTCTACCCCACCATCTGGTCGGAGGTCGGGGAGTTCGAAATCCTGCGGCACTGGTACCGCCTGATGAACACCGCCTGAAGGAGGGCCGGCGCATGGAAAAGCACGCCACCGGCGAGCCGGTCGACGACCGCGAATACCGCCAGATTCATGAGTTTCTGGACGACGAAGTGGAAGCCCTGGACAGCCGCGACTACGACGGCTGGCTGGCCATGCTGACGCCGGACATCCGCTACGTGGCCCCGCCGCGCGGTTTTTACGAGCGCGGACGCGAACGGCGGATTGGTCTTGAAAATCCGTACCTGGACGAGACCATCGGCAGCCTGCAGATCCGCATCAACCAGCAGAAAGAGGCCCTCAACACGGTGGCGGAAAACCCGTACACGTTCGTGCGCCGTTTCGTGACCAGCGTGCGGGCACGGCGCGGGCAGGTAGCCGGCGACTACCGCGTGGTCAGCAACGCCCTGGTGGTGCGCACGCGGCCCACCGACCAGGTGCCGCAACTGGTCAGCGCGCGCCGTGACGACGTACTGCGCCGCGTGGATGGCCAGCTCAAACTGGCTGCCCGCACCATCTACTTCGACCACAACGTGTTCCACACCGGGAACCTGGCGTTTTTTGTCTGAGGCCACGGCGACCAAGTCGGAACCCGCCGTTTGGACTCGCGCCGCAGTTTGGGTCCGATTGGAAAGCGGTAAGCCGTAATCGGCCATGCACTACTGGTAACTTCCAGCACCAGGCAGAAGGGCCGCCGAAGGTGCGGGCGCGGCCGCCGGCACCGGGATTGAGCGGCCACGGCGCCGCGGCGCATTCTTGCAATAGGCGCTGGCTGTGACCGTAGAGCACGGCTCGGGCGCCGGGCTAAGCGGCGCGCAGGCGAAGATGGCGGCGGGCGGCGTTCTGTGGGTGGCGGTGTTCCACCACCCGCGAGCCGCTGGGCGGGGGCACTTCCAGCAGGTCCGGCAGGGCGGCCAGATTGGCTGCAGCGCCCAGCCACTTGCCCGGTACGTCGTTGTTGCCGCGTACGGCAAGCACCCGTCCGGCCGCCACGGCGTCAGCCTGCGTCAGGAAAGCTGCCGGCCGGAGGCCGCCCCTCAGCCCGTCCGCCCGACGATCTGCGCCGTGGCCATCAGTTCCTCCAGCAGCGCCATGGCCGCGCAGCCGGGCGTGACGAACGGGTCCAGCTGCGGCTTCTCGGAGTACTTGAGCAGGATCGACGGGTTGACCTTGTGCAGGTTGACCTGGCCCATGGTCCAGCCGGCGAAGCGGCGCTCGGTGATTTCCTGGTAGTGGAGCAGGGTGACCGGGTCGTGGCGGGCGTCGCGCACGATGCGGTTGTAGAGCGTGTTCACGGCCTCCCGGCCGCCCTCCAGTACCTGCATGTAAACGTCCCCGCCATGGCACAGGATGCCGGTAATGCCCAGGGCCGGGTTGTTGCGGCGGGATTCGGCCAGGATGGCGTCCAGGGTGTCCTGGGTCACCGGGCCGCTGGCGCGGCTGGCATAGAGCAATCGAACGAGCATGGTGAACCTCTGGTCAGGACCCGTTGCGGCGCAGCAGGGCCAGGAACTCGCGCCGCAGGCTGGCGTCGGTCAGGAATACCCCGCGCATGACGCTGTTGATCATCTGTGAATCCGTGTCCTTGACGCCGCGCCACTGCATGCAGAAATGATCCGCCTCCATGACGATGGCCAGGCCGTCCGGCTGCATGCGCTCCTGCAGCAGGTCGGCCAGGCGCGTGACGGCCTCTTCCTGGATTTGCGGGCGGCTCATTACCCAGTCGGCCAGGCGCACGTACTTGGACAGGCCGATCAGATTGGAGTGTTCGTTCGGCATGATGCCGATCCACACTTTGCCGATGATCGGGCAAAGATGATGCGAGCAGGCGCTGCGGATGGTGATCGGCCCGACGATCATCAGCTCGTTCAGGCGCTCAACGTTCGGGAACTCGGTCACATCCGGCGCCGCGCGGTAGCGGCCGCTGAAGACCTCATTCAGGTACATCTTGGCCACCCGGCGGGCAGTCTCGCGCGTGTTGTGGTCGCTGTCGGTGTCGATCACCAGGCTGTGCAGCACCTGCGCCAGCTTGTCCTCGACCTCGGCCTGCAGCAGCTGCAACTCGCCCGGCTCGATGAAGGCGGCGATGTTGTCGTTGGCGTGAAAACGCACCCGAGCGCGTTCCAGGCGTTGGCGGATGCGGTCCGAAACCGACTGCGCGGCCGCGGCGGAAGGTGACTCTGGCTGATTCATTGGGGGAACCGGGGCGATGACCTGATGCGGCGATGCTAAACCGAATCGCCGGCACCGACGCACTGCGCCGGCAAGGCAAAATGGCTCTTGCCCAGCCGACCGAGCCTTCCCATGGACCTCACGCCCGATCCGCGCGACCTCGAATTCCAGTTCATCCGCGCCAGCGGTCCCGGCGGGCAGAACGTGAACAAGGTGTCCAGCGCCGTGCAGCTGCGCTTCAACACGCGCGGCTTTACCGAGCTGCCGGATGCCGTGCGCGAGCGCCTGACGCGCCTGGCCGGGCGGCGGCTGACGGCCGACGGGGTGCTGATTCTCGAAGCCCAGCGCTTTCGCACCCAGGAGCGCAACCGCGCCGATGCGTTGGCGCGCCTGGCTGCGCTGCTGGATGCGGCTGCGACTGCGCCCAAGCCGCGGCGCTCGACGAAGCCGTCGCGCGCCCAGCGCGAGCGACGCCTGGAAAGCAAGCAGCACCAGGGCGCCGCCAAGTTGCGACGCCGCCGGCCTGACCTTAACGAGTGACCGGTTACGCGGCCGTTTGTGAGAACATTTGCTGCCAGTCCCGCCCCGTCTTGCGAGCCGTCGATTCCATTGGCGCTTTCGGCGGCGCGGGGACGCACGTCGCGATCAATGGCTGCAAGCCATCGATCGCGTAAGCCACCGGAAAACCGTGGGAGCCCGGCTGTGCCGGGCGATGATCGCGCAGCGAAGCTGCGCTCCACAAGGTTTTTCCGGCGGCGGGTGCTGAGAAGTCCAGGCCTGCCCCGGTGGAAACCGGGGATGGGTTTGTTCAGCGCTCCCATATCGCCCCGCGAGGAGACCTGCCATGCCGGAAGCCTTTATCTACGACGCCGTGCGCACGCCGCGCGGGCGCGGCAAACCCGACGGTGCGCTGCACCAGGTGCCGCCGATCCGCCTCGCCACCACGGTGCTGAACGCCCTGCGCGAGCGCCTGCAGCTGGACACCGCCAACATCGACGACGTGATCCTGGGCGTGGTCAGCCCGGTCGGCGAGCAGGGCTCGAACATCGCCCGCGTGGCGGCCATCGACGCCGGCTATGCCGAAACGGTGGCCGGCGTGCAGGTCAACCGCTTCTGCGCCTCCGGTCTGGAAGCGGTCAACATGGCTGCCGGGCAGGTCATGGCCGGCCAGTCGGACCTGGTAGTCGGCGGCGGCGTGGAATCCATGTCGCGCATCCCGATGTCGTCGGCCGGCGGTGCCTGGTATGCCGACCCGCAGGTGGCCTTCCACAGCCATTATGTGCCGCAGGGCATCTCGGCCGACCTGATCGCCAGCCTCTACGGCTACTCGCGCGCCGACGTGGACCGCTTTGCCGTGCAGTCGCAGACGCGCGCCGCGCAGGCCTGGGAAGAAAAGCGCTTCGCCCGCTCGGTGACGCCGGTGTACGCGGTCGATGGCGTGGCGCTGCTGGATCACGACGAACACCGGCGGCCGGGCACCAGCGTGGAGAGCCTGGGCAAGCTGCCGGCCTCGTTCGAGAAACTCGGCGCCGATTACGGCTTCGACGCGGTAGCGCTGCAGCGCTATCCGGAACTCGAACGTATCGAGCACGTACACCACGCCGGCAACTCGTCCGGCATCGTCGACGGCGCCGCGGCGGTGCTGGTCGGCAGCAAGGAAATCGGCGAGCGCCTTGGCCTGAAGCCGCGCGCGCGCATCCGGGGCTTCGCCTCCATCGGCAGCGAGCCGACCATCATGCTGACCGGCCCGGCGCCGGCCACGCAAAAGGCGCTCAAGCGCGCCGGCATGAGCCCGGCCGACATCGACCTGTACGAGGTCAACGAGGCCTTCGCGGCGGTGGTGCTGCGCTTCGCCGACGTGGTTGGCGTGCCGATGGACAAGATCAACGTCAACGGCGGCGCCATTGCGCTGGGCCACCCGCTGGGCGCCACCGGCGCCATCCTGATCGCCACCGTGCTCGACGAACTCGAACGGCGCAATCTGGGCACGGGTCTGGTGACGCTGTGCATCGGTGCCGGCATGGGCACCGCCACCATCATCGAACGGCTGTAAGGAGAGCGCGATGATCGACTACCGCGTGGACGGCGACGGCATCGCCGTCGTCACCTGGAACGTTCCCGGCTCGCCGGTGAATACCCTCAACGATGCCGCGACGACTGCCTACGTGGCGGCCGTGGACAAGGCGCTGGCCGATCCGGCCGTCAAGGGCATCGTCGTCACCAGCGCCAAGAGCGACTTCATCGCCGGCGCCGACATCAATGACTTCCTGGCCGACCGCAGCGTGGCGGGACTCGAAGCCGGCAGCCGCGCCATCAACCGCGTGTTTCGGCGCCTGGAGACGGCCGGCAAGCCGATGGTCGCGGCCATCAACGGCACGGCGCTGGGCGGCGGCCTGGAACTGGCGCTGGCCTGCCACTACCGCATCGCCGCCGACAGCCCTAAAACCCGCATCGGCCTGCCGGAAGTCACGCTGGGCATATTGCCGGGTGCCGGTGGCACGCAGCGCCTGCCGCGGCTGATCGGCGTGCGCGCGGCGGTGCCGCTGCTGGTGGAAGGCACGCGCCTGCCGGTGGCCGATGCGCTCAAGCTGGGCATCCTCCATGCCGTGGTGCCGGCCGCTGAGTTGCTGCACAAGGCCAAGGCCTGGATTCTGGCCGGCGGCAAGGCCGAACAGCCCTGGGATCGCAAGGGCTTTCGGGTGCCCGGCGGCAACCCCGGCGATCCGGGCGTGCAGGAATTCCTGTCGGTGGTCATCGCCAAGGTGCACGAGCGCACCGCCGGCAACTACCCGGCGCCGATCAACATCCTGTCGTGCGTATACGAGGGCATGTCCTCGCCGATCGAAGTCGGCACCGACATCGAGAGCCGCTACTTCGGCGTGACGGCCGCGACGGTGCAGGCGGAAAACCTGATCCGCAGCGGCTTCCTGGCCCTGAACGACGCCCGCAAGCTCAAGCGCCGTCCGGCCGGCGTGCCCAAGGCCGAATTCCGCAAGGTCGGCGTGCTGGGCGCCGGCCTGATGGGCAGCGGCATCGCCTACGCCTGTGCCAAGGCGGGCCTGGACACCGTGCTGCTGGACCGCGAACCGGCAATGGCCGAGCGCGGCAAGGTGCACAGCGACAAGCTGCTGACGCGCGAGGTCGAGCGCGGCAAGCTGGATGCCGCCGGCCGTGAGGCGACGCTGGCCCGCATCACGCCGACTGTCGATTACGCGGCGCTGACTGGCTGTGACATCGTCATCGAGGCGGTGTTCGAACAGCGCGACATCAAGGCCGAGGCCACGCACCGCACCGCCGAGGCGACCGGCCCCGACATCCTGTTCGCGTCCAATACATCCACGCTGCCGATCTCCGGGCTGGCCGAGCACTGGCCGCGGCCGGACAACTTCATCGGCCTGCATTTCTTCTCGCCGGTGCACCGCATGGCGCTGGTCGAGGTCATCCGTGGCCGGCAGACCTCCGAAACCTGCCTGGCGCAGGCGCTCGATTTCGTGGCGCGCATCGGCAAGACGCCGGTGGTGGTCAACGACAGCCGCGGCTTTTTCACCAGCCGGGTGTTTGCGACCTATTTCGAGGAAGGCATGGCCCTGCTGGCCGAGGGCGTGAACCCGGCACTGATCGAAAACGCCGGCCGCCAGACCGGCATGCCGCTCGGTCCGCTGGCGGTGGCCGACGAGGTGGCGCTGGACCTGGTGCACAAGATCATCGTGCAGACGCGCGCCGATCTTGGGCCGAGCTACACGCCGCCGGTGTCGGCGCCGGTGATCGAGTTGTTCGTGGAAAAACTCGGCCGGGTCGGCAAGAAGGCCGGCAAGGGCTTTTACGACTATGCGGACGGTCAGCGGCGCCTGTGGCCGGGTCTGGCCGAGCATTTCCCGCGCGCCGCCCGGCAGCCGGACGTGGGCAGCGTGAAGCGGCGCCTGCTGCACATCCAGTCCGTGGAGGCCGCGCGCTGTCTGGCCGAAGGCGTAGTGGAGAGCACGACCGACGCCGACGTGGCGTCGCTGCTGGGCTGGGGTTTCCCGGCCTGGGCCGGCGGCGTGCTGTCGTACGTGGACACGATCGGCGTGGACCGCTTCGTGGCCGAGTGCGAGGCGCTGGCGGCCAGCGTCGGGCCGCGTTACGCACCGCCGGACATTCTCAAGCGCCTGGTCGGAACCGGCACGCAGCTGCGCGCCGCCGGCCGCTGAATTCACCCCTCATCAGGAACCATTTCGTGGACTACCAAGACCTTCTTTACGTCGAACAGGACGGCGTCGCCACCATCACCATCAACCGGCCGGAGGTCTACAACGCCTTTCGCGCCCAGACCGTGGAAGAGCTCATCCACGCCTTCCAGCGCGCCGGCTGGAACCCGGACATCGGCGTCATCGTGCTGACCGGCGCTGGCGACAAGGCGTTCTGCACCGGCGGCGACCAGAAATCCCATGCCGGCAGCTACGGCGGGCGCGGCACCATCGGCCTGCCGGTCGAGGAGCTGCACACCGTCATCCGCGACGTGCCCAAGCCGGTCATCGCCCGCGTGCAGGGCTTCGCCATCGGCGGCGGCAACGTGCTGGCGCTGCTGTGCGACCTGACCATCGCCTCGGACAAGGCCCAGTTCGGCCAGGTCGGCCCCAAGATGGGCTCGGTCGATCCAGGCTACGGCACCGCCTATCTGGCGCGCGCCGTCGGCGAGAAGAAGGCGCGCGAGATCTGGTACCTGTGCCGCCGCTACAAGGCCGACGAGGCCGAGCGCATGGGCTTAGTCAACAAGGTGGTGCCGCACGAGGAACTGGACGCCGAAGTGGCCGCCTGGTGCGCCGAGATCATGGCCAAGAGCCCGACCGCGCTGGCCATCGCCAAGCGTTCCTTCAACGCCGACAGCGAGCACATTCGCGGTCAGGCATCCATGGGCCTGCAGGCGCTGGCGCTGTACTACGAGACCGACGAATCGAAGGAAGGCGTGCGCGCCTTCAACGAAAAACGTCCGGCCGAGTTTCGCAAGTTCCACAAGAAATGACCCAACCGGACGCTCCCGACTGGTTCTGCGAGGCGGTCGGCACCCCGGCCGACGCCCACTGGGTGCAGGTCGCCGGCTGCAGCATTCACTACCGCCGCTGGGGCGAGTCCGGCCCGCCGCTGCTGCTGGTGCACGGCGGCGGTGCGCACAACCACTGGTGGGACTTCATCGCGCCGTGGCTGGCCACCGATCACCGCGTGGCGGCCATGGACCTGTCCGGCATGGGCGAGAGCGGCCGGCGCGAGCAATACTCGCTGGACGATTTCGCCGCCGAGGCGATCGGCGTGTGCGAGGCGGCCGGCTTCGGTCCGGACGTGACCCTGGTCGGCCACAGCCTGGGCGGGGCGGTATGCCTGCGCGCCGCCGCCAGCCAGCCGGAGCGGGTCGGCGGCCTGGTGATGGCCGACTCGCCGATCCGCCCGCCGGGCTATCAGTTCCCCGGCACCGCCCGCAACCCGCTGCGCCAGCCGCGCCGCGACTACCCGGATTTCGACAGCGCCCTGGCGCGCTTTCGGTTGATTCCGGAGCAGCCCTGCGACAACGCCTACATCCTGGACTACATCGGTCGGCATTCGATCATCGAAACGCCCGATGGCTTCTGGACCTGGAAGTTCGACGATCGCGGCCTGGCCCACATCAAGGTCGGCGAACAGGCGGAGGAGCTGCGCCAGCTGCGCTGTCGCATCGGCATCCTGTACGGCGAGAAAAGTGCCCTGTTTCCGCCCGAAGTGCGCCAGTACGTGCACCAGCTGGTGGACCGCCGCGGCCCGGTGTCGGCCATCCCGGAGGCCTACCACCACCTGTTCCTGGACCAGCCGCTGGCCTTCGTGGCGGCGCTGCGCATCCTGCTGGCCGACTGGCACGCACTGTGAGACGCGCCGACGCCCAATCGCAGGCAAAAAAAACCCGGCCAAGGGTGGCCGGGTTAAAAGGATAACCCGCTCAGGGAGGGGAAGCGGGCGATACCTCGCAGAGGTCTCGTTGGTTAAGACCGGGGCTGACACCGGAAAGTTTCACGGTCGACCAGAATTGTTTTCGATGGCCGCCACGGCGCGTGGCTAAGCTTGATGTCGGACATGCGCCGCCGATCGCAGGCAAAAAAAACCCCGGTCACGAGTGGCCGGGGCTAGAAGGGAATAAACCCGCTCAGGGAGGGGAAGCGGGTGATACCTCGCAGAGGTCTCGTTGGTTAAGACCGGCCCACGCCAGGGAAAGTTTCACCGCCCGCCAGACTTTTTTGCGTTGGTCGCCGCGCGTTGGCGTCGCGCTGTTTTCGGGTCCACCTGCAGCGGCAGGTACAGCTCCAGCCGGTCGCCATCGGCGAGCGGCGTGTCCGTGCCGACGGTCCGTCCGAACAGGCCCAGCGTCCGGCCTTCGGTCAGCGCCAGATCGAAGGCCGCAAGTGCATCGCGGGCCGTGGCGCCGACTGGCAATTCAGCCTGAATGATCCGGTAGTCGGCCCCGTCCGGGCAGGCAATCTCGACCCGGATCAGCTCAGCGGCGGCCATGCAGCGCATCCGCGCGGCGACAGAACGAATCCACCAGCCCATCCGCCACCACGCCCAGTACCGGGCCCAGCGCCATACCCAGCAGCCGGCCGGCCAGTGCGTAGGCGATGTGAAAGCCGACCCGCGTCTGCGGCCGTGCCGCGGCTTCCCCAAGGTCATCGAAGGTCCAGACGGCGTGAAAGCGGCTGAACGGCCCTTCCACCAGGCGCAGCTCCACGCGCCGATGCGGTTCGAGCAGATTGCGAGTGGTGACACGCTTGTGCAGCCCGGCCATCGCCATGTCGAGGCTGGCCAGCATGACCGAATCATCCTGCTGCAGCACGCGAGCCGACGCACACCAGGGCAGGAACTGCGGATATGACTCCACATCGTTCACCAGGCTGAACATCTCCTCGGCCCGATGCGCCACCACCACCGACTTGCGTATTTCCCGAACCGCCGACATCCGCCCTCGTACCCTCGTTGCGCGGCGACCATGCCACCGGCGCATGATAGCGGACCGCTCCGGCTGGCCCCCGGCGCGGCGCCGATCGGCCATCCCCTACAATGCCCGCCCGCTCCTGTCCGCGATCCGCCCATGTCCAGCGCACCTTCCGCCACCATCATCGTCAACAAGAAGGCGCGCTTCGACTATCACCTCGAAGACCGCTTCGAGGCCGGCATCGCGCTCGAAGGCTGGGAGGTCAAGAGCCTGCGCGCCGGGCGCGTGCAGCTGGTCGACAGCTACGTGATCATCAAGAACGGCGAGGCCTTCCTGCTGGGCGCCATCATCACGCCGCTCCCCACCGTCTCTACCCACTACGTGCCCGAGCCGCGGCGCACCCGCAAGCTGCTGCTGCACCGCGAGGAGCTGAACAAGCTGATCGGCGCCGTCGAGCGCAAGGGTTACACCCTGGTGGCGCTGGCCATGTACTGGAAGCGCGGCAAGTGCAAGGTGGAAATCGGCCTGGCCAAGGGCAAGCAGACGCACGACAAGCGCGACAGCGAGCGCGACCGCGACTGGCAGCGCGAGCGGGGGCGGATACTGAAGTCGTCCAAGCGTTAGGGAGATGCCGTCGGAACACTGTGGGAGCCCGGCCGTGCCGGGTGATGATGGCGCGTTTCCTGGGCGCGGAAAATGTTTCGCCTGGCCGGGAACCGCGACCAGGCGTACCATGTCTTACACACCGATCACATGGGGGCGACCTGGCTTCGACGTGGGTTGCGAAACCTGAGGTGCATGCCGAGGTGCAGTGACCTCGTAAATCACTCTGCAAAACTTTAGTTGCCAACGACGACAACTACGCACTCGCTGCTTAAAACCCAGTAGGGTGCCGTCTGACCGGATGTGCTTGTGCGTTCGGGGTTCAGGCGTCGACACACACAAGCTCGCGGCAAGGCAGGCCTGGGGCCGACCCGCTAAAACCTTTCAGGATCGCTGGCTGTTTTCCCTGCCCGTCGGGTAGCAGTCGGCTAAAACAATAGACTGGGATAAGCATGTAGAGCCAACGGCAGAGGACTTGCGGACGCGGGTTCGATTCCCGCCGCCTCCACCAATAACGAAACCCCAACCGTTCTCGGTTGGGGTTTTTTCTTGCCCGATCGCGCCGGTTCCCGCGTGTTGTTGGGGGTTCCTGCGGAAGCCTGCGGACTTCGCCAGCCGCCCGAATCGTCCGCTCCAGGCCACATTCCACTCTCTCCCGGCCATTCCTCGCTCCGGCCTTGCTCCCTGAAACTGACCCGAAGTCCGCAAAGGCCGCGACCGCACCCATTACAGATCAATGGGTTACGAGCGGACGAATCAAGCGGTTGGATTGGGGTATTGGCAGGTAACCATCGGGTCGCACTACAGTGTCGGACCATTGTCTCGCCGACGCTCACCCATGCGCCTCCCAACCGAAACCCCGATAGCAACGGCTGAAAGTTTCAGGTACGTCATCAGGCCTTCACCGGCCAGGTCATTTAACCATTGAGGTTGCGTCGGAAATGCTCCACCTAGCGCAGCAACAAGGCAAGCAAGGGCGGCGAAAGCAAACCCCCATAGCAGTCCATGACGCCAGGCTACCAGGGCCGTAGCGAAGGCGTACGGAAATATAGAACGAACAGGTGACCCGCCCAAAACACTCCATGCGAGAACGGCCAACAACACCCCGATCGCCACGAGCAAGTTGCGAGACACAAGGTTTCGCCTTAACAAGTAAGTGCGCATACCAATTCAACTCTCCTTGGATTTAGACATTCGTCATGCATCTTCCGACGGGTCATTTGGATAAGGGGGGCGTCCGACTCTCGAGTGCCGTATCGATCCAAGACTGAAGCTCACTCCAGCAAAAGCGCCAGACTCCGCCAAGCTTGAAGGCGGGCAACTTGCCCTCTCTAACAAGGCTGTAGACAGTTCGCGGCGTCACTTTCAGGTAGTCGGCGACCTGTTCAAGGGTAAGAATTTCCAGCATCTGTTCTTTCATACAACTCTGATGTGCATTGACTAACACGCTGTGGGTTTGCCGGCGACTTTCGCGCACTCTCAGCCCCCCGAAGTTCTCAAGGAGTATCGAAGATGGTAGAATTTTCCTAGATTTTCCATCTTTCTGTGACTGACCGCAAGTCATCAGGTTTCAGTGCTCGCAAGCTCACAGATTGGCAACAAGGGAAAGGAGCCTATGACGAATCCGACATCCGAAGATCGTTCACCAGCATGGCACAACTTGTCCGTAGAGCATGTTGGTGCTCACCTGGAAACCAGCTTGACCGGCCTGGATGAGAACGAAGCACAAGGGCGTCTTGCAAAGCAAGGCCCCAATCGACTGCCTGAAGCTGCGCGCCGATCCGCTGTGGTGCGCTTCCTGCTCCATTTCCACAACGTGTTGATCTACGTTTTGATTGGCTCAGCAGCAATCACTGCATTTCTCGGGCATTGGGTTGATACGGGTGTCATCCTGGCGGTGGTGATTGCCAATGCGGTGATTGGATTCGTGCAGGAGGGCAAAGCTGAACAAGCCATGGACGCGATACGCCACATGCTGGCCCCTCGCGCCAACGTCATTCGCAATGGCACACGCATCAGCATTGCCGGAGAGCAGCTTGTGCCAGGCGATGTGGTGATACTGGAGGCAGGCGACAAGGTGCCTGCCGACATGCGCCTGTTCACTGCGCATGGTGTGTCCATTCAAGAGGCCATCCTGACGGGCGAATCCGTACCTGTCGAGAAAAACACCCACACCGCCGCAGAAGACGCTGCGCTGGGGGATCGCACCTGCATGGCGTTTTCCGGCACCTTGGTCACCAGCGGCCAGGCTAAGGGCGTGGTCGTCGCCACCGGCGCCCATACCGAGATCGGGCACATCAGCGGCTTGCTGTCCGAGGTGCAGACCCTCACCACCCCCTTGGTCAAACAGATGGGGGCGTTTGCCCAGTGGCTGACCGTATTCATCTTGCTGATTGCGGTGCTGTTGCTGGTCTATGGCTACTTCGTGGGTCATCATGAATTTTCCGAACTGTTCATGGCGGTGGTCGGCCTGTCGGTGGCGGCCATTCCCGAAGGCCTTCCCGCCGTGTTGACCATCACACTGGCCGTGGGTGTGCAGGCCATGGCGCGAAGAAATGCAATCGTTCGTCGTTTGCCCGCTATAGAAACCTTGGGCTCCGTATCGGTCATTTGCACCGACAAGACCGGCACTTTGACCCGCAACGAGATGATGGTGGCATCCGTGCTGACCCACCGGCATCGCTTCTCTCTGGAGGGAGATGGCTATGCCCCTACTGGTGCATTGCGACTTGACGATATAGAGGTGTCTCCATCAGAGCACCAGGTGCTTGAAGAACTGGCCCATGCTGCCGCGCTTTGCAATGACGCAGCCGTGCACCAGAAAGACGGTGTCTGGCATGTAGAGGGTGATCCCATGGAGGGCGCCCTGTTGGCCTTTGCCGGCAAGATGGATATTGATCCACGCAAGACGCAAGCACAGTGGACTCGTACGGATGCCATTCCATTTGATGCAAAACACCGGTTCATGGCCACGCTGCATCACGATCATGATTGCCACGCCTTCGTGTTCGTCAAAGGTGCGCCGGAGCGAATAGTGAGCATGTGCCAAAACCAGCGCGGTGCAAGTAACCGCACCGAGCCGCTGGACACAGCCTATTGGAACCAAAGCGCGGAAAAAATCGCCGCGCAAGGCCAGCGCGTGCTGGCCTTTGCCATGCGACAGGTAGCCGCCGAACATACTGTTCTGGAGCATGGCGATGTGGAAGGCCCGCTGACCTTGTTGGGCATGGTGGGCATGATCGACCCGCCCCGCTCCGAGGCGATTGCTGCGGTGCGCGAATGCCACGGCGCAGGCATCCGAGTGAAGATGATCACCGGAGACCATGCCAAAACTGCTGCCGCAATCGGTAAGCAGATCGGCTTGCAAAATACCGACACCGTGCTTACCGGGGCGGATCTGGACGCGATGAATGATGGCGCCCTGCAACAAGCCGCGTTGCACTGCGACATCTTTGCCCGCACCAGCCCCGAGCACAAGTTGCGGTTGGTGATGGCGCTGCAGGCGCATGGCCTGACGGTAGCCATGACAGGCGATGGGGTCAACGACGCGCCGGCACTCAAACGCGCCGACGCCGGGATCGCCATGGGGAACAAAGGGTCAGAGGCTGCCAAGGAGGCCGCTGAGCTGGTACTGGCTGATGACAACTTTGCCTCTATCGTCGCCGCTGTACGAGAAGGTCGAACGGTCTATGACAACATCCGCAAAGTGATCAGTTGGACTTTGCCCACGAACGCTGGCGAGGCAATGACCATTGTGGCTGCTCTGTTGTTGGGATTGACCTTGCCCATCACTCCGGTGCAGATCCTGTGGGTCAATCTGATCACCGCAATCACGCTGGGCATTGCCCTGGCTTTTGAGCCCACAGAGAAGGGCACCATGTTGCGGCCACCGCGCGCGCGCAGCGAGCCGCTATTGAGTGGCGCCCTGGTGTGGCACATCGTGCTGGTAGCGATTCTGTTTCTGTGTGGGGTCTACGGTATTTACGCCTACGCCATCGATCGCGGTTATTCCATCGAATTGGCCCGTACGCTGGCCGTGAATACGCTGGTGGTCATGGAGATATTCCACCTGTTCTTTATCCGCAATTTCTATAGCACGTCTTTGAATTGGAAAGCGGTACGAGGCACAAGGGTGGTTTGGGCCGTGGTTGTCGTCATTACGGCAGCGCAGTTCGCTATCACCTATCTTCCCCCTCTACAGGCAGTGTTCGCGACCGAGTCGGTGCCATTTCTGGACGGGCTATTGGTTGTTGCCATTGGTGTGGCGCTGTTTGCCATCATCGAAACAGAAAAACAGATTCGGCTTCACCTTCGCGACATCAACGTACGCAACTCGGAGATATTGCGAGCCAAGGATTAGTCATATATCACGCCTGACCGGAGTTACTGAATGCCGCATGACGTCAATTTAATTGCCACTATCGCCGCCGGCTTCGGTCTAGCCATGGTGTTTGGATTCTTAGCTGCACGGTTTCGGATGCCGCCACTGGTTGGTTATCTTCTTGCCGGCATCATGATCAGCCCCGCCACGCCAGGCTTTGTCGCGGATGTGGGTCTCGCCGGGCAGCTCGCAGAGATTGGCGTGATGCTGCTCATGTTCGGTGTCGGTCTCCATTTCTCTCTTGATGACCTGATGGCCGTGCGACGTATTGCCATCCCGGGCGCTATTGTCCAAATTGCGGCTGCGGTAGCCCTTGGCATGGCGACAGCTTCTTTTTGGGGTTGGAGCATTGGCGCATCCTTGGTGTTCGGACTTTGTCTCTCTGTCGCCAGTACTGTCGTACTGCTGCGCGCACTAGAGGCCAAGGGACTGCTCAAATCGATCAATGGTCAGATAGCCGTAGGCTGGCTCATCGTTGAAGACCTTGTGATGGTGCTGGTCTTGGTGCTGTTGCCAGCCCTCGCAGGTGTGTTGACTTCTGCAGGCACATCTTCACAAGCCATTACACCTACAAACGAAATTTGGCAGGCAGTAGGCATCACGTTGGCGAAAATTTCGGCTTTCATTGTGCTGATGCTGGTCGTGGGACGAAGAGTTCTTCCTAAAGTATTGTGGTTGGTCGCACGTACCGGTTCCAAGGAACTCTTCACTTTGACTGTGGTGGCAATTGCCGTGGGAGTGGCTTTTGGTGCCGCAAAACTGTTTGACGTTTCTTTCGCGCTTGGTGCCTTCTTCGCCGGAATGATGATGCGTGAGTCCGAGTTCAGCCATCGAGCTGCGGACGAGTCCCTTCCGCTGCGCGACGCGTTTGCGGTGCTGTTCTTCGTATCCGTGGGGATGCTGTTCGATCCGAATGTAATCTTGACTCAACCTGTGAAGTTGCTCGCGGTAGTGGCGATCATCATGATAGGCAAAACGCTTGCAGCGGTTGTACTAGTTCTTCTTTTTCGCTATCCGCTGAACACTGCCTTAACAGTCGGCGCCAGCCTTGCACAAATCGGTGAGTTTTCTTTCATCCTGGCCGGTCTTGGCGTCGCACTAGGTCTACTACCGGTCGAAGGACAAAGCCTGGTGCTTGCCGGTGCGCTGATCTCTATAGCCGCCAACTCAGCCATTTTCGCGGCCATAGAGCCGATGCAACAATGGATTCGGTCGCGATCCGCACTGGCACGCCGACTCGAGCAGAGAGCGGACCCGTTGGCTGAGCTGCCCATGACTACCGATCAATCATTACTGACGGGGCAGGTGCTTTTGGTGGGTTATGGGCGCGTCGGCAAACGGATTGGCAACTCGTTACGAGAACGACAAGTTCCCTTCGTAGTGGCAGAGCAGAACCGTGAAGTTGTCGACGCACTAAGGCAGGATGGGATTCCGGCAGTCAGTGGTGAAGCCGCAACCCCTGAAGTATTGATTCAGGCGCACGTTGCACGGGCTGCGATGCTAGTCATTGCGATCCCGGATACGATCAATGTTCGCAAAATGGTCGAGATTGCTAAAACGCTCAATCCGTCAATCTCCGTCGTCTTGCGTACACATAATGAGGAAGAAGCAGAACTTCTCAGAAAGGAAAGCCTGGGCACAGTGTTTCTGGGCGAGCACGAACTGGCGCATGGCATGACGTCGCACATCCTGCTCCATCTTCAATCTCATGGCAAAGCCGTTCCGGAGCCTGTCGCCGTTACCGCTTACGCGAAGAGCGGAGGCAATGCTTGATGGAACATTTTTCCCAAGTGCTGCTCTTGCTGGGCGTCGCCGTGTCGGTTGTTGTTGCATTCAACCGATTCCACATCCCAAGCAGCCTTGGTTACTTGCTTGTTGGATTGATACTCGGGCCACACACACTCGGGCCTGTGATCGACATCCCGCAGATAAAATCCCTTGCCGAGTTCGGCATTGTGTTTCTTCTGTTTACGATTGGATTGAATTTCTCGTTGCCGCAAATTCATGCCCTGCGGCATCAAGTCCTAGGCCTTGGCACGGGCCAAGTCCTCTTCACCACCGTCATCGTTGGTCTGGTCGCTTGGTGGGCGGGGCTCACTCCTGTTGCGGCATTCGTTGTTGGCGCAGTTTTCGCGCAGTCTTCGACAACGATCATTGGCAAGCAACTTGCGGAGCAAGGCGAGGAAAACAGCCGCCATGGAAAACTCGGGCTTGCGATGTCGGTATTTCAGGATGTCACGGCCGTACCTTTTGTGGTGGTTATCCCAGTTCTCGGTATGGCCGTGGGCGCAGAACTGGTGCTAGGCGCGTTGGGATGGGCACTCACCAAAGCACTTCTGGCATTCGGTTTGGTTTTCTTTGTAGGTCGCTGGCTCCTTCGTCCCGTCTTCCATTTCATCGCGGAGCGTCGCTCTGCGGAAATCTTTACGTTGACAGTCCTGCTCGTTGCGTTGCTATCTGCGTGGACGACCGAAAGTTTGGGCTTGTCCCTTGCATTCGGCGCATTCTTGGCGGGAATGGTGCTTGGTGAAACAGAGTTTCGGCATCAGGTGGAGTCAACAGTTCGGCCGTTCAGAGATGTCTTGCTAGGCCTTTTCTTTATTGGGATAGGTATGTTGTTCGACCCGGCGAGCCTTCCTAGTATCTGGCACTGGGCGCTCATCGGAGCCATAGTCTTACTAGTAAGCAAGACACTCCTAGTCTCGGCTATGGTGAGGAAAACAGGGACCGACCGGCTAACGGCATGGCGCACCGGATTATTGCTCGCAGTCGGCGGTGAATTTGGATTTGCACTGTTAGCTATCGCGCTTGCCGCAAATGTGATCGATGTATTCCTGGGCCAGATTGCACTTACGTCTGTACTTTTTTCGATGATCGCTGGTCCATTTATCATTCGCTACAACCATGCCATTGCTAGCCGACTCACGCGAGACATGCCTCAAGTAGGCGATTCGGGCACAAGTCCGACATTACAGCCTGGTACAAGTGCGCAATTGGAGGGGCATGTAATAATTTTTGGCTACGGCCGTATCGGCCAGAGCGTTGCACACCTGCTTGATGCGGAGAGCATTCCTTACATTGCGCTTGATCTCGACTCAGCGCGCGTACGCCAGGCTCACGCTGCGGGAGAACCTGTTTTCTACGGTGATGCGACTGATCGCAGTATGTTGGATTTGCTAGGCCTTGACCGAGCACGGCTCGTCATCATCAGCCACGATGATGTCGCCGCATCCCTGAAGATTCTCGAGTATCTACGTGTGGCCCGACCTGAACTGCCTGTAATGGTTCGCACGCGCGACGAGAGTCGTGTAGCCGAATTGCAGAAAGCGGGCGCCACTGAAGTTGTGCCTGAAACGCTCGAGGCCGGCTTGATGATCGCATCGCAATCGTTGCTGTTACTTGATGTCTCGCCATCACAAGTGATGCAACGCATTCAGGAGCAACGATCCGGGAAGTATCGATTGATTCGTGAGTTCTTCCGGGGCGACACGCTGACTGAGACAGGTACCAATGGCGGCGAAGACCACCTACGTTCATTTGAGATCTCGCCAGACTGTAAATCCATTGGTAAACAGCTGGCCGAGCTTTACCTGGGTGGCGCCACAGTCACTGCGATTGTTCGATGTGGTGAGCGCCGCGTAATGCCACCATCAGATACACGCATTGCGGCAAACGACGTTCTGGTGATCTATGGCTCGCTGGAGGAGTTACAGCTTGCCGAGAGAACTATTCTCTACAAATGACAGCGGCTTGCGCCATTTTCCACCGCCCTACACTGAACAAATCACGAACCATCATCGAAAGGAGACTTTACAATGGCCGAACTCAAAAACATCCTGGCTGCCACTGATTTGTCGAGCAATTCGTCTCAGGCAATCGACAGAGGTTTTTTGCTCGCCAAGGCGAGCGGCGCTCACTTCACCATCATGCATGCGGTTGGCATAGATGCCCTGGCGCCGTTACGTGAGTTGTTGGGCGACAATGCTGATGCCGTGTCTGAAAAGATTCTGGAGGAGGCGACCGGACGGCTGTCAGAATTTGTGTCCGATTCACCAGTGAAAGACGATGTTCCTGCAGAACTGCATATCGAGCGAGGTTTGGCAGGCTCAGTGATTCCTGTTTTTGTGGAGAGCGAGGGAACCGACCTTATCCTGTTGGGCGCACACGGGAGTGGTTTCCTGCAACGTATGCTGCTGGGATCAACTGCATCGCGGCTTCTGCGCAAGAGCAAATGTCCAGTATTGGTGGTTAAGCAGGAAGCTCACAAGGCATACAAGCGTGTTCTGATTGCTGTGGATTTCTCGCCGGGGTCAGAAGCCACCATTCGAATCGCACGCGAAATTGCGCCGAGTGCGGATATTGTCTTGCTACATATTTTTGACGTTCCCTTTGAGGGGAAAATGCAGTATGCAGGCGTGAGTGAGGATTTAATCCATCAGTATCGGATTGAAGCCCGTGCCCGAGCGACACAACAGTTGCACGAGTTGGCCGAGTCGACCGGTTTGGCGACCGGAGACTATTCAGGGCTGGTCATTCATGGCGATGCCACCCGCAGTATCATTGAACTTGAAGAAAAGTATAGGTGCGACCTCGTCGTCATGGGCAAACATGGAACCCATGTCACTGAGGAACTTCTGCTCGGCAGTGTGACAAAGCGAGTGCTTGCAGAGTCTCGGAGCGACGTGCTCGTCGTAGTCGACAAGCGCCAGCCGGACATTCTGCGTATCACCCCTTGAGTCGGCTGATAACGGCGGTGTCATTTTTTACGTTTGGGCTAGCCGCACCCGCTGCTCATCCCACAGCGCTGGCGGATCAACCGCCAGATCAAACAGCGTGACGTGGTTCGGCAATGCGTCGTCCAGGATGGCCGCTACGATGTCGGGTGCCAGCGTGGTGAGGTTGACCATCCGGCTGACGTAGCTGTTGTCGATTCCTTCCCGCGTAGCGATCTCCTTCAAGGACTTCGCATCTCCTGACTCCAGCATCGCCAGCCAGCGGTGGCCCCTGGCCAGCGCCAGTTGGATGGAGGTCGGCGCCACATCCCACGGTCTGACCGGCGCAGTCTCACCGTTCGGCAGGGTGACCAGCTTGCGGCCACTGCGGCGCTTGATCTGGATCGGCACCGACAAGGTCAGCCTGCCGTCGCTGGTCTGCAGGATGTCGGGCTCGCCGGTCTTCTGGATGCGGATGTCGCTCATGCCAGCGCTTCCTCTTGTTGCTCGACCGGCTCGGGGCGCAGTTCCAGCACCAGGCGTTCGATGCCGTTGGCGCGCAGCCGCACTTCGAGATCGTTCGGCGACACGATGACCTTCTCGACCAGCAACTTCACGATCCGGGTCTGTTCGGCCGGGAACAGCTGATCCCAAATCGCGTCAAGCCGGCTCATCGCCACGGTGATCTTCGCTTCGTCCAAGGTTGGATCGAGCTTGATCGCTTGCGGCAGTGAACCGCCCCGGCTTTCCCGGAGGCTCATTCCCTTGAGAGGATAGAGCCATGAGAAAGTCAGCGAAGTTTTCCCCTGAGGTACAGGAGCGAGCAGTCCGGATGGTGCTGGAGCACCAGGGCGAGCACGGTTCGCAGTGGGCGGCGATCAGTTCGATCAGTGCCAAGTTCGGCTGTACGGCCGAGACGCTGCGGCGCTGGGTGCGACAGGCGGAGCGTGACCGGGGCCTGCGGCCTGGCACCACGACCGCCGAGGCCGAGCGCCTGAAGCAGCTGGAGCGCGAGAACCGCGAGTTGCGACAGGCCAACGAGATCCTGCGCAAGGCCAGCGCGTATTTTGCCCAGGCGGAGCTCGACCGCCGGTTCAAGCCATGACGGCGTTCATCGACGAACACCGCGACGTCTACGGGGTCGAGCCGATCTGCAAGGTGCTGCCGATCGCTCCGTCGACGTACTACACGCAGGCGGCGCGGCGCGCCGATCCGCAGCTGCGGCCGAATCGCGCCTGGCGAGACGATGTCTTGTGCCAGGAGGTCCGCCGGGTCTGGGATGAGAACCAGCAGGTTTACGGCGTGCGCAAGGTCTGGAAACAGCTGCGTCGGGAGGGTTATCAGGTGGCGCGCTGCACGGTGGAGCGGCTGATGCGGCGGCTTGGACTGCGGGGCGTGATCCGCGGCAGGACAGTCAAGACCACGGTCAGCGACAAGGCCACGCCGTGCCCGCTGGACAAGGTCAACCGGCAGTTCCGCGCCGAGCGCCCGAACGCGCTGTGGGTCAGCGACTTCACCTACGTCTCGACCTGGCAGGGCTTCGTCTACGTGGCGTTCGTGATCGACGTGTACGCCCGCCGGATTGTGGGCTGGAAGGTGTCCAGTTCGGCGCGCACCGACTTCGTCCTGGATGCGCTGGAGCAAGCCCTGCACGCGCGCCGACCGACGCAAGGCGGGCTGATCCACCACAGCGACCGCGGCGTGCAGTACGTGTCGATCCGCTACACCGAGCGGCTGGCCGAGGCCGGCATTGAACCCTCGGTCGGTAGCGTCGGCGACTCCTACGACAACGCCTTGGCCGAGACGATCAACGGGCTGTACAAGGCCGAAGTCATCCATCGGCGGTCCTGGCGGACCCCGCAGGACGTCGAACTGGCCACGCTCGATTGGGTGGACTGGTTCAACCACAAGCGCTTGCTGGGGCCGATCGGCGACATCCCCCCGGCCGAAGCCGAAGCGAACTACTATCAGCAGACCTGCGAGCTCGCCACGGCGGCGTGACTCACACCAACGAGTCTCCGGGGTTACCGGGGCGGTTCACCAGCGCAATCTGCTGAAGCAGGTTTTCGAGGGGTTTGTCGGCTGGCTTGGTCATGTGCGTCTCCTTGTGGCGTCGTGGATGGTGATGGCATGAACGCGCTGTTCCGGAGGGAAGCCAAGCTCAATCCAGAGGAATGACGATCAAATGATTGAAGGGGCCACCGGTTCTCACCATGGGCATTTCGATACGCGCTTACGCCCGGCACCGTGGCGTGACCGACACTGCTGTTCACAAGGCGATTCGCGCCGGGCGCATCACGCCGGAGGCTGACGGAACCATTGATGCCGAACGGGCGGATCGCGAGTGGGCGCGCAACTCCGATGTGCCCAAGGCAGGTACCCGCGCCAAGGCGGCCAAGGTGGTCGTGCCGGACGCCAGCACACCGCCGAACGATGGACCTGCCGCCTTACCCACTGGCGGCACGTCGTTGCTCCAGGCCCGCACGGTCAATGAAGTGGTCAAGGCGCAAACCAACAAGGTGCGACTGGCCCGCCTGAAAGGTGAACTGGTCGATCGCCCATCAAAGGTGTCGCGCGCGGCGCGGCACTGATCGGGACCCCCACCGCAGTGGATATTTCCAAGGGCGGCAAGAAGCTGCGCCGAGGCATCAAGGTGTTCTCGGTCGCCGTCGGCATTGCCAAGCTCGAGCTCTACAACAACCTGCGCAAATCGGCGGAGGTGGCCGAGGACGGTATCACCGCGATCTATCCGGCCGGATTCATCCATCTGCCACATGTGGACGCGGAGTTCATCCAGCAGCTTTGCGCGGAACAACTCATCACCCGACGCGACCGGAATGGCTTTCCCATCCGGGAGTGGCAAAAGATGCGCGAGCGTAACGAGGCGCTGGACTGCTACGTCTACGCCCGCGCAGCCGCTTCAGCGGCGGGACTGGATCGCTTCGACGAACGCCATTGGCGCGAGCTGGAGCGACAACTGGGGATGGCAGATCCGCCCGACCCCGTGACCACCACAACGACTGACGAGGCCACCCAACGCGGTGGCCTCGCCGTTTCTGGGCCAGGTCGCCGCGCACGCCAGTTGGTGCGCAGCCGCTGGCTCTCCTGATCGACAAAGGACACCTGTCGCTCGTTCAGTGGCGTGGTCGCCCAGCGCTGCCAGAACCGCGCCTTGGTCAGCACGGCGTCGAGCGTGTGCTGTGCCTGATCGACGGCGCGATGGAGCGTGTCGAGGAACCAGGCAAGCCACTCGGTGACATCCATCGACCTTTTTTGCGTCCGCTCCAGGATGTCGTAGTAGGCCTTGCGTTCGCGCTGGATCTGCGCCGACAGGCTGTAGAAGCGTTGCGGGCTGCCGTCGGCGCGCGCCAGCAGCAGATCGCCGATGGCACGGGCGATACGGCCATTGCCGTCGTCGAACGGGTGCAAGGTGACGAACCACAGGTGACCAAGCCCGGCCTTGAGCAGCGGCAGGTCGTTCGATGCGCCATTGACCCAGTCGAGGAATCGGCTTGTTTCAGCTTCCAGACGATCGGCCGGCGGCGCCTCGAAATGCACCTTCTGGCGGCCGATGGGGCCGGACACCACCTGCATCGGGCCGCTGGCATCGTCGCGCCAGCCGCCAATCTTGATCTTGGCAAGGCCGGAGTAGCCTGTAGGAAACAGCGCGGCATGCCAGCCGAACAGTCGCTCCCGCGACACCGGTGCCTGACAGTTGGCGGTGGCATCGAGCACCATCTCGACCACGCCCTCGACGTGCCGATCCACCGGGGCCAGGGCGCCGATGTCCACGCCCAATCGGCGCGCGATGCTCGAACGCACGGATTCGACGTTGAGCTGCTCGCCCTCGATCTCGCTGGTCTTGACCACGTCTTCGGTGAGCGCGGCCAGGCTGGCCTGATCGCGCAGCGCCATGCCCACGTCGGCCAGACGGCCCATCAAGAGCCCCTGGGCGCGACTGACCTCGGCCATAGGGCCAGCCAGTGCTGCCAGGTCGAAGTGCCAGTTCGGCCAGTCGTTGGACTGCCAGATGTAGTTGTAATCGCCGCTATTCATGCGGAGATCATGAGCCGCAATCCCCGCATGCGCAAGTTATTCGCCGTAGCATATGCGGTGATAGAGGGCGCCATTCGCCGCCGACAGATACTATGCCTTCGTGATAGCATCCCGTTACCACAACTGGGAGCCCAGGCATGCGCACAGTGATTGGCATCCGTCCGGCCAAAACCGGCCGTCGGGCAGTCGATGACGCCAGCAATCCCACGCCCACCGTCTGGTTCGATTCCTGGCGGCAGATGGCCAGCTTGCTGTCGGACGAAAACCGCGCGTTGCTGCGCCTGATGCGGGAACGGCAACCCCGCACGGTGCTGGAGCTGGCCGAATGGTCCGGCCGCGCGGCCAGCAACCTGTCGCGCACCCTGCGTCACCTGGAGCGCCACGGCCTGGTCAAGCTGCACCGCAGCCCGGACTCTCGCGCCGTGCGCCCGGAAGCGCTGGCCACCGAGTTTCTGGTCGTGCTGGATTGAGTGGAGGGGAGCAAGGATGGTGTTCGAGGTGTGTTGCGACGAAGCCAATCCGGATGAATCGAGATTCGTGATCGGTGTGCGCGACAACTTGACCGGAAACCCCTGCTTTCGGTCGGCGCTGCGCCACCGGCGGAGAGCGTGCTCGTGACGGTCGTCCAGAAAAAACAAAGGCTGCTGATTCGCTACGCGCGTTCAGCGGCCGAGACCCCGACGGGTTCAAAGCCGATAGGCAGTGAAGTCGGCGCGCGAGCGCATCCCGAATGGCCTGTTTGTCAAGCCAGGCCGGCTTTGGCTCAAGAAAAGCAACGAGACCCTGCATGCCTACATTGAACTGGATCGGCAAGGAAGCCGTCGTCAAACACCACAAGGACGTGCCGCTGCGCCTGCTGGAGCCGGTGCCGGAGCTGTCCTGCGGCGCGGCGGATGCCGGCACCGAAGGGGGGACGCCGCACAACCTGATCGTGCAGGGCGACAACCTGCACGCGCTGAAAGCCTTGCTGCCGCGCTACGCCGGCAAGGTGAAGTGCATCTACATCGACCCGCCGTACAACACCGGCAACGAGGGCTGGGCCTACAACGACAACGTCAACAGCCCCGAGATTCGCAAGTGGCTGGGCGAGGTGGTCGGCAAGGAAGGCGAGACGCTGGACCGGCACGACCGCTGGCTGTGCATGATGTATCCGCGGCTGGTGTTGCTGAAGCAGTTTCTGCGCGAGGACGGCATTCTTTTTATCTCAATTGATGATAACGAAGTGCATAACCTTCGCAGCTTGGTTGAGGAAGTTGGTGGCTTAAATTTTGTCGGCTGTATTGTTTGGGAGCGCAAACGAAAAGGCTCCCACCTGTCGAAAAAACTAACGAAAAAAACCGAGTACATCCTGGCATATAGCCAGAGAGGTGAAGATATAGAATTAGTCGGGGAAGATGTTGGCGTGGACGAGGATTTCCCGCTTGTAAAAAGAACCAACGGCATTAAGGATTTACATATCCCAAGCGACAAAATGGGGCCCACACGCTTGCCGGATGGCGTGTATGCGCAAGGGAGATACGGAAGAGGTGGCACAGCAGTCGAACTTCTATCAGATTTTTCCGTTTACGGTGGGGCCTTTGTCACTGACGTCCATATCCGTGGCCCTTTCGTTTGGACACAGGAGAACTTGGATCGAGAGCTTGCTTCCGGGGGGCGATGCTTCTTGCGCACAAGGAATATGTCTCTACGTGCAGTGAAGGGAATAGACAACCAAGGGCAAAAAGGACTGAGCAGCCTGCTTACCAAAGACGTTGGCACTAATGAAGATGCCTCTTCAGAATTGGCCGCGATACTTTCAGCAGACCTAAATACGGTTTTTCAGTACTCAAAGCCGTCTAGCCTTGTGAAAACATTAATCCGAGCGGCCACCTATTTTAATAAGGATGCGATCATTCTGGATTCATTCTCAGGGTCCGGGACTACAGGCCATGCAGTCCTCAAGCAAAACGCCGAAGACGGCGGCAACCGTCGCTTCATCCTGGTCGAGATGGACGACAACATCGCCCGCACCGTCACCGCCGAGCGCGTGCGCCGTGTTGCCACCGGCTACACCAAAGGCGCCCTCTCCCCCAGCTCCTCTCCCGCAACCGGGCGAGGGGAGAAGGTGGTCGCGGGTCTCGGCGGCGGCTTCCAGTTCTGCCGCCTGTCCGCCGAGCCGCTGTTCGATGCCGACGGCCAGATCCGCGCCGACGTGCGCTTTGCCCAACTGGCCGAGTTCGTCTGGTTCGCCGAAACCGGTACCGGCTACACGGGCCAGGCCGATTCGCCGCTGATCGGCGTGCACGAGGGCCGCGCCATCTACCTGCTCTACAACGGCATCCTCAAGGACCGTTCGGTGGCCGGCGGGAACGTGCTCACCGGCCCGGTGTTCGACCTGCTGCCCAGGTTCGCCGGGCCGAAAGTGATCTACGCCGCCGCCAACCGCATGGGCGGGCGCGCCGCGCGCGAGGGCATCACCTTCAAGCAGACCCCGTACGCGCTGGAGGTATAAATGAAAAAGCCTTTCGAGTATTGCCGGGACGAGGATTTGCGCGGCTCGCTGAACGCTTTATTGCGGGCTGCCAGAAAGGCGCAAAATACGGCTTACGCGCAGCGCGGAATCATTACTCGCGCGAATGAAGCACTGGAGGTATCCATGAACACGAAAGAATTGATCGACACGGCCCTGAAACTGCCGCCCGACGAGCGTTTCGCGTTGATCGACGAACTCCTGCACAGCCTCGATCGGCCCGATCCCGATCTGGATCGCATCTGGATCGAGGAAGCCGAGCGACGGCTGGCGGCTTACCGCTCGGGTCGGGTGCGGGGCATTCCAGCGGAGGACGTCGTAGGGCCGTTCTGATGCGCTTTGAATTTTCACCCGAGGCGCAGGCCGAATTCAGTGATGGCGAAAGCTACTACGAACGGCAAGTGCCAGGGTTGGGGGCGCGCTTTCGCGCCGACGTGCGGGATGCCTTGAAGCGCCTGGGCCATTGGCCGCTGGCCGCTCCAGTCGAGCGTGGCCAGATTCGCCGCATGATCCTGAGCCGCTTTCCATACAAGCTGCTCTATGCGGTCGAGACCGACCATATCTACATCATCGCGGTCGCGCACCTGCACCGCGCCCCGGACTACTGGATCGAGCGGGACGCACCATGACGACCTTTACGCCCAAGGTCTACCAGCAGCAGGTGCTGGGCAGCGTGGAGGCCTACTTCAAGTCCTGCCACGAACTGCCGTCGCCGTCGATCGCCTTCACCGCCACCACCGAGCGCCTGTGGGGTCGCGGCAATCCATACAACCCGCTATCGGGCTTCCCGGCCGACATGCCGTACTTCTGCCTGCGCGTGCCCACCGGCGGCGGCAAGACCTGGCTGGCCGCCAGGAGTGTTCAGCTTGCCAACACGCATCTGCTGCGCTGCGAGCACAGCGTGATCCTGTGGCTGGTGCCGAGCAAACCGATCCGCGAGCAGACGCTGCGCGCCCTGCGCGACCGCCTGCACCCGTACCACAGGGCGCTGCGCGAGGCCGGGCCAGTCACGGTGCTGGATCTGGACGAGGCCAAGAGCGTCACCCGCGCCACGCTGGATACCTCGACCACGATCATCGTCGCCACCCGGCAGGCGTTTCAGGTGGAGGACGAGGAATCGCGCAAGGTGTACCAGAGCAGCGGCGCGCTGATGCACCACTTCGAGCACCTGGCGCCGGCCCAGCGGGCGCAGCTGTTGACCGAGGGCGCGGGCGCCGACCAGACCGTGCCGTGTTCGCTGGCCAATGTGCTGCGGCTGCGCCGGCCGTTCGTGATCGTGGACGAGGCGCACAACAGCCGCACGGAACTGGCCTTCGACATGCTGGCGCGCTTTCGCCCCAGCGGCGTGCTGGAACTGACCGCCACGCCCGACCTGGAACGCACGCCGTCCAACGTGCTGCACAGCGTCTCCGCCGCCGAGTTGAAGGCGGAGGAAATGATCAAGCTGCCGGTGGTGCTGGAAACCGAGCCGAACTGGCAGCAGTGTCTGGCCGACGCCATCGGCCGGCGCGAGGCGCTGCAACAGCTCGCCGAGCACGAACAGCGCGCCGGTGCCGCGTACCTGCGCCCCATCGTGCTGATTCAGTCCGAACCGCGCCGGGCCGGCGTGGACACGCTGGATTTCGAGCGTGTGCGCAGCGAGCTGATCACCAACCACCGCATTCCGGCGGAGCAGATCGTCGTCGCCACCGGCGAGGAAAAGGGCCTGGAGCGGATCGACGCCGATTACAAGCTGGGCATTGCCGACCCGGCCTGCCCGGTGAAGTTCGTCATCACGCAGAAGGCGCTGGCCGAGGGCTGGGACTGCCCGTTCGCCTACATTCTGGTCAGCATGGCCTCGCTGTCGTCGGCCACGGCGGTGGAGCAATTGCTCGGGCGGGTGTTGCGGCAACCGGGCGCCAGTCACCGCCAGGCCGGGGCGCTGAATCAGTCCTATGCCTTCGTGGTGTCGCGCAACTTCGCCGAGACGGCGAGTGCGCTGCGTGACCGTCTGGTAACGGGCGCCGGTTTCGAGCGGCGCGAGGTGGCGGAGTTCGTCACCGCCGCCAAGGACGATCAGGCGCGGCTGGATTGGGAGGGCCACGCCGGGCGCGTCATGGTGCGGCCGGTGGCGATCACGCTGACCGAGAAACCCGACCTCACGAGCGTGCCCAAGCCGGTGCGCGACAAGGTGAGTTGGGACGGCGAGCGGAGCACGTTGACCATCAGCAAGCCACTGACGGAGGACGAAACCGAATTCCTCAAAGCGTCGGTCAGGTCGGAAATCGCAGCGGCGGCGATTGTGGAAGCCGCCCAGATCAGCCGCACCGCGGCCATCGAGTTCTTCCACACGCCGGCCGAACTGGGCGAGCGCTTGCGCGTGCCACAGCTTGCCCTGCGGGTGCAGGGCGAACTGCAATTGTTCGACGACCCGGAGGTGCTGGAGTACCCGTGGGACCTGTCGCCCTTCGACGCCAGGCCGACCAACGAGGATCTGCTGGCCCTGGACGGCAACCTGAAAGTGTCCGAAGGCGGCGAGATCGACGTGGACGACGCGAGCGGCAAGGTCGTTTCGCGCTTCCTGCCCGATCTGCAACGCGATCTGGGGCTGGTCTATCAACCCGAGAACTGGGATGAAGTGCGTCTGGCCACCTGGCTGTGCCGCAACCTGCCCGAGCAATCGCTCACCCACGCCAGCAAGCAGGCCTTCGTCGCCGCGTGGATCACCGATTTGCTGCGCCGGGATGGATTCACGCTGGCGCGCGCCAATCTGCAGAAATTCCTGATCCGCAATCGGCTGGAAGCGCGCATCCGTGATCTGCGTCGCCAGGCGGTCGGCAAGGCCTTCCAGCAGACGCTGTTCGGCGAGGATGCGGCCTCGCGCGTGGCGGTGACCGATCGATACGCCTTCGAGTTCAACCCGCACGCCTACGCACCCAGCCGCGAATACGACGGCCGTTTCGGGCACTTCGATTTCCGTCGGCACTTCTACGGCCGCATCGGCGACTTCGACAGCAAGGAAGAGTTCGAATGCGCCTGCTGGCTGGACATGCAGGCGCACAAGGGCCGCATCCGGTTCTGGGTGCGCAATCTGGTGCGGCGTGAAGGCAGTTCGTTCTTCCTGCAGAAGGCTGACGGGCGTTTTTATCCGGATTTCCTGTGTCAGCTGCCCGGCACCGCGGACCAGCCGGGCCCGATCCTGGCCGTCGAGTACAAGGGCGCGGATCGCTGGGCGGGAGCCGAAGACGACCGCCTGATCGGCGGCCTGTGGGCGAGTCTGTCCGAGGGGCGCTGCCGCTTCGTGATGGTCAAGGACAGGCGGTGGGAGTGGATCGAGGGGTGTTTCTGATGGCTAAGAAACCAACAAGACCCTACCACCACGAGTGTCGATCCGTCCGCTCCTCCGCTGCTGATTACCTGACCTTTGTGGCTGCCACCGGGGCGGTGGCGTTGAGGCCGTCTATGCCGACGAGAGCATCTGGCTGACCCAGAACATGATGGGGGTGCTCTACGACGTGGAAACACACGCCACCAATTACCAAGTGGTTGCCGACCGGGACGGCAAAAATACCCGGGAGCGCACCCGCGCGGATCGCCGTCGAGTGTCCCAATACACAATCTTTTGATAGCTTTTGTTCCAGGCTTCTTCATATACTCAACCGGCTTGGCACTCAGGGTGGGGTTGATGCCCCGTCAACAACATAAGGGGTACTGAACCGCCCCGGCTTTCCCGGAGGCTCATTCCCTTGAGAGGATAGAGCCATGAGAAAGTCAGCGAAGTTTTCCCCTGAGGTACAGGAGCGAGCAGTCCGGATGGTGCTGGAGCACCAGGGCGAGCACGGTTCGCAGTGGGCGGCGATCAGTTCGATCAGTGCCAAGTTCGGCTGTACGGCCGAGACGCTGCGGCGCTGGGTGCGACAGGCGGAGCGTGACCGGGGCCTGCGGCCTGGCACCACGACCGCCGAGGCCGAGCGCCTGAAGCAGCTGGAGCGCGAGAACCGCGAGTTGCGACAGGCCAACGAGATCCTGCGCAAGGCCAGCGCGTATTTTGCCCAGGCGGAGCTCGACCGCCGGTTCAAGCCATGACGGCGTTCATCGACGAACACCGCGACGTCTACGGGGTCGAGCCGATCTGCAAGGTGCTGCCGATCGCTCCGTCGACGTACTACACGCAGGCGGCGCGGCGCGCCGATCCGCAGCTGCGGCCGAATCGCGCCTGGCGAGACGATGTCTTGTGCCAGGAGGTCCGCCGGGTCTGGGATGAGAACCAGCAGGTTTACGGCGTGCGCAAGGTCTGGAAACAGCTGCGTCGGGAGGGTTATCAGGTGGCGCGCTGCACGGTGGAGCGGCTGATGCGGCGGCTTGGACTGCGGGGCGTGATCCGCGGCAGGACAGTCAAGACCACGGTCAGCGACAAGGCCACGCCGTGCCCGCTGGACAAGGTCAACCGGCAGTTCCGCGCCGAGCGCCCGAACGCGCTGTGGGTCAGCGACTTCACCTACGTCTCGACCTGGCAGGGCTTCGTCTACGTGGCGTTCGTGATCGACGTGTACGCCCGCCGGATTGTGGGCTGGAAGGTGTCCAGTTCGGCGCGCACCGACTTCGTCCTGGATGCGCTGGAGCAAGCCCTGCACGCGCGCCGACCGACGCAAGGCGGGCTGATCCACCACAGCGACCGCGGCGTGCAGTACGTGTCGATCCGCTACACCGAGCGGCTGGCCGAGGCCGGCATTGAACCCTCGGTCGGTAGCGTCGGCGACTCCTACGACAACGCCTTGGCCGAGACGATCAACGGGCTGTACAAGGCCGAAGTCATCCATCGGCGGTCCTGGCGGACCCCGCAGGACGTCGAACTGGCCACGCTCGATTGGGTGGACTGGTTCAACCACAAGCGCTTGCTGGGGCCGATCGGCGACATCCCCCCGGCCGAAGCCGAAGCGAACTACTATCAGCAGACCTGCGAGCTCGCCACGGCGGCGTGACTCACACCAACGAGTCTCCGGGGTTACCGGGGCGGTTCATACAGTCATGAAAACTGTTCGTTCAGCGGCGTTGCTAGGGGCGCTTTCGTTGGTCGGTTCGCCGGTCATCGCTGGCGACCTGTCCGATTCCATCCATAAAGCCATCGTGCACAACCCGGACGTGTTGGTCACGCAGGACGACGCGCGGGCCATCGAGCAGGACGTGCGCGAGGCCAAGGCCGGCTACCTGCCGCGTGTCGATGTGTATGCGGGTGTCGGCGGCGAGAAAAGCGACAACACCTCCACGCTGGCTGCGACCGGCAGACAGGGCTACCGCGGCCTGCATCGGGAAGAAAGCGGCATCAAGATCACGCAGATGCTGTTCGACGGCTTTTTCACCAAGAACGAAGTAGCCCGCCAGAAGGCCACCCTGCAGGCGGCGTCTTTCCGCGTGCTGGCGGCCGCCGAGGATGTCGGCCTGCGTGCCACGCAGACCTATCTGGACGTGCTGCGCCGCCAGGAACAGGTGGCACTGGCCAAGGACAACCTCGAAGCGCATCAGCGCGTGTACGACCAGATCCGCATGCGCAGCGAGCGTGGCGTCGGTCGCACGGCGGATACCGATCAGGCAGCCGGCCGTCTGGCCTTGGCGCGGGCCAATCTGGAAGCGCAGCAGGGCAACCTGCGCGACGCCGAGATCGCCTATGTGCGGGTGGTCGGGGAAATGCCAGCCGAACTGACCGCGCCGACCGTGCCTGCGGACAAGATGCCGGCGGATCTGCCGGGCCTGGTGGGCGAGGCGCGGGAAACCCATCCGACGCTGCTGTCCGCGGTGGCTGACATCGACGCCACCACAGCCCAGCACGAGCAGGCACGGTCCAATGATTTCCCCCGTTTCGACCTGGAATTGGGCGCCAGCCACAATGACAACATCGACGGCGTGCGCGGTGCGGACGAAGACCTGATCGCCATGGTGCGGATGAACTACAACATCTATCGCGGTGGCGCGGACCTGGCGCGCAAGCGTTCGACCGCCCATCGCATCACCGAGGCGAAGAACATCCGTGATCGTGCCGAAGACCAGGTGATCGAGGAAGCCAGCCTGTCCTGGAACGACTACCTGACCGCCCAGACCCGGCTGGAGTTGCTGCGTCTGCACGCCGACTCCGCCAACGCGACGCGGACCGCGTACCTGAAACAGTTCAACATCGGCCAGCGCACCCTGCTGGACTTGCTGGATACGGAAAACGAGCGCTTCGTCGCCGAGTCCAATTACATCGATGGCAAGTACCGCCTGATGTACGCCCACTACCGCATCTTCGGCAGCAAGGGCCAGTTGCTGGGCACCCTGGGCGTGACGCCGCCGGAGTTCGTCGGCGAGGAGTCGAACGGCGGCAGCTGATCGCCGCTGCAGGGTTACGCCACGAGGTGGCCTACTGTCGTTCCGAGCCGCACCGTACGCGGCTGCGGAGCGAGACGTGGGCCCGAAGATGAAGGCGCGCCCTGGCACAAGAAGCGGTCGGGCCGGGCCCGACCGACCGGAGGAAAAGCCAGCAAGCGCCACCCCGGATCGGTTCGCACATCAGGCCGTGTCGGGCGCACCGGAGCGCAGCAGCTGCTCGATGCGGTCCAGATCGAGATGCGCCACGCAGGCATCGGCGAGGCGCTCGATGGCCGCTTCGCGCAGCGCCGCCGGGTCGAGCGGCTGGGGCCGTGCCAAGCCGGCCCAGGCCAGCAGCGCCCGGAGGCTCGCGGCGGATTCAAACAGGCCGTGCAGATAAGTCGCCAGTATCTGTCCATCCGCGCTGCGGGCGCCGTCGCGCCGGCCATCGTCCAGCCGCACCAGCGGCGTGTTCAGTGCCGGGCCGTGGCTGATGCCGGCGTGGATTTCGTAGCCGCACACCGGCACATCATCGGGCAGTAGGCGGCCGCTGACATTGGCCAGGCGCTTGTTTGGCGCCAGCGTGGTGACCAGGTCCAGCAGGCCGAGTCCGGCGCTGCTGCCGGGGGCGCCTTCCACGCCGTGCGGGTCGGCGATTTCCCGTCCCAGCATTTGCAGCCCGCAGCAAATGCCCAGCAGCCTGCCGCCGTAGCGCAGGTGGCGGCCGATGGCCTGGTCCCAGCCCTGCGCGCGCAGGAAGGCCAGGTCGGCACGCACGTTCTTGGAGCCGGGCAGGATGACCAGGTCGGCCGCCGGCCAGGCGTCGCCGCCGCGCAGATAGCGCAGCGACACCTGCGGATGGGCACGCAGCGGGTCGAAATCGGTATGGTTGCTGATGCGCGGCAGCAGCGGCACCAGCACCTGAAGCGCACCGTTGACGAAAGCCGTCTGGCCGCTGGCGACGGCGTCCTCGGCGTCCAGTGCCAGCCCGTGCAGGTAAGGCAACACGCCCAGCACCGGGATGCCGGTCTGGCGTTCCAGCCAGTCCAGGCCGCTTTGCAGCAATGTCAGATCGCCGCGAAAGCGGTTGATGACAAAGCCGCGTACGCGCGCCCGCTCGCTGGCCGACAGCAGCGCCAGTGTGCCGACCAGATGGGCGAACACACCGCCGCGGTCGATGTCGGCGATCAGGATCACCGGGCAGTCGACGGCCTCGGCGAAGCCCATGTTGGCGATGTCGCCGTCGCGCAGGTTGATCTCCGCCGGCGAGCCCGCGCCCTCGGCGATGATCGCCTGGTACTGCCCGGCAAGGCGTCGGTGCGAGGCCAGTACCGCCTCGCGCAGGCGCGGCTTGAAGGCATGGTAGCTGGCGGCATCGAGGTTGCCGATCGCCCGGCCGTGCACGATCACCTGCGCGCCGGTGTCGTCGTTTGGTTTCAGCAGCACCGGGTTCATGTCGGTGTGCGGGGCAAGGCCGGCGGCCTGCGCCTGCAGGGCCTGGGCGCGGCCGATTTCGCCGCCGTCCGCCGTCACGGCGCTGTTGAGCGCCATGTTCTGCGGCTTGAACGGCGCCACCGCCCAGCCGCGCCGCTGCAGGGCCCGGCACAGGCCGGCCACCAGCGTGGTCTTGCCGGCGTCGGAGGTGGTGCCCTGCACCATCAGGGTCGGGGCGCTCATGGCTTGGCTTGCAGCCCGGCGCGCACCGCGCCGTGGACCGCCCGGGCGATGCGTGCGCCCCACGGCGCGCGCGGCCCGGCAAAGGCCTCGGCCGGTCCCTGCGGCGGGCACAGGATGCACACCGCGTCGCTGGCGGTGCCGGTGCCCGGCACGCCGGCTTCGAGCAAGGCCTGCGTTTTCGCTTCGGTAACGGTAACGACGGCGCCGACCAGCGCTGCCGCGCTCAGGCGCACCGGCACCTGTACGACGATGTTGATGGTGCCCGGCCGGGTGGCGCCGGTTGCCGGCACGGGCGCCGCCGCGGCCCAGATCGGCCAGCTGACGCCGACCGTGGCATCCGCCACCGCGTCCTCATCCGCGCCCCGTTGCCAAGCCCCGACCCGGGCCGCCGTCAGCAGGCCCAGGCCCCGCCCGGTGCAGGCGCAATCGGCAGCGATGGCGGCCAGGTGCGCGTCCAGGTCCGTGCGCCGGTAATCGGTGTCCACCTGCGCGTTGATGACCCAGCGGGCGGTGCCGATTCCGCCCCCGACCGGCGCGCTGGCGATGCAGCGTTGCGGTGCATCGAAGCGCCACACCAGGCACGGCTGCGCCGCGCTGCCGTGCGTGGCCAGCTGCGGGGCGATGGCGTTCACGGTGCGGCCGCCGTTTGTTGGGCGACGTCGGTCAGAGCCGCGTCCAGCCGCCGCCAGGCGTCTTCATTGCCGGGCAGGCCAAAGCGCAGGCTCGGCGGATCCTCGAACAACCGGGTGAGGATCCCGCGCCGCGCCAGGGCGTCATGCAGCGCGGCCGCCTGCCCGGTCGCCACCCACTGAAACAGGGCGCAGCCGCCCGCCGGTCGCAAGCCGTTCCGTTCCAGCAGCGCGCCGAGCCGGGCGCCGTCGTGGATGAGGCGGGCCCGGGTGGCGTCCTGCCAGGCACGGTCGGTCAGCGCAGCGGCGGCGATGATGCGTGACGGACCGGCCAGCGGCCACGGACCGAGCTTGTCGCGTAGCGTTTCCAGCAGTGCAGGCGCCGCCAGCACGAAGCCCACCCGCGCCCCGGCGAGTCCGAAAAACTTGCCGAGCGACCGCAGCACCACCAGTCCGGGTCGCCCGCTGTGCGTGGCGAGGCTGATCTGCGGCGCGGCATCGACGAAAGCCTCGTCCACGACCAGCCAGCCGCCGCGCGCCGCCAGTTGCTGGTGCAAGGCCAGCAGCGCGTCCGGCGCCCAGGCATGGCCGGTCGGGTTGTTCGGCTGGATGATGACGACCACGTCGCCGCGCGCCGCAAGCCCGGTCACTTCGCTCGCGTCGGGCGGGGCTACCGGCACGGGCGTGTGCCCGGCGCGCGCCCAGGCGCCGGCGTGCTCGCAATAGGCCGGTGCGAGCACGACCACCCGGCCGGGTGGTCGCAGCCACGGCAGCGCCTGAATGGCCGCCTGCGAGCCGGCCACCGGCAGGGCGTGCGGCGCCCGGTAACAGGCGCGGGCGGCGGCTTCCAGGCCGTCATCGTCCTGTGGCAACTGCGCCCAGGCCGCGGCCGGTACCGGCGGCACCGGCCAGCCGTGCGGGTTGATGCCGGTGGACAGATCCAGCCAGCGCGGGGCGGGGATGCCGTAGCGCTGCGCCGCCGCCCGCACCCGGCCGCCGTGCTCATGCATGCGGCACCTGCCGGGCGAGCAGTTCCAGCAGCCACAGCCCGAGCAGCCACAGCAGCACGGTGCGCCCGACCAGCGCCAGCGCGCGCTCGATGTCGTGCGCGTCGGGTGGCGCGCCGCTGCCCAGCGCCGGGCGTTCCTGGCGCTGCCCGCCGTAGCTGGCCGGCCCGCCGAGACGCACGCCGAGCGCCCCGGCACCGCTCGCCATCACCGGTCCGGCGTTGGGGCTTTTCCAGGCCGGCGCCTGGCGCCGCCAGCAGCTCAGCGCCAGGCGGCTGCGGCCGAGCAGCGCATAACCGGTGGCCGTCAGGCGGGCCGGCAGGTAATTGAGCAGGTCATCCAGGCGCGCTGCGGCCCAGCCGAAATCCCGGTAACGGGCGTTGCGATAGCCCCACATCGCGTCCAGCGTGTTGACCAGGCGATACGCCACTGCCCCTGGCGCACCGGCCAGCGCGAACCAGAACAGCGCGCCGAACACCGCATCGTTGCCGTTTTCCAGCACCGATTCGACCGTGGCGCCGGCGATGCCGGGGCCATCCAGCGCCGCACAGTCGCGGCTGACCATGCGCCCGACCTGCGCCCGGGCCGCTGGCAGATCGTCGCGCTGCAGGGCTTGCGCCACCGCTGCTGCGTGCTGGCGCAGGCTGCGATGGCCGAGCGTCAAATACAGCAGCGCGACGCTCGCTGCCGCACCGATTGGGCCGGGCAGGGCGGCCAGCAGCGCGGCGCCCGCCGTCGCCGGCAGCACCAGTGCCGCCAGCGCCAGACCGCCGCGCGCCCGCCGGACCGCCGGGCGCGCCCCGGCCGGGCCATAGAGCCGGCCTTCCAGCCACCCCGCCAGCCGGCCGAAGCCGACCAGCGGGTGCCAGCGGCGCGGCTCGCCCAGCAGCGCGTCGAGCAGGACCGCGGTGCTGGCCAGCAGCGCCGCGCTCATGTCGGCGTCCGGGTGGTGGCGCTGCGGCGCGGGTGGCGGTCGGTCATGGCTGCGCCGGCCAGCGGTTGTCGTGCACCAGCTCGGCCAGCGGCCGCGCCTGGCGCCAGCCGGCCAGTTCCAGCATGGGACGTGGATAGAACTGCGCCACCGGCCCCAGGCACAGGATGGCCACCGGCCGCGCGCCGGACGGCAAATGCAGCAGTGCGGCCAGCGCCGTCGGGTCGAACAGCGATACCCAGCCCAGGCCCAGATTCTCCGCCCGCGCCGCCAGCCACAGGTTCTGGATGGCGCAGGCGACGGACGCCAGCGCCGTTTCCTGCGGCAGGGTGCGGCGCCCGAACACGGTGCCATCGTCGGGTGCCAGTGCGGCCACCAGCAGCTCGGCGCAGTCGCGGATGCCCTCCACCTTCAGGTGCATGAACGCGTCGCCACGGTCGCCGAGCGCGGCGGCGGTCGCGGTGCGCTCGGCCTGCACCAGGTCGTAAATGGCCCCGCGCAGGGCGCCTTCGGTGACGCGCACAAAGCGCCACGGTTGCATCAGGCCGACGCTTGGGGCGGCGTGGGCGGCCTCCAGCAGGCGCGCCAGCACCGCCTCGTCCACCGTGCCGTGGGCGAAATGGCGCATGTCGCGGCGGGCATGGATGGCGCGGTAGACGGCGCTGCGCTCGGCGGCGCCAAAGACCTCGGTATCGGTCATGGCCGCAGCAGGGCGGCGACGGCGGCCGGGTTGCTCGGAAAGTAGGCATGCAGGTAGGAAGCGGTAAGCCGGCCGGTCTGGTACACCGCCTCGCCGGGCCGGCCGTCGGCAGTGTGGGCGCGTAGCGCCGGTTCGAGCGGTGTTTCGGCCCGCGAGTAGTGAAAGGCGTGCCCTCGTAGCTCGCCCTGCGGCAGCGCAAGTGCCTGCCCGCCCAGCGCGCCGAGGCGGGTTTGCATCACCGTCGTGCCGGGCAGCAGGCCGGCCAGCGCGTGGGCCCGACCATTGATGTCCGTGAGGGTTTCGAACAGCGCCATCATGCCGCCGCACTCGGCCAGGATTGGTCGGCCGGCGGCGTGGTGGGCACGCAGCGCATCCAGAAAGCGCCTGTTTTTCGACAGCTGCGCGGCGTGCAGTTCCGGATAGCCGCCCGGCAGCCACACGGCGTCGCAGGTCGGCAAGGCCTGGTCGGCGAGCGGCGAGAAGAAGGCGAGCCGCGCGCCAAGCCGCGTCAGGCAGTCAAGGTTGGCCGGATAGACAAAACCGAACGCGGCATCGCGGGCCACGGCAACGCTGATGCCGCCAAGCAGCGACGTTGGTTCGGGCAACCGCGCTTCGGCAAGACTCACCGCCGGCGGCAGCTGCCCCGCCTGGGCCGAGCCGTGGGCGAGGGCGTCCGCCAGGCGATCCAGACGCTGGTCGAGGTCGGTGATTTCGGACGCCTGCAGCAGGCCAAGATGCCGTTCCGGCAAGCCGGTCGCGGCATCGCGGGCCAGCGCGCCATACCAGGCAATGCCGGACGGCAGGCTGGCGGTCAACAAATCCGCGTGATGCGGACTGCCGACGCCGTTGGCCAACACGCCGGTCAGGTTGACGCCCGCGCCGTAGGTGGCCAGCCCGTGCGCCACGGCGCCGAAGGTTTGCGCCATCGCCGCGGCGTCGATCACCGCCAGCACCGGCAGGCCGAAGCGGCGCGCGATGTCGGCGCTGGACGGCGCGCCGTCGTACAGGCCCATGACGCCTTCCACCAGGATCAGGTCGGCCTCGGCAGCGGCCGCATATAGCCGCGCCGCGCCGTCCTCCTGGCCGCACATCCAAAGGTCGAGGCTGTGGACCGGCGCGCCGCTGGCTGCGGCCAGAATCTGCGGGTCCAGAAAGTCCGGCCCGCACTTGAACACCCGTACCTGCCGGCCGGCCCGCCGGTGCAGGCGCGCCAGTGCCGCGGTGACCGTGGTCTTGCCCTGACCGGAGGCGGGCGCTGCCACCAGCAGGGTGGGGCAGTGGCGGGTCACCAGTCGATCCCCGGCTGGGCGCGCACGCCGGCCCGAAAGGCGTGCTTCAGGTCGCCGATGTCGCTGACCGTGTCGGCGGCGTCGATCAGCGCCTGCGGCGCCGCCCGGCCGGTGACGACCACGTGCTGCATGGGTGGGCGGGCGGCCAGATCCGCCAGCACCGTCGCCAGATCGAGGTAGCCGTAGCTGAACAGGTAGGTCAACTCGTCCAGCACCACGAGGTTGACGGTCGGATCGGCCAGTGCGCACGCCGCCGCCGCCCAGCCGGCGCGGGCGGCGGCGATGTCCTGCTCGCGGTCCTGCGTCTCCCACGTGAAACCCGCGCCGCACACCTGCCAGTCGACACCCGGCTGGCGGCGAAAGAATGCCTCCTCGCCGGTGTCGCTGCGGCCCTTGATGAACTGCACCACGCTGACCTTGTGCCCATGCCCCAGCGCCCGCGCCAGCATGCCGAAGGCCGAACTGGACTTGCCCTTGCCGGGGCCGGTCAGCACCAGCAGCAGGCCCTTGTCCTGCGCGGCGGCGGCAATGTCCGCATCGACCCGCGCCTTGCGCCGCGCCATGCGCGCGCGGTGGCGTTCGGCGCGATCTTCGGTCATCGGCAGATTCGGCCCGCGGCCGGGCCTCCTGCTGCGCTGTGGGCAGTCGTGAGCGGCGCCCCTGTGTGAGCGGCGCCCCCGCCGCGAATCTCCGGTCCGCCCCTTCGGCCAGGGGGCGGGCCTCCCACGTCTTTATCGATCATCGGCGCAGGCTGGCCGGATGGCGTCCGGCCAGCGCCGTGAAGGCGGCGTAGACGATCACTGCCGTGCCCAGGTACAGGGCCATGCCTTCGAGCGCGTACGGGAAATAGCGCGCCAGCCGGGCGCCGAACTCGGCCAGCGTCGGTGCGGCAAAGCGGCCGGAGAAGAAGTAGAACGCGCCGCTGCTGAGCAGCTCGCACAGCGTCGTGCCGACCAGCGCCGAACCGGTGAACGGCAGCAGGCTGCGCGGCGTCGCCCGATGGCGGCGCGCATACCAGCGGCCGGCCGCGTACAGCGCGCCGTAGGCCGGCAGCAGCGCGACGTACGCCGGGCTCACGCAAAAGGCGCTGACGCCGCCGAAGCTGATGGCGAGGTAATCCACCGTTGCCGCCAGTGCCAGCAGTCCGGCCAGCGGCAGCCAGCCCGGCAGCAGCGCGCCGGCCAGGAAGAACACCGCCCAGGAGGCATCCGGCAGGTGCAGGGCGCTGGCGAAATGATGGCTGCGCGTGGCGATCATCAGGGCGGCCAGCAGCAGGCCGACCGGCAGGGGATGGGGCAGGGGTAGTTTGTTCATGGTTTCGTCTCGGTCAGAGGAGGGAGAAGGGAAAGGTTGCCACGGGTCTGGTCGGTGTCGGCACAGCCGCCCGGCGCGCGCCGCTTGCTTGCCGGGCGACACCTGCGCTGGGAGCGCCACCCTGCGCGCAGATCGCCCGGCACAGCCGGGCTCCTACAGCACGATCATCGCCCGGCTGGCGCATAGCGCACGGTGAACATGGCGTTGCGTCCATCTTCGTTGAACAGGCGCGCCGTCTGGTAGTTTTTGTCCAGCAGGTTGGCGAGTTTGCCCTCCAGCGACCAGTCGCGGCGCAGGGCGTAGGCGGCGCGCAGGTCGAGCGTCACGTAGCCGCCCAGAGACTGCGTGTTGGCCAGGTCGTCGTAGCGCCGGCTCTCGCCGTAGAGGCTGGTGCCAAGCCGCCAGGCGCCAACGGCGCGGTCGGCATCCAGGCGCGCCATGAGCTTGGCGCGGCGCGGCAACTGATTGCCGCGGTTGGCGTCGTGGCCGCGGTTTTCCGGATCCAGCGTGCTGAGGTTGCCGGCCAGGTCCCAGCCGGCGAGCCGGGTCGAGGCGACCAGTTCCAGGCCGCGAATCCGCGCCTTGTCGATGTTCACCGGGTTGAAGCTGGCATCGAAACCGATCAGCCGGTCGATCTTGGTCTGGTAGGCGTTCACGGACCACGCCAGGGCCGCGTGTTCGCCGGTGAGGCCAAGCTCGAAACTGTCCGACTCCTCGGGCTTCAGGTTCGGGTTGCCGAAGAACGGGAAATACAGCTCGTTGAAGGTCGGCGCCTTGAAGGCGCTGCCCCAGGCGGCCATCGCGCGCAGGGTCGGGCTGAACCGATAGCCCCATGCCACCGAGCCGGTGGTGTGGCCACCGAATTGCTGGTTGTCGTCGCGGCGCGCCGCCAGGGTGATGTCATGCTCGCCAAAGCGGCCCTGATACTGGCCAAAGCCGGCCGCGTTGTCGCGCGAGTCGACCAGAAAGGCGGTCGTGCCATCGACGCGGTCGTCCAGCCAGTCGGCGCCCAGCGTCAGGCGCTGCTGGGCGCTGAGTGCGAAATCGTTCTGCCAGCTGGCGCTGCGCCGCTCGGTGTCGAAGGCGCTGTTGAACGTGCCGTTGTAGAAGTTGTCGCTCAGATCCCGGCTGCGTCCGCCGGACAGCGACATGCGCCAGAAGGACAGGGCCTGCCAGTTCAGGCGCGCGCCGGCCACGTCCTGCACGAAATCCGTGCTGTTGCCCGAGAACACGCTGCCGTCGTACTCGTTGTCGCCCTCGCCACGCAGGTAGTGGCCTTCGAGGTCCAGCGTGTCGCTGAGCTTGTAGCCGGCGCGCAGCGAGGCGCCGGTGTTCCGGTAGCCGTCATGGTCCGGCTCGCTCACGAAGCAGCCGCCACCGGGCGGAAAAGGCAGGCCGTCGCAGGAGTTGAAACCCTGCGTTTCCAGGTGACTGGCGCCCACATTGAACCAGCCGCGATCGCCGCCGCCGGACAGGCCGGCGCTGTAGTCCTGCGTGGCGTGGCTGCCGCCGCCCAGACTCAGGCGCGGCGTGAGTGCCCCGCCGCCCTTGCGGGTGAAGATCTGGATCACGCCGCCGACGGCGTCGGCGCCGTACAGGCTCGAGCGCGGGCCGCGCACGACCTCGATGCGCTCGACCTGGTCGATGGGAATGTCCTGGAACGACGCCGTGCCCAGCGTCGCGGAGCCGACGCGGATGCCGTCGATCAGCACCAGCACGTGATCGGACTCGGTTCCGCGCAGGAATACCGAGGTCGATTTGCCCAGGCCGCCGTTGTTGCTGAAGCCCAGGCCTGGCACGCCGCGCAGGGCTTCCTGCACGGAGCTTGCCTGGCGGCGTTCGATCTGGGCCCGGTCGATGACCGTCACCGACGCCAGCGTGTCGACGTTCGACTGCGGCGTGCGTCCGGCCGTGATGTTGATGGTCAGGGGTGTTTCTTCGGCTGCCTGGAGGCTGGCCGCAAAAAGGGATAGTCCGGCCAGACGGCCGAGCTTGCCTGCGTGGGTCATCGGGATACTCCTGCTCGCGCTCACCCGCGTGAGAGCTGGTTCGGCTTGAAAAAACCGGCAAGCAGGGGAAAACGCGCGGCACGGCGGCCGCAGGGCGGCACAACCCTCCCGGCGCATCGCCCACCGCAATGCCGACCAAAGTGCCTCGGGCCGGTCTCCGGACTTGCGAGTGGGGCATGAACCCCGGCTGCGGCGCCTTCCCGTGCCGATGGCACAGTGGCATTTCGCCGCAGCTTGACTCGCTTACCGTTGCGGGGGCAGTGCCGGAATTGTTCGTCAGGAACGCACCGGCTTCCCGTTTCATCCCGCAGGCGAACGCCTTTGGGACACCACGAAGCGGCCGGCATGGTAGGCGGCCGAGGCGGGGGCGTCAACGCGCTGGCGGGCGCATCCGGTCGGCTATCATCGCGGGCAGGTCACCGGCGGAGAGGGTGGATGGCAATGCTGGCAAGGCTGTGGCGGCGCATCGGCAGTCGGCGCCGCTTGCCGGCATCCGCTCGCGACGTGGACGCGGCGCAGCTGTTCACGGATTTTTTCCGGCGCAACAAATGGGGTGGCCGGCACTCGTTGTCCGGCACCGGCTCGGACGCCGACCAGACGCGGGTGATCGTGCGGGAACTGCCGCTGCTGCTGCGGCGGCTGGGCGTGCGCAGCGTGCTGGACGTCCCGTGTGGCGATTTCGAGTGGATGAAGCGGGTCGATCTGACCGGCATCGAATACATCGGTGCCGACATCGTGGTGCCGCTGATTGATACCAACCGGCGCCGCCGCGCGCGGCCGGGGGTGGATTTCCAGGTGCTCGATCTGACCCGCGACCGCCTGCCGGCGGTGGATCTGGTGCTGTGCCGCGATTGCCTGGTGCACCTGTCGTTTGCCCAGGCGCAGCAGGCGCTGGCCAACATTGCCGCCAGCGGGGCGCGCTATCTGCTGACCACCACGTTTACCGGGCGATCCGAGAATGCCGATATTCCGACCGGCAAGTGGCGTGCGTTGAACCTGCAGCGGCCGCCGTTCAACCTGCCGCAGCCGCTTGAACTCATCAACGAACGCTGCACCGAAAAAGACGGCCGCTACGCCGACAAATCACTCGGTCTGTGGCCGGTGGCCGCGCTGCGCCAAGCGTGAACTGCCCCGCCTGCCCGGGCTGCTCCGGGATTCGGGCTCCTTTTATTCCGGCACCAGCCAGTCCACCCGGCCCTGGCCGCTGCCGGGGGCCAGGATGGCCGCCAGTGCGGGCATGGCGGTCGCCATCTGCTGGGCGAAACCCCACGGCGGATTGATCACCAGCACGCCGCAGCCGTGCAGCATGCCGCCCTGAACCAGCGGCGTCAGGCGCAGCTCCACCTGCAGGATGCGGCGCAGGCCGGCGTCTTTCAGCTGCCGCTTGAGGCCGGCGATGGGGCCCTCGTCCTTGAGCGGATACCACAGCGCATACACGCCGGTGGCAAAGCGCTTGTGCGCCGCCAGCAGCTCGCGCGGCAGGCGCGGCAGCTCGCCCGGCTGCTCGTAGGGTGGGTCGATCAGCACCAGGCCGCGGCGCTCGCGCGGCGGCAGATAGGCTTTCAAGGCCTGGTAGCCATCCATCTGCTGCACGGTGATCGGGCCGTGGCCGCGACAGGCTTCGCCCAGGGTGGCGAATTCCAGCGGATTGAGCTCGCAGGCGATCAGGCGGTCCTGCGGCCGGGCCACGGCGGCGGCGATCAGCGGCGAGCCCGGATAACGGCGCAGCGTCCCGTCATTGCCCAGCAGCGGACGGATAACGTTCAGGTAATCGGTCAGCGCGTCCGGCAATGGGCCGGTGGCCTGCCACAGACGGCCGATGCCGTGCCGGTATTCGCCGGTCTTTTGCGACGGCGGGGCGCCCAGATCGTAGTCACCCGCGCCGGCGTGGGTGTCCAGGAAGCACCAGGCGCTGTCCTTGCGCGACAGGCCGCGCAGCAGCGCGACCAGGCAGACGTGCTTCATGACGTCGGCAAAATTGCCGGCGTGAAAGGCGTGACGGTAGTTCATCGGGGTGACCGTCCGGGCGGCGGCCGGAAAACGGGCGGCGGAGCCACTGGCCGGACCCCGCCGCCGATCATGCAGATGTGCTTATTTCGGCGCGGCGGCGGCGATGTCCAGCAGCTCGATCTCGAACACCAGGGTCTGGTTGGGACCGATGGCGCGGCCGGCGCCTTGGGCGCCGTACGCCAGTTCCGGCGGCAGGACGATCTTCCACTTCGAGCCCTTGGGCATCAGCACCAGCGCTTCCTGCCAGCCGGGGATGATCTGGTTGACCTGGAAGGTGGCCGGTTCGCTGCGCTTGTAGGAGCTGTCGAACTCGGTGCCGTCCGGCAACGTGCCGCGGTAGTGAACCTTGACCGTGTCGGTGGCCTTGGGCTTGGCGCCCTTGCCCTCGGTGAGGACCTGATACAGCAGGCCGGTTTCGGTTTTCTTCACGCCCTTGGTCTTGGCGTAGTCGGCCCGAAAGGCGCTACCGTCCTTGGCGTTCTTGTCGCCGGCGGCCTTGGCCTTGCCTTCCATGTCGGTGCGCAGCTTGTCGAGTGCGGCCTGCAGGGCGGCCGGTTCTGCGGCCGGCTTGGCGCCGGCCAGGGCATCCTTGAGGCCATCCGCGGCGGCCGCTGGGTCCAGCGGCAGGCCGTCGCGCTTGGCGTTGGCGCCGAACTGGTAGCCGATTGCGTAGGCGGCCTTCTGCTCGTCGGTGGTCAGGGTCGCCGCGATGGCGGCAGTGGAAAAGATGGCGGCGATGGCCACCGGCAGGGCGGTGCGAAGCATGGCGTTCTCGGGTTGCGCAGAGGGGGGAACGGCCGGTGGCCGCGAAAAGGCGCGCCATGATCCCACAACGGCCCTTGCTTGGGGCATCCGCCACCGGCTATAAACCGAGCGGCCGTTTACCCCATCACGAGGAGGGACCCTCATGGCCAGCTTCACGCCTGCCGATCTGGCGGCCCTGGTCGATGCCGACCACGGCTTGCTTAGCCCGCGCATTTTCCAGGATCAGGCCATCTACCAGCAGGAGCTCGAGCGCGTGTTCACGCGCTGCTGGCTGTTCCTGGCGCACGAGAGCCAGCTCAAGAACCCGGGCGACTTTTTCGCCACCTACATGGCCGAAGACCCGGTGCTGGTGGTGCGCCAGAAGGACGGCTCGATCAGCGCCTTCCTGAACCAATGCCGCCACCGCGGCATGCGCCTGTGCCGGGCCGACAGCGGCAACGCCAGGGCCTTCACCTGTTCGTACCACGGTTGGGCCTACGACATGGGCGGCAACCTGGTCGAGGTGCCGTTCGAGAAGGAGGCCTACGGCCAGGTGGACAAGGCGCGCTGGAGCCCGCGCCGGGTGCCGCGGGTGGAGGTCTACAAGGGACTGGTGTTCGGCTGCTGGGACGCCGACGTGCCGCCGGTGGCCGAGTACCTGGGCGACATGGCCTGGTACGTGGATCTGTTTCTGGACCGCATGCCCGGTGGCACCGAGGCCGTTGGCGGCGTGCACAAGTGGGTGATCCGCTGTAACTGGAAATTCGCCGCCGAGCAGTTCTGCTCGGACATGTACCACGCGCCGTTCAGCCATTCCTCGCCGGTGCTGGCCAGCCTGCCGCCGGACATCGACCCCGGCCAGGCAGGCTGGCCGATGAAGGGCAAGCAGTTCAGCTCGGCGCTGGGCCACGGCACCGGGTTTTTCATGGACACGCCCGAGTTCCTGTTCCCGCTGCTGGGCGAAACGGCGGCCGGTTACTACATGCAAAGCGGCGCCACCGCCGTCACCGAGCGCCTGGGCGAGCTGCGCGGCGTGCGCATGAACGGTGCCCACATGACGGTGTTCCCGACGCTGTCGTTCCTGCCCGGCATCAACACGCTGCGCGTGTGGCACCCGCGCGGTCCGGACGAGATCGAAATCTGGGCCTGGACGCTGGTCGACAAGGCGGCGCCGGCCGAAGTGAAGGAGGCCTACCGCAAGGCCGTGCTGCGCACCTTCTCGCCGGGCGGCATCCTGGAACAGGACGACGGCGAGAACTGGACCGAGATTCAAAAGGTCCTGCGCGGCCATGTGGCGCGCCAGCAGCCGTTCAATGCCCAGATGGGGCTGGGCATGGACCGCAGCGACGATCCTGACCTGCCCGGCCGAATCGGCTACGTGTACGGGGAACTGGCGGCGCGCGGCATGTACCGCCGCTGGGCGCAGGTGATGGGCGCGCAAAGCTGGGCGGAACTGGCCCCGCGCGGCCTGGGCGCGGTGGCAAGCCATGGATGAGGCCTTCCTGCCGGCGCGCGTGGTGCCGGAATTGCAGCAGCAGATCGAACAGTTCCTGTACGCCGAGGCAGCGCTGCTGGACTCACGCGAGTTCGACGTCTGGCTAACCCTGCTGGCGGATGACCTGCATTACTTCATGCCGACCCGGCGCACCACGCTGCGCCGCGAGCGCGACCTCGAATACTCGGCCGCCGACGAGGTGGCCCTGTTCGACGAGGACAAGCCCAGCATGCTGGTGCGCGTCCGGCGCCTGAACACGGGCCTGGCCTGGGCCGAGGAGCCGCCGTCGCGCACCCGGCACCTGGTCAGCAATGTCCGAATTGCGGATCAGGGCAACGGCGAGTACACCGTAAACAGCTACTTCGCCCTGCATCGCAGTCGCCTGGAGCGGGACGTGGACCTGTTCTACGGCGAGCGCATCGACCGCCTGCGGCGGGTGGACACGCCGTTTGGCTTTGTCATTGCCAAGCGCACCATTCATTTGGATCAGGCCACCGTGCTGGCGCCGAATCTTTCGATGTTTTTCTGAAGGCCCGCAACGGCGCACGCCGGCCGGGTGCGCCGTTCTTCTTGCCGTGGGCTGGCGGCGAGAGTTTTTGCGCCGGCCTTATTTCTGTTTCCAGCCGCTCGAGTCCTGGTACCACCAGCCCGGCTGGGCCTTGGCCACCCAGCGCTGCGCGAACACGCTCTGGATCTGCCCTGCCCACTGCGGCTGGCCGTTGGCGTTGGCGATCTGCTGGTACAGGGCCAGGCGGTCGCGGTTCTCATCGGCAACCAGCGCCTTGACGGCGTTGCGCTGCGCCAGTGGCACGCCGTTTGGATCGCGCACGGCGACCAGCCCGTCGCCGGTGAGGCCGACAGCGCCGGAGTCGAAATACGGCTTCAGCGAGCTGAAACGGGCTTCCAGCGAGGCCTTGACGCGCTGCACCTCCGGTGAGGAGATGTCGATGTCCGGCTGCGCGGCATGTGCCGGGGAGATCACGAAATCCAGCGTCGCAAACAGGAAGCGCGACGGCAGACTCGATTGCGGCGGCACGACGCTGCCACCGGGCTTGGGCGCGCCCTGGTCCCAGACCTCATCGATGATGCGATCGGCCGCCTTCTCGGCCGCCGCGGCCGGGAAGTAGACGTTGATCGTGACGCAGGCTGTGCACAGAAACAGTGCCAGCAGGGTAGGCGCCGAAATTGCCCGTTTCATGAAAACCTCCGTCACCGCTTGAAAACTACTGCCGAGCGCATCGCCATGGCGATCGCAACTACTGTGTCTGCGGGCCGCCGGATGCGAGCGCCGCCTCGACCTGTTGTACCAGAGTGTCCCACGACACTTCTCGCGTGTAGCCGACCACGTCAATCCTGGGCAGCAGTCGCCCCTTGACCAGGTAATAACCGGCCTGGCCATCGTGGGGCGGCGCCGGTTCGATGCCGTCCATCCGGCAGCGTCCGTCGCGCAGCACGCAGCTGATGCCCATGCGGTCGTAGGAAAAGTCCTTGAAGATGCTCAGGAAGCCGCGCGACAGCAGTCCGGTGGGTCCACCCCCGATGGCGGAAATGTTGTCGATCGCGCGCTGGGAGATTCGCCGGCGCGAGTCGTCCCCCGGCGTGGAGTGGAAACGCGCATCGAACGCCACCGGCTTCCAGTCCAGCAGCCGCAGGCCCTCGACGTCGCCATCCAGCCGCCCCGTGATGCGCCCGAAGGAAAACGTGCCGGTGAGCGTTTCAAGATCGATCCGGCGCATGTGTGCGTCCGCCGCCACCCGGGGAAGCACTCCGAACGGTTCTATGGCCCGCAGGTTTTCCAGACGGACCGTGCCGTCGAAGACCTGTGCCTCGAGCGCGCCGTCGATGGACCAGACCTCGTTTTGCACGCGAAGGCCTGGCAACTGCCCACCCAGCGTGCCGCCGAACACCGGCCAGTCCAGCGCCCGGCACAGCGCGGCCAGATCGATCGGCTCCAGCGCTGCGCGAAAATCGGCGTCCAGCTGCGGCAGTCCGACCTTGCTCAGGGCAAGCCGCTGCACGTGCACCGCCCCTTCGAGCAGCGGCTGTCGCCACGGGGCCAGCAGTTCGAGGTCGCGGCCCTGCGCCCGGAACGACACTTTGGATGGCCCCAGCGGGATGCGGCCGATGCTCCCCGCGTGCCATTGCAGGGACGACGGTGCAGCACCGGCGGGTGCCCAGTGCACCTGTCCGTTCAGGTCATCCAGGGAGAGCCCGAGTCGGCCGGCACTGAGCGCAACCCCGGACAGCTCGGCCGTCAGCGCCGTCAGGCTGCCGCTGCGCAGCGACACACTGCCGCGCGCCGTGCCCTGGGCGGTGAGGCCATCCAGCGGCGTCCCGATTAGAAAGGGCTGGACATCGGTCGCAAACAGGGACGCCAGGGCGGGGGCATCGAAGGCCAGTTCAGCGCTTTCCAGCCTCAACCCGGCCTTGCTGATCAGGCCCGTGGCCTCGAGCGTGCCGGCAGTGCCCTGCCGCAGGTGCAGGCCTTCGATACGCCAATGGTCCTTGGAGTCGAGCGCGACGAGCTCGGCCGTCGTGGGCAGCGCGGTGAAATCCAGAAACAGCGGTTCCGCGTACACCTGCCCGCCGCGGCCTTCTGCCCGCAAGGTCCACTGCTGCGGCCCGCTGTCCCAGCGCGCACGGGCGTGCGCGGCAAGATTCTCGGCGGCGTAGCGGCCGGAAGGTTCCTGGTAGCTCAGGGAGCCGGTGCTCATCTCCAAGGTGGCCGTGGTTGTCGCCGGGCCGAGCGTTGCGCGCAGCGTCAGGTCCACGTTGCCGGCAAACTCCCCGGGCATGGCCTGCCCGAAGGCGGCCGCCAGCTTGCGCAGGTCTTCGGCCTTCTGGCCGTGCACGCGCACCGCAACATTCATGTCGGCGGCGGACTGCTCCAGTGTCGCGAGCAGGCCGTGGCGCGGGACTTCGAGCCGGGCACGCCAGCTCTCGGCGTTGCCGAATGCGCCTTCCAGTGTTCCCTGCAGTCGGCCCCAGCCGGGGATGGTTGCCGAAAATCTGCCGCGCTCGCAGCGCAGTTCGGTCGCCACAAACCGTGTCGAGCAATGCGCCTGCAGCTTTGTCGCGGCCACGCGTCCCGCCCACTGGACGGTCGCCACATCGAGGCGCAGCGCGGACGGGGACAGATAGGTCAGGGTGATGTTGTCGGCGCGCCAGCTCGGCCCGGCCAACGCGCCTACATCGACGGTGATTTCCTGCGCCGGCGCGCGTGGCGCAATCGCCCCGAGCCCGGCCAATGACAGAACTGCCAGCTTTTGCACGCAGGCATGGTCGCACGTTCCGAAATACTGCCGCCAGCCGGGGCCGCCAGCGTCTCGTGGCCGCTAAATCCGGATCCGCGCCCACTGTCCCTGGCGCCAGTAGCGGCGAAACACCGCCACCTGGGTCAGGCGATAAAGCTCCTGCCCCACCCAGATGCCAAGCAGGCCAAGGCCCCACACCGGGCCGATCAGGTACGCCAGCGGCGTGAACATGCCCCACTGCGTCAGCACGCTGACGCGCATCACCCGCCGCCCGTCGCCGGCGCTCATCAGCACCTGCATGTAGACGCGCTTGACGCCCTCGATCAGCACCGCCATGCCGGCGATGCGCATCGGCCAGCGGGCGAGCGCGACGGTGTCCGGGTTGTGCAGGAAAAGCCCCAGGATCAGGTCCGGCGCCAGCACCATCGGCGCGCCCAGCAGGCCCAGACCCACCATGCCCACCCGCAGCGTGTCGCGCGTCCAGCGTTTGGCATCGGCGATGTCGCCGCGACCCAGTGCCTGCCCGACCAGCGTTGCCGCCGCCATCGCCAGGCCCATCCCCGGCAGGATGGCGACCGTCATCAGGTTGACCAGCACGTTGGCGGCGGCCAGTTCCGCCGTGCCGATGCGCCCGATGATCCAGTACAGCGCCACCAGGCCGGCCGACATCGACACATGCTGCAGGCCGGCCGGCACCGAGATGCGCACCAGCACCGAGTAATCCTCCCGCCGCGGCCGGCGGCGCAGGAAGCCGCCTTCGAGCGCATAGCGCCAGCCAAAGCCGTAGTAGATGGCGGTGCCAAGAAACACCGACAGCGCCGTGCCCAGGCCGGAGCCGACCACGCCCAATGCGGGCGCGCCGAAGTGGCCGTAGATGAACATGTAATTCAGCAGCACGTTGCTGGCGTGCATGATCAGCAGCGTGGTCATGTACAGGCGCGACTGGCCGATGCCGTTCCAGTAGCCGCGAAAGGCATAGTTCATAACCATCAGCGGTCCGGCCAGCATGCGGATCTGGAAATACGGCACGGCGCCGGCAATCACCGCCGGATCGGGATTCAGCAGCGGAAAGAACCACGGCGCCAGCAGGCACAGCGCCAGCGTAAGCAGCGGGCCGACGACCAGGATCAGCAGCAGGCTGGCGTTCAGCGGTACGGCGGTTTCGTCCAGTCGGCCCTCGCCCTTGCGGCGGGCGGCAATGGCCTGCACGCCGACCGACAGTCCAAGGATCATGGCCTGGCAGGTGAACAGCACGAAGCTGCCCAGGCCCACCGCCGCCAGCGCGGCATCGCCAAGGCCGCCGACCATGGCCGTGTCGACCACGTTCAGCAGGCTCTGCGACACCATGGCGGCGATGATGGGCAGCGCCAGGGCCAGGATGCGTTTGAGGCGTTCCGGTTCGATGAACGGCCGGCGCCGACGCGATAGGGCGCCAAGGTCGGCGCCCTGCCGGTAATCGGGCGCGCCGGTCAGTGCATCGCCGGCCGGCGCCGCCGCGTCACTCGGCGCGGTCAATCCTGCGTGTCGTCGCGCCGCGCGTGCGCAGCGGCAGCGTCATCCGTGCCGGGTGTGACGCCCAGTTCCTGCAGGGCGGCGGTGATCTTGGCCATGCGCTCCTCGATCGCCTCGATGTGATCGAGCACGGTGTCCAGCGACCGGCTGACCGGGTCCGGCAGGTCGCCGCGCAGGCCGTAGGCGGCAAAGCCGATGCGGGCGGCCGTCTCACGCCGGCGCTCGGCATCGGCCACCACGATGCGACCGGGGATGCCGACCACGGTGGCGCCGGCCGGTACATCCTTGACCACCACCGAGTTGCTGCCGACCCGCGCGCCCTGGCCCATGGTGATGGGCCCCAGGATCTTGGCGCCGGCGCCGACCACGACGTCGTTTTCGAGTGTCGGGTGACGCTTGCCCTTCTCCCAGGTGGTGCCGCCCAGGGTCACGCCGTGGTAGAGCGTGCAGTCGTCGCCGATTTCGGCCGTCTCGCCGATTACCACGCCCAGGCCGTGGTCGATGAAAAAGCGCCGTCCGATGCGCGCGCCGGGGTGGATCTCGATGCCGGTCAGAAAGCGCGAGAGGTAGGCCACCGCCCGCGCCAGCCAGCGCATTTTCAGTCCCCACAGCCAGTGCGCCAGGCGGTGCAGCCACAGGGCATGCAGGCCGGGGTAGGTGGTGAACACCTCGAAACGGTTACGCGCCGCCGGATCGCGGGCGAACACGCAGTCGATGTCTTCTCGCAGGCGGTTCAGCATCAGGGGTCACTCTTGGCATCGGCGGCCGCGATGGCCCGCCCGGTGGCGGACAGAATGCCGCGCAAAATCTGGATTTCATTCTGGTCCGGCGCCGCGCGGTTGACAAGCGCACGCAGGCGGCGCATGGAGCGCTGCGGATTGTTCGGCAACAGGAAATCGAGCGCGTTCAGGGTCTGTTCAAGGTGCACGAACAGGCGCTCGACCTCGTCGCGGGTGGCCGGTGGATTGGGGGGCTCCAGCGCCACCGGGACCGCGCCGGCCTGGCGGTAGATCTCGTAGGCCAGCACCTGCACCGCGGCGGCCAGATTCAGCGACGCAAACTCCGGATTGCTGGGGATGCACACCCGCTGCTGGCACAGGTCCAGCTGCGCGTTGCTCAGGCCCGAATGCTCCGGACCGAACACCAGCGCCGCTTCGCCGTTGCCCGCGTGGGCGAGAATCTGCCCGGCGCAGGCGTGCGGGTCCAGTGGCGGCAGTTCGATGCTGCGCACACGTGCGCTGGCGCCGACCACCAGCGTGCAGTCGGCGATCGCCGCCGGCAGGCTGTCGCACACCACGGCGTCTCTGAGCACCTGATCGGCGCCAGCGGCGCGCGCGGTGGCATCCTCGTGTGGAAAGAATTTCGGCTGTACCAGGTACAGGCGGGTCAGGGCCATGTTGTGCATGGCCCGCGCCACCGCGCCGATATTGCCCGGATGGGTGGTGCCGACCAGCACGATGCGGATGTGTGAGAGGGCCGTCATGGGCCGAATTTTAGCGCCCGGCGGCCAGTGGGCCTGCGGGCTCGCCCGTGGCCGGGCGGTTGGCCACCGGCGCGCGCTAAAATCACCGCCCAGTCGTGGCGTGAGCTTCGCGCCACGACGCTCTTTGCAACGAGTAGTCCCATGTCGCCATTGACCACCATTGCCGTGCGCGCTGCCCGCGCTGCCGGCGATTTCCTGTTGCGCACCGGCGAGCGTTTGCACGAACTGCGGGTCGAGATGAAAGGCCCCAACGATTTCGTCAGCGAGGCCGACCGCGAGGCCGAGCGGCGCATCGTCGAGATCATCCACCGCGCCTATCCGGACCACGCCATCCTGGGCGAGGAAGGCGGTGCCCAGGGCGAGGTCGGCAGCCACGGTGCGCGCTGGATCATCGATCCACTGGACGGCACCACCAACTACCTGCACGACCTGCCGTGGTACTCGGTGTCGATCGCGCTCGAAATCAAGGGCCGGCTCGAGGTCGGCGTGGTCTACGATCCGGTTCGCAACGAACTGTTCGTGGCCGAGCGCGGCAAGGGAGCGCGCCTGGACGACCGGCGCCTGCGCGTCAGTCAGCACACCAAGCTGGCCGGTGCGGTCATCGGCACCGGCTTCCCGTTCAAGTCGCAGCGCCACCTGGACGCCTACACGGAATCCTTCAAGGCTGTATCGCTGGCCGGTTGCGCCATCCGCCGTGCCGGCTCGGCAGCGCTGGATCTGGCCTACGTGGCCGCCGGCCGCTTCGATGGTTTCTGGGAGCTTGGCCTGCAGCCGTGGGACATCGCGGCCGGGGTGCTGCTGATCCAGGAAGCCGGCGGCGTAGTCACCGACATCCGCGGCGGCGATCAGTTGATGAAGACCGGTAACGTGGTCGGCGGCAACCTGCGCGTGCATCAGGCGCTGATGGACGCCGTGAAGCCGCACCTGGGGCCGGATCTGCCGGCTTGAATCGCAGGCTGAAGCAAGATCTAAAGGGCTTGTATTAGCCGGCCTATTGGCAAGCCGCAGACCGGTTGCCGGGCCCTTCAGGGCGGCTTTGCCCGGTAAACGGAATCGCCGGGGTGGCCGGCATGCCATGCGAACCAGTATTCGGTCGCCGTCGGTACCGGCTTGCCGTCGGCGTCGCTGACCAGCGCGCGCTGGTCGGCATAGTTGAAGTCGATGTGATACGTGGCGCCGGCGAATTCGTCCGTGAACGCTGTGTCGTGGGCAGCCAGTTCCACGAACGGATAGGCCTTGTAGCGGCCCTCATGGCCCAGGACGAGCACCGGCTCCTTCGGGTGATAGCGGTCGTCGCGCGCCGCCAGCGGGAAGCGCAGCTCGCTGTTGGAGACGTAGTCGGCGTAGGGGTCGCGGCCGTAGGGGCGCTGATGGCCGGTGTCGGCGGTCAGCACTTCGGTTTTCGGGTGGCGCGTCAGCCAGTCGGCCCAGCTGGTTTCTGTCGCGTCGATGGCCGCCAGCCGCTGGCCCTTGCGCGGTCCGGCAATGGCAAGGCCCTCCAGGGGCAGCCAGAGTGACTGGCTGGCGCGGTCGAACAGCACGGTGCCGCTGTTGTAGACCAGCCCGGAAACGCCGAAGCGGTCGGCACCCGCGGCGGAGCGGGCATCGAAGCCCGCCACGGTGCCGCTGAGCGGGCTGTACACGAGCACAAACGGCTGCTCGCCGATGCGGTCGTTGAGCACTTCGTGCCAGACCAGCACGCTGCGCGGATAGGCGCGGGCGACGCCGCCCAGGACCACGCCGACCACACGTTCCTCGAAGCCCATGCCGACTTCGCCGGCCGGTTTGAATTTCGGATTGTTCAGGGCCGGGATGCCGTCGCGCGGCTGTCCGCCATTGGCCAGGCCGGCCCTGGGCACGGCAAGATCGGTCAGGTCGAAGCCGTTCCAGTCGTCAGCCGGGCTTTCGGCGCGCGCGACGAGGCTTGTCGCCAGCAACACGCCCGCCACGAGCCAGCGCCCGGCCGTCACCGGCATCAGCGTAGCGCCGCGTTGACGGCGGCCAGCTCCGCCGAGCCGGGGTTCAGAACCTCGAACGGCAGGCTGTTCAGCGCGGTCGTGTCGGTGCCCAGCATGGCGTGCATTTCGGTCGGCTCGGCGTCCAGGTACAGCAGGCCGGTCAGCACGCTGCCGTCGGCCTGGTGGCGCTGCAGGTAGTTCATGGCGCCGATGCGGTCGTAGGGGTCGTAGTCGTCTGCCAGTTTTTTCAGGTGCAGCATCGAGCCGTCGTGCAGGGTTACCGTGTGGCGATCGCCCGGTGCGTAGGCGGCGGTGATTTCCTGCGCCAGCGGCACGAAGTCCGCCGCCATCACCGGCCGGTCGTGGCGGCGGATGTGGGCGTAGCTCTTGGTCGAGGATTCGTGATTGTTGAAGGTGACGCAGGGCGAGATGACGTCGATGAAGGCAAAGCCCGGGTAGGCGATGGCGGCCTTCAGCAGCGGCACCAGCTGCTCCTTGTCGCCGGAGAAGCTGCGCGCCACGAAGCCGGCGCCCATCTGCAGGGCGAGCTGCACCAGGTCGATCGGCGTATACGGGTTGGCCTTGCCGGCCTTGCTCTTTGAGCCGACGTCGGCGGTGGCCGAGAACTGGCCCTTGGTCAGGCCGTAGGTGCCGTTGTTCTCGACCAGGTACAGCATGTTGACGCCGCGGCGCGTGGCGTGGATGAACTGGCCCAGGCCGATCGAGGCCGTGTCGCCGTCGCCCGACACGCCGATGTAGACCAGATCCCGGTTGGCCGCGGCGGCGCCCGAGGCGATCGACGGCATGCGGCCGTGCACGGAGTTGAAACCGTGCGCCGGGCCCAGGAAGTAGGTGGGCGTCTTGGACGAGCAGCCGATACCGGACAGCTTGCCGACCCGGTGCGGCGGCAGGTCGAGCTCGAAGCAGGCCTGGATCAGCGCCGCGCTGACCGAGTCGTGCCCGCAACCGGCGCACAGCGTGGACAGTGAGCCCTCGTAGTCGCGGCGGGTCAGGCCCAGCGTGTTCTTGGGCAGCTGCGGGTGGTGAATCTTGGGCTTGGGCAAATAGCTCATGCGGAGGCTCCCATGGCGAGCGCGCGCACCGGTTCCAGATGCGCGCTGATGCTGCGGACCAGAAAATCGGCCGTCACCGGCATGCCGTCGTAGCTGAGCACCGGCACCAGCCTGGCCGGGTCGAGGTTGCCCTCGATCAGCAGCATGGCGCGCAGTTGGCCGTCGCGGTTCTGGTCGACGACGAACACGGTGTCGTGGGCGGCGATGAAGTCATACACGCGCTTGCTGAACGGGAAGGCGCGCACCCGCAGCGCGTCCACGTCCAGGCCCTGCGCGGTCAGCGCATCCAGCGCCTCGGGCATCACCTCGGCGGTGGTGCCGATGTAGAGGATGCCGGCGCTGTTGCCGCCATCGCGCAGGGTGACCGCATCCGGCACCAGCGTGGCGGCGGTGTCGAACTTGCGCCGCAGCCGATCGACGTTGTCCTGGTACTTGGCGCCGTCCTCGGTGTAGGCGCCCAGGCGATCGTGCCCCGAGCCGCGGGTGAAGAAGGCGCCCTTGCTCGGGTGCGTGCCAGGCAGGGTGCGATACGGGATGGCGTCGCCGTCGACATCCAGGTAGCGATAGAACTGGAAGCCGTCCTCCAGCTGCTCGCGCGTGACCACCTTGCCGCGATCCGGCCGATAGCTGTCGTTCCAGGTGAGCGGTTCGGACAGCCAGTCGTTCATGCCAAGGTCCAGATCGCTCATCACCAGCACCGGCGTTTGCAGCCGCTCGGCCAGGTCGAAGGCCTGCGCGGCCATCTCGAAGCATTCCTTGGGCGAGGCCGGAAACAGCAGCACGTGCTTGGTGTCGCCGTGCGAGGCGTAGGCGGATGACAGCAGGTCCGACTGCTGGGTACGCGTGGGCATGCCGGTGGACGGTCCGCAGCGCTGGATGTCGAACAGCACCACCGGGATTTCCGCGTAGTAGGCCAGGCCCAGGAACTCGGTCATCAGCGAGATGCCGGGCCCGCTGGTGGCGGTGAACGAGCGCGCGCCGTTCCAGGCCGCGCCAACCACCATGCCGATGGCGGCCAGCTCGTCCTCGGCCTGCAGGATGGCGTAGCGCTTGCTGCCGTCCGGGTTGACGCGGTAGTCCTCGCAGTAGGCGCTGAAGGCATCCACCAGCGAGGTGGACGGCGTGATCGGGTACCAGGCGGCCACCGTCGCGCCGGCGTACACGCAGCCCAGGCCGGCCGCCGAGTTGCCGTCCATCAGGATGCGATCGCCGACCGCGTCGCGCCGCTGCGCATGCATCGGCAGCGGGCAGGCGAAGCGCTCCAGGGCCGCCGCGCGGCCGAGTTCGAAGGCCTGCATGTTGGGCGGAATCAGCTTTTCCTTGCCCTGGAACTGCTCGCGCAGCAGCTGTTCGACGACTGCCGGCTCGATGTTCAGCAGCGCCGACAGCACGCCGACGTAGGCGATGTTCTTGAACAGCAGGCGCTGGCGCGGGTTGGCGAACTGGCGCGTCACCATTTCCGTCAGCGGCACGTCCAGGAAGTTGATGTCCGGCCGGCGCAGCTCGGGCGCCAGCGGCTTCGAGGAGTCGTACAGCAGGTAGCCGCCCGGCTCCACGCTGCGCACGTCCTCGGCGAAGGTCTGGCCGTTCATGGCCACCATCAGATCCACCGTGCCGCGGCGGCCGGTGTAGCCGGCCTCGCTGACGCGGATCTCGAACCAGGTCGGCAGGCCCTGGATGTTGGACGGGAAGATGTTCTTCGGCCCGACCGGCAGGCCCATGCGAAACAGCGCCCGCGCCACCAGGCCGTTGGCGCTGGCCGAACCGGTGCCGTTGACGTTGGCGAAACGCAGGACGAATTCGTTGACCCTGGCTAGACGTGACATACGCCACCTGCTTGCGGAAGTTTGAGGAGGGATTTCTGCATGTCCCAGGCGCCGGTCGGGCAGCGCTCGGCACAGAAGCCGCAGTGCAGGCACACGTCTTCGTCCTTGACCATGACCCGCCCGGTGGGCACCGGGTCCGACACGTACAGCGGCTGGTCGAGGTTCGTTGCCGGCGCCATCAGGCGCGTGCGCAGCTCGGCCTCGTCACCGTTGGTGGTGAAGGTGATGCAGTCTTCCGGGCAGATGTCCACGCAGGCATCGCACTCGATGCACAGGTTCTCGGTGAACACCGTTTGCACGTCGCAGTTCAGACACCGGGCCGCTTCCTTGAGTGCCATTTCGGCGTCGAAGCCCAGTTCCACCTCGACCTTGATGTTCTTGAGCGTCTTGAACTTGTCGGCGTGCGGCACGGCGAGTCGCTGCGTGGCCGCAAAATCGTTGCCGTAGCTCCAGTCGTGCATGCCCATCTTCTGGCTGACCAGGGTCACGCCCTTGGCCGGGCGTTGGGCGTCCAGGCTCTTGCCCTGGCACAGCAGGTCGATGGAGATGGCTGCCGCATGGCCGTGGGCCACCGCCCAGATGATGTTCTTGGGGCCGAATGCGGCGTCGCCGCCGAAGAACACCTGCGGGTGGGTCGACTGAAAGGTGTCGGCGTCCAGCTTGGGCATGTCCCACTGGTCGAATTCGATGCCGATGTCGCGCTCGATCCACGGGAAGGCGTTTTCCTGACCGATGGCCATCAGCACGTCGTCGCAGGGAATCAGCACCAGCGGTTCGCCGGTCGGCACCAGCGTGCGCCGTCCCTTGTCGTCGCGCTCGGCGCGCATCTTCTCGAACCACACTCCGGCCAGGCGGCCGTTTTCGAGTTCGAAGGATTTGGGCGCGTGGTAGTCCAGGATCGGGATGCCCTCGTGCATGGCATCCTCCTTTTCCCACGGCGAGGCTTTCATTTCGTCAAAGCCGCTGCGCACGGTGACTGTCACCTGCTCGCCGCCCAGGCGCAGCGCAGTGCGGCAGCAGTCCATGGCCGTGTTGCCGCCGCCGATCACCACCACCCGTTTGCCAATCTTCTGGACGTGCTCGAAAGCCACCGAGGCCAGCCAGTCGATGCCGATGTGGATGTTGGCGCCGGCTTCCTGGCGGCCGGGGATGTCCAGATCCCGCCCACGCGGCGCGCCGGAGCCCACGAACACCGCATCGAAGCCTTGTTTGAGCAGCCAGCCCATGCTCTGGACCGGCTGGCCAAAGTGGCACTCGACGCCGAAATCCAGAATGCGGTCAACTTCCTCGTCCAGCACCGACTCGGGCAGGCGAAACGCCGGAATCTGCGTGCGCATGGCGCCGCCGCCGCGCTGGTCCTTCTCGTACAGCACCACCTCGTAGCCAAGCGGCAGCAGGTCGCGCGCCACCGCCAGCGAGGCCGGACCGGCGCCGACCAGCGCCACGCGCTTGCCGTTCTTTTTGGTCGGAATGGCCGGCAGGCGGTCGCTGATGTCGTCCTTCAGATCGGCCGCGACGCGCTTGAGGCGGCAGATGGCGACCGGTTTTTCCTCCACCCGGCCACGCCGGCAGGCCGGCTCGCACGGCCGATCGCAGGTGCGCCCGAGCACGCCCGGGAACACGTTCGAGAACCAGTTCAGCATGTAGGAGTCGGTGTAGCGCCCGGCGGCGATCAGCCGGATGTATTCGGGCACGTTGGTGTGGGCCGGGCAGGCCCATTGACAGTCGACTACCTTGTGAAAGTATTGCGGATCGGAGATGTCGGTTTTTTTCAAGGACGGAGACCGCTGGCACGGCAAGGTGGGGGGGACAGAAAATTCCCTTATTGAACCATAAGGGCCCCCAGGGAGGCGCTGAATGAATCCATCCTGGATTTCTCAGCGCCCGCCATCGGAAAAGCGTGGTTTTCCGATGGCTCACAAAATCAGTGGCTTGCAGCCGCCGATTTTGGAGCGCGTTCCTGTGCTGCAGGAGACGCTGAGCACGTCAGCGTCTGCCTACCAGCGCTGTGCGCCGGGTCTTTTGCCCGGAGCTGGCGCCTTCAGCCGCTGAACACCGCCGCGTCGGCGCAAAACGCCTGCATGCCCAGGTCGGTCAGCGGGTGGTCGGCCACGCCGGCCAGGATGGCAGCCGGCACGGTCAGGATGTCGGCGCCGGCCAGCAGCATTTCGGTCAGTTGCGCCGGGTTGCGGATGCTGGCCGCCAGCACTTCGCTGCGGATGTCGTAGTGCGCGAACACGGTGACGATTTCCTGCACCAGCCGCGAACCGGAATCCTGCCGCGGGCCACCGCAGGCCACGTATTCGGTGTTGTGAAAACGGGTTTCGCCGTCGCCCTGATACAGCGAATTGCCCGGCGGGCCGAGCTTGTCGTCATGTTTGGCCAGGTAATCGGCGACCCGGCCCAGGAACGGGCTCACGCAACTGGCGCCGGCGTTGGCCGCCCAGAACGCCTGCGTGGTGTTGAACACCAGCGTGGCGTTGGTGTGGATGCCCTGCTCCCACAGGGCGCGAATCACCTTCAGACCCGTGAACGGATCGGCGCCGGCATCGGCGGTCCGGTAGCCACCGATGGGCACCTTGATGACCGCATTGCTGCCCAGCGCCGCCAGTTCCTGCGCCTGCACCAGCATCGCGTCCTGCGTCAGTTCGGTCAGTTCCAGGCTCACCGGATTGGGCGCCAGCAGGGTCAGGATGTCGGTCAGCATGGTCTTGGCCTGCTGCCAGGAGGTGGCGCCCGCCTTTTTGAGCAGCGTCGGGTTGGTGGTCACGCCGTTGATGATGCCGGCCCGGTACAGCGGCTCGATGTCGCGGATGTCGGCGCTGTCGGCAAAGATGCGCGGTGCCCGGTCGGCCGGGTGGCGTGCATCGCGGATCGGCGGCATGACGCGGCGGCGCTGCTGGATGGCGGGGCTGAAGTCGGCGGGGTCGAACATGGCGGTTTCCTGTGGTCCGGGCTGGCCGATTCTAGCAACCCGCGCCAGCTTGCCTGGCGTCAAGCCGTCGCCGCACCGCCTTCCAGAAATGGTCCATTCACGCGTAAAGTAAACGGCCGATCGGCCAGTCCCGGCCCCTTTTTCCTGTCTCGGAGTGCCTCATGAACAAGCCCCTCGAATCCGGTCTCGGCGGCACGCATTTCATCCGTATCGATCCGCAGCGCTGCGAATTTCTGGTGCCGCGCTGGGCGTTCACGGACCAGGCGGTGCTCGACAAGGAGCGGGAGGAGATTTTCGGCCGCTGCTGGCTGTATGTCGGCCATGCGTCGGAAATCCCCAAAGCCGGCGATTTCGTGGCGCGCAAGGTCGGCGGCCGGCAGCTGTTCCTGTGGCGTGGCGAGGACGGCGTGCCCAGGGTCTACTTCAACACCTGCACCCACCGCGGCGCCATGGTGTGCCGCGAGAAACAGGGCAACGCCAAGCGCCTGACCTGCCCGTACCACGGCTGGACCTTCGACACCCGCGGCGGCATGGTCGAGCAGCCGGGCGCCAGCGGTTTTCCGGACGACTTTTTCGCCAACGGTGCCAAGGACCTGATATCGCCGGCCAAGGTCGAGGCCTATCGCGATTTCGTGTTCGTGAATTTCGACCCCAACGCCGTTGACCTGACGACCTATCTTGCCGGCGCCGCCGAGTACCTCGATCTGGTCGCCGACCAGGGCGAGCTGGGCATGGAAGTGACTCCCGGCGAGCAGGTGTATTCCATGCGTGCCAACTGGAAGCTGCTGTACGAGAACAGCGCCGACGGCTACCACGCCATCACCGCCCACGCGTCCTATTTCGACTACCTGCGCGCCACGGTCGGCGTGTTCCGCGAGGACTTCGATCCGCACGACGTCGGCGGCGGCGGCAAGAGCCTGGGCAACGGCCACGCGGTCATCGAGTACCAGGCGCCGTGGGGCCGGCCGGTGGCGCAGTGGGTGCCGCAGTGGGGCGAGTCGGGCCGGGCGGAGATCGCCCGCGTCAAGGCGGAGCTAAGTGCGCGCCTGGGCGAGCAGCGGGCGGACCGCATCGCCAACTGGAACCGCAACATCCTGATTTTTCCGAACCTGATCATCAACGACATCATGGGCCTGACCATCCGCAGCTTCCAGCCGGTCACGCCCGGTTACCTGGAAGTGTCGGCGGTGTCGCTTGCGCCGCGTGGCGAGCACCCGGAAATGCGCGCCTGGCGCCAGTACAACTTCAACGAGTTCCTGGGCCCGGCCGGCTTTGCCACGCCGGACGACGTGGAAATGCTCGAACTGTGCCAGCAGGCCTACCAGAACATGCCGGAAGTCGGCTGGAACGACATCTCCAAGGGCATGAACCGGCCGGATGCCAACCAGGGCGACGACGAGGTGCAGATGCGCTCGTTCTGGATTCGCTGGGACGAACTGATGGGCGCCGCCCGCTGAGGCGCGTTCTGGTCAAACACAAGGAAACACGACGATGGCACTGCTGACCCGGGCCGAGGTGGAGGATTTTCTGTACCACGAGGCGGCCCTGCTGGACGAATGGAAGACGATGGAGTGGGCCGAGCTGTTCACCGAGGATGGCGAGTACCTGGTGCCGCCAACCGACCTGCCGGATGCCGACAAGAACGCTGCCCTGTTCATCATCAACGACGACCACCACCGCCTGGTGCAGCGCGCCAAGCGCCTGACGCGGCGCACCGCGCACGTGGAGTTTCCGCATTCCAAGGTGCGCCACACCATCCACAACGTGCGCATCCTGGAACAGGACGAAGCCGGCCTGACGGTGGCCAGCAACCAGATCGTCTACCGCGCCAAGCGGCAGAACCTGGATACCTTCGTCTGTCACACCATTCACCAGCTGGCGCGTACCGCCGACGGCCTGCGCATCCGCAGCAAGCGGGTAATGCTGGACATCGACGGCCTGCGACCACACGGCATGATCAGCGCGATTCTTTGATAACGACTTGAGACAAGAGGAGTAACTCCATGTTCCGTTACAAGAAACTTGGTTACGTCGCCCTTAACGTGACCGACCTGTCGCGGTCAGTGCCCTTCTACCGCGATCTGGTCGGCCTGCAACTGAACGAGCAGGTCGAAGGCGGTCCGGCCTTCTTCGCCTGCAGCGCCGATCATCACAACGTGGTGCTGCACCAGGGCGGCGAGCCGGGCCTGAAGCGAGTCGGCTGGGAAATGGAGCAGCCCGACGAGCTTGACCGCCTGTTCGAGCACCTGCAAAAGGTCGGCCTGAATCCGGTCGCCCTGTCACCGGAGGAATGCCGCGCCCTGCGCCAGCAGCGCACCATTCGCATCAAGGAGCCGTTCAGCGGCCTGACCTTCGAGTTCTACGAAGGCCAGCTCGAACGCGGCAGCACCTATACGCCCACCGTCACCAAGATCGCCCGCCTGGGGCACGTGGTGCTCAACGTCGACCGCTGGCCGGAAGCGGTCAAATTCTTCAAGGAAACGCTCAATTTCCGCATCTCGGACAACGTGGACGGCTTCATCGCCTTCATGCGCTGTTTTCCGAACCCGTATCACCACTCCCTGGGCATCGGCAATGCCGCCGCCACGCGCAAGGAGCCGGGGCTGAACCACGTCAACTTCATGGTCACCGACATGGACGACATCGGCTGCGCCCTGACGCGCGTCAAGCGCCACGACGTGCCGATCGTGTTCGGCCCGGGCCGGCACCCGCCGTCGGGCAGCATTTTTCTGTATTTCCTGGACCCGGACGGCATGACGCTGGAGTACAGCTACGGCATGGAGGAGTTTCCGGAAGAGCGCCCGCGCAAGGCGCGCGTGCTGGAGGCGCGGCCCGAATCGCTCGACTACTGGGGCAACGTGCCCGACCCGCGCTTTGCCTCCACCGGGCGCTTCGAGCCGGCAAGCGAGGGCTGAGCATGGGCCTGCAAACCGGCCTGCATGGGGGCCGCGCGGCCATCGTCAGCGGCGCGGCAAAGGGTATAGGCCGCGCCATCGCCCGCGAGCTGGCGCGTGAAGGCGCCGACCTGCTGCTGGCCGATATGGACGGCGACACGCTGAAGGCCACCGCCGCGGCGATCAGTGGCGAGTTCGGTGTGCGCACCGCCTGCCATGTGGCCGATCTGGCGACTGAACAGGCCAACCACGGCATGGTCGAGGCCGCGCTGGCGGCATTCGGCCGTATCGACATCCTGGTCAACAACGCCGGTGGTGGCGTGATCAAGCCGTTTCTGGAACACACGCCGGAGACCCTGCACACCACCATCGACCGCAACCTGTGGACGGTGCTGTGGGCCTGTCGCGTGGTGCTGCCGGTCATGCTCCGGCAAGGCTACGGGCGGGTGGTCAGCATTGGCGCCGATTCGGTGCGAAATGGCCTGTGGGACCACGCCGCCTACAACGCCGCCAAGGGCGGCGTGCACGGCCTGACCACCGGCCTGGCACGGGAATTTGCGGCCCAGGACATCACCTTCAACACCGTCGCGCCGTGCGCGGTGCGCACCGAGCAGGTGGACGAACTGATCCGGGCCTACCCGCAGATGTTCGACAAGTTCGTCAGCGTGATTCCCAAGGGCCGGCCCGGCGAGATGAGCGAAGTGGCCTCGGTGGTGAGCTTTCTGGCCTCGACCGCCGCATCGTTTGTTACTGGGCAGGTGATTAGCGTTAATGGCGGTAGTACGATGTTGTAAAGGAGAGTTGTTTTTCCATGGCAACACCTTACTCCGGGTGAGGTGTTGCACTTCAAACTTGAAACCGCCAGACTATAGGCTGCATTTGGAAATTTGGCAGCCCAATTCAGAGGGTTATCAGTGTGACGCCCATATTGGACCGTAATAACCAACTTGCCGCATTTCGGATGATATATCGCACACTCGGCGGCACTGAGCATCAGGATGGTTTCCCAGATCGTGGCGACCTAAGGAAACGCTGATCAATCCCCCGAAACCAGCGCTATGGACATGACGGCGCTGACGCGTGACCGCCCCTGGGGAAAAACGGCCCGTTTTCGGGTGTGGATCGGGCCAATGTGCGTGTTCTGGCCGGATATTCCGGTTTTGGGCTCCCTCAGGACGCACGGAGGGTGTGCCGCGCCCGAAGGCGCCAGCCGGCAATCACCACGTTGGCCAGGCCGAACAGCGTGAACAGCTGCGCCTGGTTCTTGGCCAGCCCCCGGTAACGCGCCTTGCGGTGCTTGAACAGGTTCTTGATGATGTGAAACGGATGCTCGACCTTGGCCCGCAGGCTCGCCTTGACCTGTTCGATCCGTTCCTGCAGGCGGCCCAGCGCGTCATCGGGCAGGGCCCGGCGCACGCCCGGGCGCAGCGCCACGTGCCAGGTGACCGGCGTGTCCCGATTCTCCGGGCGCTTGGCTACGCCCTGGTAGCCGGCATCGCCCAGCGCGTCCGTTTCCTGCCCGTGCAGCAGGGCGTGCGCCTGGGTCACGTCGTTGACGTTGGCCGGCGTGGTCAGCACCGTGTGCACCAGCCCCGAGTCCAGGTCGACCCCGATGTGCGCCTTCATGCCAAAGTGCCACTGGTTCCCCTTCTTGGCCTGATGCATGTCCGGATCGCGCGCCCGGTCGCGGTTCTTGGTCGACGGCGGGGCGGCGATCAGCGTCGCATCCACGAGGGTGCCCTCACGCAGCAGCAGGCCCTGGCGGGCCAGGTGATCGCGAATCGTCTCGAAGATCACCCGGCTCAGACCCTGATCTTCCAGCAGGCGGCGGAACTTCAGCAGCGTGGTCGCATCCGGCGCCGCCTCGCGGGCCAGGTCGATGCCGATGAAGCAGCGGATGGCGTGGCTGTCGTACACGGCGTCCTCGATGCCCTCGTCCGACAGCCCAAAGCACTGCTGCGCCACGTACATGCGCAGCATGCGCGACAGCCCCAGCGGCGGGCGGCCCGGGCCCTTGCCGGCCGGGTAGAACGGCGCCAGCGCCGCCTCCAGCTGCGCCCACGGCGTCACCGCCTGCAGCTGCGCCAGGAAGCGCTCGCGGCGCGTCTGCTTCTTCTTGCCGGCGTACTCGAGGTCGGAAAAGTTCGTTTGCATGACGTCTGCTCACCACCGCTGCGGACCAGGTCACATTGTCTCAGGACCAAGGTCTCATGCCTCCAACGGGAGGGAATAAATCAGCGTTTCCCTAAGGGCGCCCAGTGGAGTCTTGTGGAGGTGGAGTACTGCTCCAAAGCCCGGTGGGATTGGAACGATGCTACTCAAGTTGGATTTTTCTTTGGGCACTGCCGCACTGGGATTTTCCGTTCCGCTTGGGAGATTAGATATCAATGATCTTGGCCTCCTCGCGGTAGACGCACTTGGTAACGAATTTTTATGTCGTCAGAAGCTTACAAACCGAGAACGGACAATAAATTCACACAATGAGGCCTTTGCTGTAGAGTGGAGTGGTCCAATCTATTCGAGGTTTCAAGTTCGGGGGGGCATCTAGTATCCGGACTTATTACGCGATTATTCCCATCACGAATAGCTTTGAGACAATTGAGTGTGCGCTGGTTCAGTTATTGGAAGGCAAGGCCGCGCTTGATTAACGATAAATTTAACTTAGAGCTAAGAATATGAAGCGTATATTTTTCGTTTGGCTTCCGCCGGTCGCCGGCCCAGAGCGCCGTGCTGTCTGTTCGATAGTGTCCTGTCTACCGAATCTAGGTTCCGCATATTCAATTCTGTACAAAGTTTTCAGACATCCGTATATACCACAGACAAATTTATTGCTCGGCTGGTTTAATTTGAGATTGTTTCTGGTCATGCTATTGGGCGTCATGCCCGCATCTACTTGGGCGGCCGCGGAAATGGAAGCCTTGAGGGTGACGCCACTTTTTGCGAGCGAAGCGGATACCATCGCGGCATTGAAGCCTCTCTCCGCCATGGGGAAAGACCGGTTTGAAAGTACTGCCGACTTTGTAAAAAAACTCTGTCCAGCTACTGAAAAGGCCATGAATGTCAAGGTGGGTGAATCCATCAACCTCGTGGCATTTTGGGGAGCGGTCGGTTTATATGATGCCGACAAGCGTGTTTTTGAGTTTGACTTACTAAGCGCGGTGCTTGGATTATTCGATCGATCACTCGATAAATTTCTCGGGATAAAGATCGCGATGGTAGAGAGAAAAATGGGCTCCTTTCAAGCTGAGAATACGTTTGGCGTCTCAAAAGACGTTTCTGTAATAGAGCGTGAGGAGGTGATTCTATTGCTTCCTACGAATCTCGCTCACCCAATATCTTGGAAAAAAAATATACAGCTATCTGCTAGGCCAGAAGAGGCGCGCAAATTGCACAATGACATGCAATTTGTAGTCACCACGAAGTTACAACGCCCGTGCTTTGTCACGGGTCGTTTTCATCGATCCCCCGATTTCTTATATCCGGTAAAAGAGAATACAACTCTACTCGGAGTGTTCGTATCGCGCGATTCCTCTTGGAAGATCATCAAGAAATCGACGGGCGAAGTACTCAAGATGGGTGGGTTCTAACGGGTTGGCGAGCGGAAGGCGGACGAAGCGCAGTGTGCCCGCGCGGGCTCTTTATCGGGCGAGTTCGAGCATCCCCCGCCATTGGCCGCAGACGCCCAGCCTGGTAGAGATAGTCTTGACGTAAACGACTATGGATTTCCGGATCCTCGAAGCCCGTGTGGCATCAATTGCGAACGATGCGTCTCACTTGTCGGCGTACCGAGCGTAGGGTGCAATAAGGCGAAGCCGCATTGCACCGAATAGGCCTTCATACGGCGCGCTGCATCCGCATCGGGTCGGCAACGCGCGGATCGCAAAGCCGGCGGCAAATCCGCGGCCGGCATGGCGCCAAGCCAATTCGCAAATACGGCGCGATGGTTCGACCGGCGCCCGGTTGCCCCGGCGCCGGTCGCTTGGGTCAGGCCGCCGAAGGCTACGGGCGGGTGGTCAGCATCGGTGCCGATTCGGTGCGAAATGGCCTGTGGGACCACGCCGCCTACAACGCCGCCAAGGGCGGCGTGCACGGCCTGACCACCGGTCTGGCACGCGAATTCGCGGCGCAGGACATCACCTTCAACACCGTTGCCCCATGCGCCGTGCGCACCGAGCAGGTGGACGAACTGATCCGGGCCTGCCCGCAGATGTTCGACAAGTTCGTCAGCGTCATCCCCAAGGGACGGCCGGGCGAGATGAGCGAAGTGGCCTCGGTGGTGAGCTTTCTGGCCTCACCGGCCGCATCGTTCGTGACCGGGCAGGTGATCAGCGTCAACGGCGGCAGCACCATGCTGTGATCGGCGGCTGCCGCGCCGAAATGACGAGCAGGTTTCAGGGAGCCAGATAGACCGTCACCGGCACGCCCGACTGGCACAGCACCGCGCTTATCGGCAGCTGCAGCGGGTCGCACTGCGCCAGGGCGCGGGCATAAACCGCCCGCTTGGACGCACCGGCCAGCGGCAGGTGGATGTGCCGACAGCCGAGCAGGGCCTTGAGCGTCAGGCTCAGCCGCGGATGCGGCGCGGCCGGCGGATCGATGGCCGCCAGCAGGGCCGTGCCGGCGGGATCCAGCGCTGCGGCCAGGCCCGGCGCGCCAGGAAACAGCGACGCGGTGTGACCGTCCTCACCCATGCCAAGGACCACGCTGTCGAACGGCTGCGGCAATTGCGCCAGGGCCGCGGTGCGTTCGGCAATGGCCGCCGCCGGCGTCGCGGCGCCATTCCACAGCGGCACGAAATGGGCCGCTGCCGCAGCCCCTTGCAGCAGATGCTGGCGCAGCAGCGCGGCATTGCTGTCCGGGTGGTCGTCGGGCACCCAGCGCTCGTCGGCAAGCGTGATCCATACCTGCGACCAGTCGAGTTCGGCATCGCACAGACACTGAAAAAAGCCGATCGGGCTGCGCCCGCCGGACACCACCAGGCTGGCGCGTTCCCGCGCCGCGAGTGCGGTCGCCAGCGATGCGCTGACTGCATCGGCCAGGGCGGCCGCGGCCTCTGAGGGCGAGGAAAACTGGCGTTCCTGGACAGCCATCAGGCCTCTTCGCGCCAGGCCAGGCCATCGCGCAGGATCAGTGCACTGGCGGCGGCCGGGCCCCAGGTGCCGGCGGTATAGGGTTTGGGCGGTTCGTCGAGCGCGTGCCAGCCTTCCAGGATCGGATCGACCCAGCGCCAGGCGGCGGCCAGTTCGTCGCGGCGCATGAACAGCGTCAGGTTGCCCTGGATGACTTCCATCAGCAGGCGCTCGTAGGCCTCCCACTGGCGGTGCTTGAAGGTCTCGGCAAAGTCCAGGTCCAGCGCCACCGGTTTTACGCGCATGCCCTCGCCGGGCACCTTGACCAGCAGGAACAGCTTCACGCCCTCGTCAGGCTGCAGGCGGATCACCAGCCGGTTGGCCTCGCCGGACGATGCCGACTGCGGCAGGATGGCATGCGGCACCGGGTGGAAGTTGACCACGATCTCGGCCATGCGCTCGGGCAGCCGCTTGCCGGTGCGCAGGAAGAACGGCACGCCGGACCAGCGCCAGTTGTCGACCTCGGCCTTGATGGCGACGTAGGTTTCGGTGCGACTGTCGGGCGGAATGCCCGGCTCGTCCAGGTAACCGGGCACCGGCTTGCCGCTCACCGCGCCGGCCCGGTACTGACCGCGCACGGTCTTTTCCTTGATGTTGGCGGCGTTGATCGGCCGCAGGGCGCGCAGCACCTTGAGCTTTTCGTCGCGCACGGCGTCGGCGTTGATGCTGGTCGGCGGCTCCATGGCCACGATGCACAGCAGTTGCAGCATGTGGCTTTGCACCATGTCGCGCATGGCGCCGGACGGGTCGTAATACTCGCCGCGGCCCTCGGCGCCGACCTGCTCGGCGATGGTGATCTGCACGTCGCGCACCGAGCCGCGATTCCACAGCGGCTCGAAGATGGAATTGCCAAAGCGCAGCGCCAGCAGGTTCTGCACCGGCTCCTTGCCCAGGTAGTGGTCGATACGGAATATCTGCTGTTCCGGAAAGATGCTGCCGACCGCCTCGTTGATGGCCTCGGCGCTGGCGCAGTCGTGGCCGAGCGGTTTTTCGAGTACCACCCGGGTCAGCGGCGTGACCAGGTTGTGCCGGGCCAGACCTTCGCAGATCGGGCCGAACAGCCGGGCGGCGGTCGAAAGATAAAACACCCGCACCCGATCGGCACGGTTCTGGAACCACGCCGGCAGGGCGGAAAAGCCGTCCGGGTTGGTGCCGTCCACCGGCAGGTAGTCGATGCGGGCGCAGAACTCGCCCCAGGTGGCGTCGTCGAAATCGGTGGCGGGGATGAACTGGCGGCAGTTGTCGCCGAGCAGCCCCAGATACTCGTCACGGCTCAGGCCGCGCCGGGCCAGGCCCAGAATGCGCCAGCCGACCGGGCGCTTGTTGTCACGAAAGGCGTAATACAGCGCCGGCAGCAGCTTGCGCAGGGCAAGGTCGCCGGTGGCGCCGAAGAAAATCAGGTCAAAGTCTTTCAGGGAACTCATCATTGCGCTCCGTGGCCCTCGGGCTGGTTCACAGGTCTGGCATCGGGATTGCTGCTTTCATGCCAGAACCCTTGCCGGGCCGGCTCGCTCGGGCGCTGCAGCGCCTCACGCACCACAGGAGATTGCGCATGGCCATCCACCCGGTAATTGCGGCGGTCACCGAACGCATCCGCCGCCGCAGCCAGCCGACCCGGCAAGCCTACCTTGCCCGCATGACGCATGCGCGGCGTGCCGGCCCGGTGCGCAAGAGCTTGCCCTGCGCCAACCTGGCGCATGCCTGCGCGGCAGCCGGCACGTCCGAAAAGGCCGCGCTGACCGGCGGCGAGGCGGTCAACATCGCTATCGTGTCCGCCTACAACGACATGCTGTCGGCCCACCAGCCGCTCGAAACCTACCCGGCCATCCTCAAGCAGGCAGCGGCGGAAATGGGCGCCGTGGCGCAGTTCGCTGGCGGCGTGCCGGCCATGTGCGACGGCGTCACGCAGGGCGAGGCCGGCATGGACCTGTCGCTGTTCTCGCGCGACACGATTGCCCTGGCCACCGCCGTGGCGCTGTCGCACAACGTGTTCGATGGCGCGCTGTGCCTGGGCGTGTGCGACAAGATCGTGCCGGGGCTGCTGATCGGCGCCCTGGCATTCGGCCACCTGCCGGTGATCTTCGTGCCGGGCGGGCCGATGCCGTCCGGCCTGCCCAACGCCGAGAAGGCCAAAATCCGTCAGCTGTACGCCGAGGGCAAGATCGGCCGCGAAGGGCTGCTGGAGGCCGAATCGCGCGCCTACCACGCGCCCGGCACCTGCACCTTCTACGGCACCGCCAACACCAACCAGATGCTGATGGAGCTGATGGGCCTGCACCTGCCGGGCACCGCCTTCGTGAATCCCGGCACGCCGCTGCGCGATGCGCTGACGGCGCAGGCCGGCCGGCGTGCGGCGCAGCTTGCCCGCGGCGAACACCTGGCGCCGCTGTACGAGGTGGTGGACGAGCGCTCGATCGTCAACGGCATGGTCGGCCTGCTGGCCACGGGTGGTTCTACCAATCACGCCCTGCATGTGCCGGCCATCGCCGCGGCGGCCGGCATCGTCGTCGACTGGGACGACCTGGCCGAGCTGTCGGGCGTGGTGCCGCTGCTGGCGCGCGTCTATCCGAACGGTAGCGCCGACGTGAATCAGTTCCACGCCGCCGGTGGCATGGGTTTCGTGGTGCGGGAGCTGCTTGGCGGCGAGCTGCTGCACCGCGAGGTCCGCACCGTGGCCGGTTCGGACCTTGCCGATTATGCGCAGGCGCCCTACCTGGATGCTGAGGGTCAACTGGCTTGGCGCGATGCGCCCGCGACCAGCGGCGACATGACCATCCTGCGTCCGCTGGCCGATCCGTTCAGCGCCGACGGCGGGCTGCGGGTGCTCACCGGCAAGCTGGGCCGGGCCGTCATCAAGACCTCGGCCCTGAAACCGGCGCAGCACACGGTGCAGGCCCCGGCGCGGGTGTTCGATACCCAGGAGGCCCTGCAGGCGGCCTTCAAGCGCGGCGAGCTGGAACATGACTTCGTGGCCGTGGTGCGCTTTCAGGGTCCGCGCGCCAACGGCATGCCCGAGCTGCACAAGCTCACGCCCACGCTGGGCGTGCTGCAGGATCGCGGCTTCAAGGTGGCGCTGGTCACCGACGGGCGCATGTCGGGGGCCTCGGGCAAGGTGCCGGCGGCGATTCACGTGAGCCCGGAATGCCTGGCCGGCGGGCCGCTGGCGCGGGTGCGCGACGGCGATCTGCTGCGCGTGGATGCCGAGCGCGGCGAGCTGACGGTGCTGGTGGCGGACGCCGAATGGGCGGCGCGCGTGCCGGCGGTTCCCGATCTCGATGGCGAGCACTGGGGTTGCGGGCGCGAGCTGTTCGGGTTCGCCCGCGCGCTGGCCGTGAACGCCGAGCAGGGCGGGGGATTCATAGCCGCCTGTCCGCCGCCGTCGGTCGGCGCGCCGGTCATGGCCGTGGAGGTGGGGGCATGAGCGTGATTGACATCCTGCGCCTCGGGCCGGTCATGCCGGTGCTGGTGATCGACGATCTTTCCCACGCCGTGCCGCTGGCGCGGGCACTGGTGGCCGGCGGCATCCGCGTGCTGGAAGTGACCCTGCGCACGCCGGTGGCGCTGGATGCCGTGCGCGCCATGTGCGCGGCGGTGCCGGATGCCGTAGTCGGCGTCGGCACGCTCACCTCGCCGCAGGATCTGGCCGATTCCAAGGCCGCCGGGGCGGTGTTTGGCGTCAGCCCGGGCCTGACCGCCAGCCTGCTGGAGGCGGCCCGACAAACCGGCCTGCCGCTGCTGCCCGGCACCATGACGCCGTCGGACGTGATGACCGCCCGCGCCGCCGGGCTCACCGCCTGCAAGCTGTTCCCGGCCGCCGTGGCCGGCGGCGTGGCCATGCTCAAGGCCCTGTACGGACCGTTTGCGGACATGAGCTTCTGTCCGACCGGCGGCATCGACGCCGCCAGCGCGCCGCAGTACCTGGCGCTGCCGAACGTCGCCTGCGTGGGCGGCTCCTGGCTGGCGCCCAAGGCCTTGGTGCAGGCGGGAGACTGGCCGGCCATCACGGCGCTGGCCAAGGCCGCGTCGAGACTTCGCTAGGGAGACGCTGAAGCCGCAGCGCAGGCCTGCCTGCGCGTCAGCGGGGGAGCCATCGGAAAACTGTGGGAGCCCGGCTGTGCCGGGCGATGATCGGACAACGAAGCTGCGCCCCTACCCGGTCTTTCCAGGTGGCGGGCGCCGGAAAATCCGGGATGGATTCAGTCGGCGCGTCACGAGGGCTGACGGCCCCGACAGTGCTGCATGGCGCGCTCGGCGCAGGCATCATCGTGGGCCGGAATCCTCACGCGGAGCCTGCCCGTGCCACGACTGCCCACGCTCTACATCCCGCACGGCGGTGGGCCGTGCTTTTTCATGGACTGGAACCCGCCGGACACCTGGGAGCGCATGGCCGCCTGGTTGCGCGGCATTGACGCCGGGCTCGGCCAGCGGCCGCGGGCGGTGTTGTTGATTTCGGGTCACTGGGAAGAGCCTGTGGTCAGTGTCAACATCCAGGCCCGGCCGCCGCTGCTGTTCGACTACTACGGTTTTCCGCCGCATACCTATCAATTGAACTACCCGGCGCCGGGTGATCCGGCACTGGCGGCCCGGGTGCGCGAGTTGCTGCAAGCGGGCGGGGTGCCGACCCGCGCCGAGACCGAGCGCGGCCTGGATCACGGCGTGTTCGTGCCGTTCTTGCTCATTTACCCACAGGCCGACGTCCCGATCGTGCAGCTGTCCCTGCACGCGAACCTGGACGCCGCCGCGCATCTGGCGCTGGGTGCCTTGCTCGAACCGCTGCGCGACGAGGGCGTGCTGATCGTCGGCAGCGGCATGAGCTATCACAACATGCGCGGCCTGATGGGCGGCGCGGACCCGGCGCGCGATTCGCTGGCCTTCGACAGCTGGCTGGGCGATGCCTGCACGGCTGAGCCGGCCGCGCGCAGCCGCCTGCTGGCCGACTGGGAACGGGCGCCGGCCGCACGCAGCAGCCATCCGCGCGAGGAACACCTGCTGCCGTTGATGGTGGCCGCCGGGGCCGGCGGCGACGATCCGGGCCGGCGGGTGTTTCAGGACCGGGTGTTGGGCGCCACCGTGTCGGCCTTCGCCTTCGGCGCCTGAAGGCCGGGCCCGCCGGGCGGTGGAACGAGCGCCAGCCAGCCCGGGGCGGCATTTTGCCGGTTCCGCTAATATCCTTGCCGGGCGGGCCGGCAGAAAACGACCGGCACGCGGCGCCGCCTGTCCATGGCGGCTTGCCACGGCCGGTGTCTCGGCCGTCGCCCCGCCCGACCATCGCCCACTGTCAGCTTTCGCAACGAGGAGAACGATCATGGCCGACCTGACCGACGCGTCCACCAGCAAATCCGCCACCGTCACCGAGGGCAACCTCAGCGGTTTCAAGATTCATTACAACGATGCCGGCCAGGGCGACGTGGTCATCATGCTGCACGGCGGCGGACCAGGCGCCACCGGCTGGAGCAACTTCAACCGCAACATCGGCTCGTTCGTGGACGCCGGGTACCGGGTGATCCTGCCGGACTGCCCGGGCTTCGGTAAGTCCGACGAGATCGTGTCGGACGTGCAGCGCGGCCTGCTGAACGCGCAGGCGGTCAAGGGACTGATTGACGGCCTGGGAATCGGCAAGGTGCACCTGATCGGCAACTCCATGGGCGGCGCCACGGCGCTGAACTTCGCGCTCGAATACCCGGACCGCCTGGACAAGCTGATCCTCATGGGCCCGGGCGGCCTGGGGCCGAGCCTGGTGCAGCCGAACCCGCAGGAAGGCATCAAGCGGATGATGCGCCTGTATGCCCAGCCGACCTGGGAGAACTTCAACGCCATGCTCGAGGTGTTCGTGTTCGACCAGAACGCGTTGACCGAAGACCTGCGCAAGGGCCGCTGGGCCAACATCGAGGGCAACCTGCGGCATCTGGAGAACTTCGTCACCAGCTTTCAGCGCGCGTCCTTGGCCGCCTGGGATGTCAGCCATCGGGTGCCGACGATCAAGCACCGCACTCTGGTCACCTGGGGGCGCGATGACCGCTTCGTGCCGCTCGACCACGGCCTGAAGCTGATCAACCTGCTGCAGGACGCGCAGCTGCACGTGTTCTCGCGCTGCGGGCACTGGGTGCAGTTCGAGCACGCCGCGGCCTTCAACCGCCTGGTGCTGGACTTCCTGGCGAACTGATGGCGCCATGATCTGAAAATGCCGGGTGGTCAGGAGCACCCGGCCCCGGCCAGGGGCTGCGACAGACGGCCCCGGCAGTGTCTCCTGGAGGAGATTTGCCCATGAACAGTCCCGCCAACCTCAACCCGCGGCCGTTTGCGCCACGTTATCCGCAGCTGGGCACCGGGCCGGTGCCGGTCAGCACGGCGGTCGATCCGGCGTTCTTCGAGCTGGAGCGCGAGCGCATCTTTCGCGGCATGTGGGTCAACCTGATCCTGCGCGAGGAGGATCTGCCCAAGCCCGGCGACTATTTCGTGCGCTACCTGGAAGCCCAGGGCGCCTCCATCCTGGTGGTGCGCGGCGACGACGGCAAACTGCGGGCCTTCCACAACGTCTGCACGCACCGCGGCAACCAGGTGGCGGAGGAGGGCGCCGGACACTGTAAGGGATTCCAGTGCAACTTTCACGGCTGGACCTTCGACACCCGCGGCCGGCTGGCCTTCGTCACCGACGAACAGCGCTTCCACAACCTGGACAAATCCGCGCTCGGCCTGCCGGCGGTGCATCTGGACACCTGGCGTGGCTTCATCTTCGTGAACCTGGCCAAGCGTCCGGCGCAGACGCTGGAGCTGGCCATGGCCGAGTTCAACCAGGACCTGAAACCGTTTCCGTTCGAGCAGATGGTGCTGGCCGGTCGCTATCGCTACGCCGTCAATGCCAACTGGAAGGTGACCATGAACGCCTTTCAGGAGTCCTATCACGGCGCCTTCGTGCACAAGCTGTCGGTGGGCCAGTGCATCAGCCCGGAAGACCCGTACCTGGCCGTGCAGCGCATCAAGCTGCAGGAAAACGGCAACCAGTCCGTGTCCGTCCACCTGGCGCCGCACGAGCTCAGCCCAGCCGAGAAGCTGGCCTTCGGTTTCGGCGCCACCTTCACGCAGGGTGGCGGTGCGGCGCAGGCTTTCCCCGGTACCGCGCAGGCGCAGGTGCGCGACTGGGGCTTCGACCTGAACATCATCTTTCCCTACTCGCGCATCAACGTCGGCGCCGGCTGGTATTACGTGGACGCCTTCTGGCCGGTGGCGCACGACAAGACGGTGTACGAGCTGGCCTATTACTTCCCGATGCCGCAGCGGGCCTCGGAAATGATCAGTCAGGAATACAGCAAGATCGTGCTGCGGGACCTGTCGCGCGAGGACCTGGCCACCAACGAGGCCACGCACCGCTCGCTGCGCTCGGGCGCCATCCGGCAGATGAACCTGTCCGACCAGGAAATCGCCGTGCGCCACCTGTACCACACGGTCGCCGCCCGCTGCGGCAAGGAGCTGGCGAAATGAGCGTCGCGACCGCGTTGCCAAAGCCGTTCACGCACCTGGAATCCTGGCTGCCCTTTGCGCTGCCCAGCGAAGACGCACGCATGCGCCGCCGTCTGTCGGGCTCAATGGACGAGTTGCTTGGCCTTTACAAGGCGCTGGTAGGCGAAATGCCGGCCATCGCCGCGCATCTGGATCAATGGCCCCTGGCCGAATTGCCGGCCGAGCAAAAGCCGCTGCTGTACCTGGCGCTGTCGTTCATGGAATCGGCCATGGCCGTGGAGGCCTTCCACCAGCCCGGACCACCGCACGCCACCACGCCCGAAAGCATGGTGGTGTTTCCGGGGCGGGCCGAGGCGCTGTTGAGTCAGGAAAACACCTGACATATCCAGCGTTTCCCACAGCACCTGCCGCAATAAGCCATCGAAAAACTGTAGGAGCCCGGCTATGCCGGGCGATCCTCGCGCTGTAGGAGCCCGGCTGTGCCGGGCGATATCGCGCAGCGAAGCTGCGCTCCTACACGGTATTCACAGTTGCCGGACGCCGAGACCCGCCGCAGGCCCGGGCGTCCGCGCCCCGCGCCGTTGGCCAGAGCCGCTCAGACGTCCCGCTTGAGCTCGTAGGATTGCAGGCCGGGCTTGAACTCGCGCTTCTTGAACGAGACCAGCGCCGTGCGCACCCAGTCGTCGTTGGTCTCGCGGGACAGTTCCCACATCTTGGCCATTTCGTAGTCGATGGCGACCTCGAAATCCATGTCCAGCACCTTCTCGTAGACCTCCTTGGTCTTGCCGAGCACGACGCGGCCCAGGCGCGTCAGCATCTTGACCACGCGGTCGGTCTCGGCGTCCAGCTGCGCCAGCGGCACGGATTTGGTGGCGTAGCCCAGGTCGTGCGCCCGCTTGCCGGTGAAGGTCTCGCCGGTCAGGGCGTAGTACAGCGCCTTCTTGCGCGACGGCATGTTGTTGGCGTAGGCCCAGGTGGTGCCGCCGCCGGGAAAGATGCCGAAGTTGATTTCGGACAGGCCCCAGGTCGACTCGTCGGCGGCGATCACGATGTCCAGCACACCGGCCAGGGCCATGCCGCCGCCAAAGCACCAGCCGTTGACCTTGCCGATGGTGACGGCGGAGATTTTCTTGATGCGCGTGAACCAGCCGAACGCGTTCGTGTTGATCTCGGCCATCAGTTCGGGTTTGTCGAAGGGCTCGAGGAAGCACTGTTCGAGGTCCATGCCGGCGCAAAACGCGTCGCCCGCACCGGTCAGCACGATCACCTTGCAGCGGGCCTTTTCGATCTCGTCCAGCACCTTGCACATTTCCGCATGCAGCGTGGGGCTCATGCAGTTGCGCTTTTCCGGCCGGTTGAAGGTGACGTAGGCCGCGTTGTCCCGGATGTCTAGCAGGACGGTCTGATAGGTGCTCATGGTTCTCCTTCCAGTTTTGTCGTTGGTAAGCGGGCGATCGGCGCCGCCCCGGCGTCGGCGACACACGCGGTTTTCCAGATGCGCTACCGCGTCGCTAATTTAACATTCGTTTAAGTGCCTTCGCAGGGCGAAAACCGCTTGTGCGCGCTCGTGGGCAGGGCTATAACGAACCAACGTCGGGCCTGAACGTGTCAGGCCCCGGCCGGCCGTTAATTTGCGGCCAGCAACGCAAGAAGCGCTGCTCTGGATCCATGGAGGATGCCAACCAACCGAACCCTACAAGCACCCGGAGGAGAGACATGGACCAGACCACCACCCAACCCACCCACACCGGCCTGATGGACTTTCGCGCCTGGATCAACGAGCTGGAGCGCACCGGCCACCTGGTGAAAATCGCCGACGAAATCGACCCGCAGACCGAGGCCGGCGCCATCATGCGCCTGGCCAACGAGCGCCAGTCCCCGGCGCAGTGGTTCACCAATCTGAAAGGCGCCATGCCCGGATCGAGCCTGCTGGGCGGGCCGTTCGCCACCAAGGAACGCATCGCGGTCGCCTTCGGCCTGCCGCCGGACACGCCGTATTCGGTGCTGACCGACGTGTTCGCCGATGCCCTGCACGGCAAGCGCATCAAGCCGGTGATCGTGCCGACCGGCAGCTGCCAGGAGAACGTGCTGCTCGGCGACGACGTCGATCTGGACCTGTTGCCGGTGGCCAAGCTGCATCCGCAGGACGGTGGGCCGTACATCGGTACGCTGAACATCGGCGTGTGCAAGGACTTCGACACCGACTGGGTGAACTGGGGCACCTACCGCGGCATGAAGCACGACAAGAAAAGCACCGGCCTGTGGCTGGGTCCGCTGAACCAGGGCGGGCAAATCCTCAAGAAATACCGCGCCGCGGACAAGGTGATGGAATACGCCATGTTCTTTGGCGGCGATCCGATGCACAACATCGTGGCGTCCTCCAGCGTGCCGCCCGGCGTGTCGGAAGTGGACGTGGTCGGCGGCATCCGCGGCGAGCCGGTCAAGCTGGTCAAGTGCAAGACGGTGGACCTGTACGTGCCGGCGAACGCCGAAATCGTGCTGGAAGGCACCGTCAGCCCCGGCGATGAGAAGGAAGAAGGACCGTTCGGCGAATACCCCGGTTACGTCGTTTCCGGCACCAACGCCCGGCCGGTGTTCCGCCTGACGGCGCTGACCTACCGCAACAACCCCATCCTGCCGGCCACCTGCCTTGGCGTGCCGGTGGACGACGCCGTCATGTGGGTGCTGGAAGTCGCCGCCAGCGTCAAGGAAGCCCTGCGCACCAAGGGCGTGCCGATCATCGACGTGGCGGTGCCGGAGTTCAGCGGCTGTCACGCGGTGGTGGTGTCCACCAAGACGCCGCACGCCGGCATCCCGCAATTGATTTCGAGCATCAGCTGGGCCGACCGCAACGCCAGCTACTTCCCGTACGTGATCGTGGTGGACGAGGACATCGATCCCTGGAACCTGGGCGAGGTGTTCCACGCCATGTGCACCAAGTGCAACCCGGTGCGCGACATCCACATCCACCCCGGCTACATCAACAGCCCGCTGACGCCGTACATCGCTGGCCATCCGCTGCGCGAACTGGGCGCCGGTGGCGGCAACGTGCTGCTGGACTGCACCTGGCCGATCGAGTGGAAGGCCGAGCAGCGGCCGCACCGCCTGGCCTTCAAGAACACCTATCCGGAAGCCGTGAAGGACAAGGTACTGGCCAACTTCGCGCGCTGGGGCTTGCAGCGATAGGAAGAATGGGTCCCGGCTGTGCCGGGCGATCATCGGACTGTAGGAGCCCGGCTATGCCGGGCGATCAATCGCGCAGCGAAGCTGCGCTCCTGCAAGGTTTTCTCCCCATGGCGGGCGCTGCATGAATCAACAATGGATTCATGCAGCGCTTCCCCAGGCGGTCTCATGGCTTCTGAAACGGCGGGCGGGGCAGGGATGTCCGGCCCGTCTTGCCATCGAGCGGGGGCTGAGTCGCTCCCCGTTCAGGGTCTCCAGTCCACCGCGTGCTCGTGCAGATACGCGTCGACCGCGGCGCCCAGCGTGGGGTAGAAGTTCTCGGCACCGAAGCGCTCGAACAGCTCGAAGCGCTTCAGCTTGTCCTTGACCGGGTCCTTCATTTCGGCGAAACGCAGTTCGATGCCCGACTCGCGCAATGCCTGTTCGAGTTCGGCAAGCATGTCCGCGGCCGTCACGTCGACGCTGGTGACCGGCTCGGCGGACACGATGATCTGGCGCACCGGGGTTGGCGATTGCGCAATCGCCTCCAGAACCCGCTGGTGGAACAACTCGGCGTTTGCGAAGAACAGCGGTGCATCCCAGCGGAACAGCACCAGGCCGGGGATCAGCCGCGCGTCCGGGTAGCGCCTGATGTCGTGGTAGCCGCGGATGCCCTCGACCCGGCCCAACACCGCGTGATAGGGCCGCCAGCCGTCCCACAGAAACTCGATCACCGCGACGATGATCGCCAAGCCGATGCCCGGAATCACCCCCAGCACGGCGACGCCGACGAAGCAGGCGATCGACAGCCAGAACTCCCAGCGCTGGATGCGAAAGATGCGGCGCAGGTCCCGAAATTCGAACAGGCCGATGGCCGAGGCGATCACCACCGCTGCCAGTGCGCTGTGGGGCAGGTGGCGCAGCAGGTCCGGCGCCAGCACCAGCAGCGACGCGACGGCCACGGCGCCCACTACGCCGGTGAGCTGGGTCTTTGCGCCCGCGGCCTCGGCGACCGGGGTACGCGAGGAACTGCTGCTGATCGGGAATCCCTGGCACAGTCCGGCGGCCAGGTTGGCGGCGCCCAGGCCGATCATCTCCTGGTTCGGATCCACCCTGGAGTGGGTCTTTGCGGCATAGGCCCGCGACAGGACGCTGGTGTCGGCGAACGCCACCATGGCAACCGCGCAGCCACCGATCACAACCTGACTCAGGTCGGCAAGGCGAATCCACGGCAGGGTCAAGGATGGCAGGCCCGGCGGCAGTGGGCCGAGCACGCTCACGCCGCCGCCGTGGTCCAGACCCAGCACACCGACCGCGACGGTCGCGCCCACGACCGCGATCAGGAGCCCCGGAACCGCCGTGAATCGCTTCAGCAGCAGGATCGTCCCGAGCGTGCCGGCGCCCACCGCGAACGTGGTCCAGTCGGTTTTGCCGTCCAGCACCGCCTGACCGATGAGCACCACATCGAGCACCTGCCAGGCGCCGTCGATCGAGAAGCCGAACAGCTTGGGTAGCTGGCTGACCAGCACCGTCAGCGCGATGCCGTTCATGTAGCCGTAGCGGATCGGCTTGGACAGCAGTTCGGTGACGAAACCCAGGCGCAGCACCCCGATCAGGATGCACACCAGTCCGGACACCACCGCCATCATGCTGGCCAGCGCCACCGCGCGCAGCGGGTCGCCGCCCGACAGCGGCAACACGACCGCCAGAATCACCGGCGCGAGGGACGAGTCCGGCCCCAGCACCAGAATGCGGCTTGGACCGAACAGCGCGTAGACCAGCAGCGGGACGATCGTGGCGTACAGCCCGTAGATTCCCGGCACGCCCGAGGCCACCGCGTAGGCGATCCCGACCGGCACCAGCATCGTCGCCAAAACCAGGCCCGCCATCACATCGTGTGGCAGCCACGCAGTTTCGTAACGACTCAGGGTCTGCAGTCCGGGCAGCCAGCGTGTCCAGCGACTCACGATTCTCCTTGTGGGCGAACCCCGCCCGATTGCGGGCAAGCATGGTAATCGCTGCACGCCGGATCCGCCGCCAGCCATTCCCTGCGCAGCAATAAGGGGTGCGTCTGTTCGTCGGCCTGCGGCGTGACACCACCGCGTATCCCGTACGACCGGTCAAGGTTCACGAGGGCAGGCTTGGATTTCCCGGCGCCCGCCACCTGGAAAGACCTGGCAGGAGCGCAGCTGCGCTGCGCGATGATCGCCCGGCGGAGCCGGGCTCCTACAGTGCGTAGGTGCAATATGGCGCAGCCCCGTTGCACCGAATGGAGCCATCATACGGCGCATGCCTTGCGGTTATGGCGCCCTACGCGGGCTGTGGTCGGGTGGCGCTTGCCGTGAACGTAGATGTATCGTTTCACCCACGGAGCGCACGCGCGATCGGTACACTGGCTGAAGGGCTTCAGCCGGATACGATCTCGAAACTGATCGAGCATACCGGGCAACCGGGACGCCGAAGGATCGACAGGAGAAGTGTTCATGTGCAGGTCCAGCTTATCGGATAGGGTGAACTTTATGAATCATAAGGTTGGCGCATGACGCCCAGATTACCGGACATGTCTGATAACACATTTATTCCGACAAATGTCGGATAACTTACGTTAGACAGCACAGAGAATCCTATTGCCATGTCTGCAAATCGCAAGCGGCCGACAAACCACTATCTTACGCTGCATTACACTGTTGTATTGATTCTTTACATTTCCGCATTTGGGATCGCTTATGCACTTCTGTCCATTCCCGCAGCCCACCGAGATTTCATGGTTTCTCTCTCCAGTGCCGCAATCCTAGCCACGTTCGGCTCCGCAATTGCTACGGTCGGTTCGCTCTGGACTGGTGATCATGCTAGTCGCATCGCTCTCAATGTGGACATTCTATTTCGAGATATACTGAAGCAGGAAGCGTGGCGTCGCTGGCCATTTCTTCTTCGCGGCGGGACTCGACGCTTGTTTGGTGGCGACGTTCAGCATGTCGAGTTGCACAATCCAAAGATTACCCTCAACGTAGGCTCTCACGAGATTGATGTCACCGTTCCAACAGTGCAGGATGATTTCTTTGATCTCCCGCTTTTTCACAACTTGGTCCCCTTATTTCGCTTCAGCAGAGCTGCGCATACAACCATTGTAAATTCAGCAAAAGATGACGTTTTCCCTAAGAACAATCTTAAACCGATGGATCAGTACTTCGCGTACGAATGCCTGGCACAGATTTGGTATAGCGTATTGATCTTCCGCACTGCAAGATATGTTGTGCATTTTGGTGCTGCGCTTACAATCGCTAGCGCACTCATTGGCGGAGCTGCCGCTTTCGCAAGTGCAGTCTAACTATGTGCTCAACCGGTCCGTCGGGGACATGTTACGTTCAAACCAAACCATCTCGGCCCTTGGCCGGTTAGCACGGCGTTGGGCACCGCACCCAGCTAACACTGATTCCAATCACCTGGCGTTCTCAAATCCGAAGTGCAACACAGTTTTCAATGAAGGCTGGGTGAAGGTTGATGAGCATTGGCCAGGGTCTGCGCGAAGACCTGCAGCGGCGTTTGCCAGTCGTGAATCGCCCGGGGTCGGGTCTTGAGGCTGTCGGCGATGGCATCGAGTTCGGCTTGCGTGTGGATCGACAGGTCAGTGCCCTTGGGCAAGTATTGGCGCAGCAGCCCGTTGGTGTTCTCGCAGGTGCCGCGCTGCCACGGGCTGTGGGGGTCGCAGAAGTAGACCTTCACGCCCGTCTGCGCGGCCAGCTCGGCGTGTCTGGCCATCTCCTTGCCCTGGTCATAGGTAAGGCTCTGGCGCAGCGGTGCGGCGATCGAATTCAGCTTGGCAGAAAAGCCTGCCAGTGCCGAGGCCGCCGTAGCATCACTCATCTTGGCCAACAGCACCAAGCGGCTGGTGCGCTCGACCAAGACGCCCACCGAAGATTGGTTGCCCGCGCCCTTGATGAAGTCGCCCTCCCAGTGGCCGGGCATCACCCGGTCGTTGACCTCGGGCGGACGCACGTGAATGCTGACCATCGCAGGAATCCGGCCGCGCCGATCGGCGCCGCGCGTGCGCGGCAGGCGCGTGCTGCGACCGTGGCGCAGGCAGGCGATCAGCTGGCGGCGCAGTTCGCCACGCGGCTGGGCGTAGATCGCGGTGTAGATCGTTTCGTGGGACACGTGGCGTTGCGCCTCGTTGGGGTAGACGCGTTTGAGGGTAGCGGCAATCTGCTGCGGGGACCATTTCCAGTCCAGTAAGGTGCGCACGATGCCCCAGGACACGGAGTGCGCACTGAGCTTGCGCGGTGGCCGGGCGGCGACCCGCCGTGCGGTGCGCAGCCCGTGGGCGGCTTCACTGGTGTAGCCCGCGTCGGGCGAGTGGTTGCGGGCCAACTCGCGGCTGATCGTGGAGGGCGAGCGCTCCAGTGTGCGGGCCATGGCCCGCACACTGGCCCCCAGCCGTGTCATGCCGGCCATGACGACCCGATCCTCAGGCCGCAGTTGCGTATACGAACGTTTTTTTTCCATGGCAACACCTTACTCCGGGTGAGGTGTTGCACTTCAAACTTGAAACCGCCCCTCAATATTTTCTGGAGCAAACCCGCATGAGTTCAATCTCTAAAGGCGATCTTGTCTTTCAACCTAGTTTGGCGGATTTCTCGGCGCAGCGAGCAGACAAAGCGCTCACAGTCCTTGCGGGAGCCAACAATTCCGGCAAAAGCCTTGTACTCAAGTGGTTGAAGCAAACTCTTGGTCGCGTCGCCTATATGGTTGGGACAAATCGCTTCTATCACGTCTATCACTTCAGCACGGGCATCCGCGATCCGAATCAGGTGGATCAGTTTGAAAACCAGTTCAACAGCCAGTTCCATCAAGAGCAATACAACTACGAGCAGAACTTTCTCGATCTCAACGGCATAATCGTCGGGCTTAGTAACAAACAGCGCTCAGCGCTGTTTGATCTTTGCAGTCAGCTCATCGGATCAACGTTCTCGCTAAAAAAGGTGGATGAAGAAAATGAGTTGAGTAATCGCTACATCGATATGGATGGCCAAAATCTGAGTGTTGGAAGTACTGGCACTCGTCTCTTGATGACTATCCTGGGTATTTGCATGGATGATAGGTACAGCTCAATCCTGATCGACGAACCTGAGTTAGGGCTTGGGCCAAAAGTACAGCAAGCGCTTTCCTCGTTTCTACAGGACACCGCGGAACGAAAGAAGTGTTTTCCTCATCTCAATCGGGTGTTTCTCGCTACGCATTCCCACCTGTTTCTTAGCAGAGATGACATCTCCAACAACTTCATCATTTCAAAGAACGGGAAGAACATATGCCTGACTCAGGTAAATTCAATCTCTGACTTCCACCGTCTCCAGTTCAACTTGCTTGGCAACTCTCTTGAGTCAATGTTCTTTCCCTCGGTGATCGTCGTAGTCGAAGGCAAAACCGATCATGAATACATTGAGCGAGTCCTTCAACTAAAGTTTCCGGGCCGCCGAATTACAGTAATTCCATCTGGGGGAGACGTTAAGAGGAAAGTGGCCGGACTTCGTGAGGCATTTGGCGACCTGATGAAGAGCCCGTTCCGTAGCCGACTATTTGTTGTTCTTGATAAGGTTCATCAACCCGGACTGGTTGCAGAATTACAGGAAATGGGCGTGCCAACGGACAATGTCGTTCGCTGGGAAAAAAACGGCATCGAATATGTTTACCCGAGTTCGCTCTTAGTGAGTGTCTTTTCGTGTGGAGAATCGCTATTGCAGGCGCTGTCGATTAGTGGTGACGTCATCACGTTGAACGGTATTTCAAAGACAAAAAATGCACTGAAGGACGAGATACTCAAGGGGCTTGACTCAAGTACTCCATTGCCGAGCGAATTGGAGATAAAACTGCTCGCGAAAGTTACGGTGGCCATTGAATAAGCGGTGCCCAACCCATCGTTCCAGCGAGCAAGGGTGGGCAAAGCACAGCGTGCCCACGCGGTTTTAGGATTTGGCAGATACACGGACTTGGCCCGTTTGCCCCACGGGCCACACAAACACGATTCAACACGCCGGCAAAAAAACGCAACCTCAATTGCGAACGTCGGAGTCTCCCAATAATGAGCAAGCGTAGCCTGGATGGAGCGCAGCGGAATCCGGGGTGATGAGGCAGCCGGTTTCCCGTATTGCGCTGCGCTGCATACGGGCTACCAACGCTCAGGCATTCGGCCCGAGGGCGGGCCTCCCACAGGCCAGGGCTCCGCTCGCTACAAAACCCTTCAGGTGGCGCGCGATCGTTAACTCGGCTCTGCGCGCCGCTCACCGCATGACAAACGGATCCGGCTGTTCGCGCGCCGTGCTGAGCCACACGGTCTTGGTCTGAGTGTAGGTGTCACGTCCCGGCCGATTATTTGGCCTTCGATGAAACAGCTCCGGTTTTGAAGCGTACCAGTGCTGAAGCGCTTGAGCCGGAGTCTGGGCGTTCAGTGCCTTCTGCGGCAAGTGGTGGTTGTAGAGCGTGACATAGCGGTGCAGGGTCTGCTCCAGGTCCTCGCTGGACCTGAAGTGGTGCGTGCGCAGCAGGTCCGCGATGCGCCCGTTGAAGCGCTCGACCATGCCATTGGTCTGCGGGTGGCGCGGGGGCGTCAGACGGTGCTCGATGCCCAGTTCCTGGCACAGGCGATCGAACTCATGCGTCCCGGTCGGGGCCCGCGCCCGGCTCCCGAACAGCCGGTCCGTGAACTCGGTGCCGTTGTCGGTGAGCAGGCGCGTGATGCGCACCGGGCAGGCCGTGGCCAGGGCACTGAGGAAGGCGCGCGCCGAGCGCGCGCTCTTGTCGGCTTTCAGGGCCACGTAAACCCAGCGGGTGGCCCGATCGATGGCCACGAACAGGAACCGGCGCCGGTCCTCGTCGGCCATCTGCGGCAGGTACTTCACGTCGACGTGCACAAAGCCGGGCACGTAGGTCTTGAAGGTCTTGCTGACCGCTTTGTCCGGCGCCGGGCGCAGGGCGCGCAGGTTGCCCACGCCGTGGCGGCGCAGGCAGCGGTCCAGCCCGGAGCGGGACACGTCCGGACACAGGAACTCGCGCGTCACCGCCAGCAGGTCGTCCAGCGGCAGCAGCAGGGCCCGGCGCAGGTAGACCACGATCGCCTCCTGGCCGGGGGTCAACGTCGTTTGCAGGCGGTGCGCGGTGTGCGGCCGGTCGTAGACATCCGGGCGCCGCTTCCATTTGTAGATCGTCGGCTCGGTGACGCCAAAGCGGCGGGCCAGCACCGCCACCGGCTCATCACTGGCCGCGATCTGCGCCCGCACGTGGGGCGTGGTGCGGGCTTGTTTGTGCAGTGCAATCAGCATGCGGACACCTCCCGATCAACCGCTTTCCCGTCCCCTGCCAGCTCCCGGAACACCTCGCGCGCCAGCAGCAGCGGGGACCGAGACGGAACTATATGATGATCCGGGATGGAACATGTAGGCAGCCAGGGCCTCGGCGCCGTTCTCTCGCCCGATGCCGCTGGCCTTGTAGCCACCGAAAGGCGCCAGGTACGACACGGCCCGGTAGGTATTGACCCACACGGTGCCGGCGGCGAGCGCGTCGGACATTTCAAGCGCGCGGCGCAGGTTCTGCGTCCACACGCCGGCGGCCAGGCCGTAGTCGGAGTCGTTGGCGATGCGGATGGCCTCGTCCTGGTCGCCAAAGCGCAGCACGGACATGACCGGGCCGAAGACTTCCTCGCGAGCGATGCGCATGTCGTTGGTCACGTCCGCAAAGATGGTCGGCTGCACGAACAGGCCCTTGCCGCCGGCCGGGTGCGGGGCCGGGCCGCCGCCGAGTACGCAGCGGGCGCCTTCGGCCCTGGCGATTTCGATGTAGGAGAGGATTTTTTCGTACTGCGGGCGGGTGGTGACGGGGCCGACCTGCGTGGCCAGATCGGCCGGGTCGCCCAGTTTGGCGCGCCCGGCGAAGGCGACCAGGCGCTCGACGAAAGCGTCGTGGATGCTGTCCTCGACCAGCACGCGCGAGCCGGCGAGACAGGTCTGCCCGGTGGCGGCGAAGATGCCGGCGATGACGCCCTTGACCGCCTGGTCGAGGTCGGCGTCCGCAAACACGATGTTGGGCGACTTGCCGCCCAGTTCCAGCGTGGCGGGGATGAGGCGCTCGGCGGCGGCCTTGTACACGCCGCGCCCGCCGGACTCGCCGCCGGTGAAGGCGACCTTGGCGACCTTCGGATGCGCCACCAGCGGCACGCCGACTTCGGCTCCAAAGCCGGTCACCACGTTCAGCACGCCGGGCGGGAAGCCGACTTCGTCGAAGATGCGCGCCAGTGCGATGGAGGAGGCGGACGTGAACTCGGACGGCTTGAGCACCACCGTGTTGCCGGCGGCCAGCGCCGGGGCGAGCTTCCACGTCGCCAGCATGAGCGGCGAGTTCCACGGCGTGATGGCGGCGATCACGCCCAGCGGCTCCGGCCGCGTGTAGACCGTGACGTCGGGCTTGTCGATGGGGATGACGCGGCCTTCCAGGTTCTCGGCGAGACCCGCGTAGTAGCGGTACCAGGACGGCAGGTAGCGCGCTTGACCGCCGGTTTCGGCAATCAGCTTGCCGTTGTCGCGGGTTTCGATTTGGGCCAGCTCGCCGGCGGCCTGCTCCAGGCGATCGGCCAGGGCGCGCAGCAGGCCGGCGCGGTAGGCGGGTTTGCTGCGGCCCCAGCCGCTTTCGAATGCAGTTCGGGCCGCAGCCACGGCGGCATCCACGTCCGCCGGCCCGCCGCGGGCGATCTGTGCCCACGGTTCCAGCGTGTAGGGGTTTTCCGTTTCGAACCACTCGCCGCCGGCGGCGTCGCGGAACTGGCCGGCGATGTAGAGGGGAAAGCGCTGCATGGGGTGCTCCGTACGGGTGGCGCCGTCGGAGGGGTCGGACGCGACACCGCGGCGACGGGCGAATGCCTGCCCGACCTTCTCGTCGAGCGGGTTCAGGTTACTTGACGCGCGCGGTCATGGCCTCGCCGGGCGGCCGGGCGTTCAGGCCGGCTTCGCCGACCACCTCGAACTGCCCAGTCTCGACGGCCTTCTTCTGGCCCCAGGACCAGTGGATGTGCACGCCGTTGGTACGGTCGTAGCGGTTCTGGATGATGCTGGCCAGGGAATGGCAGCGCACGGCCAGCTCGATGGAGTCGTCGCTTTCCGGGTACAGCTCGTGGGCCACGCCGGGCGGCGAGCAGTCCACATCACCCGGCCCCATGACGATCTCGTCGATCTTGCGCAGGCGCACCTTGCCGGTGGCCGGGTCCACGCCGTCCTGCGTCCAGTGCACCAGGCGCAGCTTGCCGGCCACCTGCACGTTGATGGCCCAGCAGGCACCGTGGTCGTGCGGCTCGCGGTAGCCGATCTTGGACGAGTGCACGCCCATGATGCCCAGCCCCGGATCCGTCATGCTGCCGTAGAGGTCGGGATTCTCGCCGGTCGCGGCGCCCAGGGCGGCCAGCAGCTGGGGATCGGCGACGGCTTTTTTCATCACGGCGGCCAGTTGCTCCATTACCCCGGGCCGGTGCGCGTCGTCGCCGGCGATGCGCAGCATTTCGTCCAGCATGGCCTGCATGGCCGGCGGTTGGCTTTTGGTTGGTGCGTTCATTGGTTTGTCTCCTCGTCATCGATCGGGGTGCGGATGCGCCTGCGGGCAACGATAGCACCCGGTCGGCAGCCGAGATCGGGCTGTGCCGCGTCATTGATGGTCGAACGCCGGGACGGTCCGGATGTCATCGATCCGCAACGGAACTGCCACCGGCCGGTCACACCAGGGTCACGGTTTCGAAAAGTGCGGCCCCGATAGTTGGCTTCGGATGCCTTGGGCGTCCACCCACCAATCACGCCTTCGGGCACGCCTTCGGGGAGCAACGATGCAAAAGACACTATTTTCTCGATTCACGGGCGCGCTGTTTGCGGCCGGCTGCCTGTTCAGTGCCGTGCTGCACGCCGCCGGGCCGGCTGACGACCTTCAGGGCCCGCTGTCGGCGTTCGGCAAGCCGGACCTGCGTGCCAACGTTCAGGTGGGGCCGCGACCGTTTTATCTGGTCGCGGGCATGGACGAGGGCGCCCTGAAGTCGAAATTGAAGCGCTGTGCGGACGGGCCGTTCCGGCGTTCGGATTTTTCGATCGGCCATCGCGGTGCGGGGCTGCAGATTCCGGAACACACCAAGGAATCGTACGAGGCGGCGGCCCGGATGGGCGCCGGCATCGTCGAATGCGATGTGACGTTCACCAGCGATGGCGCGCTGGTGTGCCGCCACGCGGAATGCGACCTGCACACGACGACCAACATCGTTGCCACCGATCTGAACAGCAAGTGCTCGGTGCCGTACAGCGGGCCCGGATCGTCGCCGAAGTGCTGCACCAGCGACATCACGCTGGCCGAGTTCCGGACGCTCACCGGCAAGATGGACGCCAGCAACCCGGCGGCGACGGATGCGCAGGGCTACCTGGGCGGTACTGCCGACTGGCGCACGGACCTGTACACCGGGCGCGGCACGCTGATGACGCTGGACGAGAGCATCGCGCTGAACCAGCGGCTTGGCGTCAAGCACACGCCGGAACTCAAGGGCGGCGATCCGGCGCGCATTGCGGCGGTATTCGGCGGCCAGGCGCAGTACGCGCAGGCGTTGATCGACCACCTGCAGGCGGCGGGTGTCCGCCCGCGTGACGCCTGGCCGCAGTCGTTCGACCTGGCCGACGTGCTGTACTGGATTCACAACGCGCCGGCCTATGGCCGCCAGGCGGTCTACCTGGTGGACTACGATCCGGCCGCGAAGGACACGCTGCCGCCGCTGCCGCTGGCGACGCTTGAGTCGCTCAAGGCCCAGGGCGTGAAGATCATCGCCCCGCCGATGCCGGCCCTGCTGGCGGTGGATGCCGAAGGCCGCATCGTGCCATCGGCGCTGGCGAACGAGCTCAAGCGCCTCGGTTTCGACATCATCACCTGGACTTTCGAGCGCTCGGACCTGCGCCAGGGCGCGTCGAAAGCGGGCTTCTACTACGCCTTCGATCCCGAGGGCCGGGCGATCGCCAAGGACAGCGACATGTACAAGGCGCTCGACGTGCTGGCCAAGCGCGTAGGCGTGCTGGGCATTTTCTCCGACTGGCCGGGCACGGTGACCTATTACGCCAACTGCATGGGTCTTTGAGAAGCCGGCGCGGGGCACACACAGCGCGACGTGGCAACCTTGCCTTTGGTCTGTCGGGGCGTATCGGCTGGCTGGAAAGGCAAGGTCCTCACGTCGCTGCGCTCCTCAGGACGACGGGGTGTTGGTGAGATGCGGCGGCGGCGCAGCGTGGACAGCGCGCCCTGACCGTCGACATACAAACGCCCTCACCCCGTCGTTGCGAGGAGCGCACCGCGCGACGTGGCAACCTTGCCTTTGGTCTGCCGGGGGCGTGCCGGCTGGAATGCGCCGCCCCGCGTCACGTCCTCAAGTGAAGTGCGGCATCACCTTGTCGGCAAACAGGCGCATGGAATTGCTGACCTTGTCGTGCGGCATGGCGCCGACGTTGGTCCACAGGATGATGTCCTGCAGGCCGACCTCGTCGCGCAGGCGGGTGATGCGCTCGATGGCTTCCTCGGGACTGCCGAAGATGGCCAGCTCGCGGCAAACGAAGTCGTAGTTCAGGTCCTTGGTCAGCTCGCCCAGCTGCAGATAGCCCTTGTAGCTGTCCGGGAACTGGGCATGCTTTTCCTGCAGGCGGCCCATCATCTCGCCCATCATCACGCCGATGATGTCGTAGTAGCTCATCATGGCTTTTTCCACGTCACGCCGGGCGCGGTCGCCGTCGCTGTCGATGTACACCGGCAGCAGCACCGGCAGGCGGAACTTCGAGGCGTCTCGCTGGTACTTGGCCAGAGCCGCCTTGTAGCCGCCCACGGCCTGCTTGAGCTGCTCCAGCGGCAGCACCTGCGCCGGCAGGAACAGGTTGAAGCCGTACTCGCCGGCAAGATCGAAGGTGTCCGGGCTGAAGGCCGACACGAAAGTCGGCAGGGTCGGCTTTTGCACCGGCTTGGGCACCACGCGCACCCGGTCGATGCTGTTGAACTTGCCGTTGAAGCTGAATTCCTCCTCGGTCCAGGCCAGGCGGATGATGTCCAGGTGCTCCCGGAACAGTGCCTTGGACTGGTCGATGTCGATGTTGAAATGGTCGTAGATGCCGGTCATCGGGTGGCCGCGGCCGATGCCCCAGTCGACGCGGCCGCCGGACAGGATGTCCAGCGTGGCGAGCTCTTCGGCCAGGCGCAGCGGCTGGTTGATCGGCAGCACGGAAATGCCCATGCCCAGACGAATGCGTTTGGTGACCTGGCTGGCGGCGGCGGCCAGCAGCAGCGGTGCCGGCAGAATCGAATAGGCGCGCTGGAAGTGCAGTTCGGCCAGCCACAGGCAGTCGTAGCCCAGTTCGTCGGCCAGGCAGAACTGGTCCAGGTGCTCCTGGTAGAGCTCGGCGTCGCTGCGATCGGCGGCGCCCTGCATCTCGTAAAACAGACCGAATTTCATGCCGGACCACTCCTTGGATTGGCGGCGCGCACGGCGCCGGCTTGGGGTTTTCTTGACTTGCGGGTGAACGCGGCGCGACCATGCGCGCATGGCTGACTGAACGTTCCGTGGGCGGCTATTCGACCACCGGTTGCCATGCGCCGTCCACGCACCCCAACACGCGCAGGAGAAACACAATGAACCAGCAGGACATCGTCGACCGCATTGCCGCCCGCTGCGTGGAGTCGGCCAACACCTGGCCGTGGCTGACCGGCAAGATGACGGTCGGCATGGCGCAGGCCTGGATGATCCAGCACTCCATCCGCAACCGCCAGTTCAGTGCCAGCTACCGCCCGGCCTGGATGAGCCGCTGCCCGGACCAGGCGGTGGTGCGCAAGACCATCGGCCAGATGCTCGAAGAACTGGTCTATGACGAGAACCTGAAGGCGCCGCACACCAAGATCCTGTTCGAGATGGCCCGTACGCTCGGCCTGACCGACAAGCAGCTGCACGACGCCGTGCCCAACGCCAAGACCGACATCTGGCACCAGGTGACCGAGAACCTGTGCCGCAACCGGCACTGGATCATCGGCTGGCTGTCGACCTCGCTGGAAGAATTCGTGCTGACCGCCATCGACCGCGAGACCAACATCAGCGCCGACAAGTGGCAGAAGGACCTGGGCCTGACCGACGAACAGCTGTTCTTCTTCCGCTACCACGAGAAGGCGGACATGGAACACGCCGGCAAGGTCGTGTGGGCGCCGATCAAGCGTCACGTGACCACGCCGGAACTGGCCGCCGACGTACTGGCCGGTCTGGATACGGCGCTGGAAGCCTCGCGCATCTTCTACGAAGGCGTGATGGACCTGGCCGCCGAGCTCGACGCGCAGGGCGTCAAGCTGCCGACCGCTGCTTGACCCACATCATCTCAGGAGCCCCGACGCCATGAATGCCAACACCCAGTTCATCCAGGATCTGGTCACCTTCCCGGCCAAGACCAATGCCATCCCCAAGGCGCTCTACGAGAGCGCGGAGATCTATCAGCTGGAAATGGAACGGCTGTTCTACGGGCCGCACTGGCATCCGGTGGCGCACGTGGGCGAGATCCCGAACGCCGGCGACTACAAGACCTTCTATATCGGCGAGGTGCCGATCCTGATCACGCGTCTGGAAGGCGGTGCCGTCGGCGTGTTCCACAACGCCTGCTCGCATCGCGGCACCATGCTGGTGCCCGAGGTGCGCGGCAACGCCGGCGAGTTCCAGTGCCCGTATCACCGCTGGCTGTTCGACAACGGCGGCAACCTGCGCGGCGTGCCGGGCGAGAACGATTTTCCGGAAGACTTCTGCAAGGCCGACTTCGGGCTGCGCAAGATTCGCTACGAGGTGTTCGCCGGCCTGGTGTTCGCCACCCTGGATGACCACGCGGCGCCGCTTTCGGAGCAGCTTGGCGAGATCGCGGCGCCGCTGGCCGCCTCGCTGGGTGGTGACGGCAGGCTCAAGCTGCTCGGCTACCAGAAGGTCATGTACAACGCCAACTGGAAGACTTACCGCGATCAGGACGGCTATCACCCGCCGCTGTTGCACGCCGCCTTCAAGATGCTCAACTGGCAGGGCGGCAAGGGCGAATGCACGATTTCCGAGAACGGCAATATCGCGCTGGTGTCGCAGCTGGCGGCGGTGCGAAACGCCGATTTCCTGAAGGACCCGAGCCTGGTCGAGTTCAAGGGCGTGGACCCGAGCCAGGGTTCGTACGTGGTCTGCCCGTCACTGGTATCGTTCGGCAGCAAGCATCTGGACATGTTCAATTTCCGCTTTGGCATTCCGCGTGGGCCGCTCAAGACCGAGGTCCACTGGGCCTACTTCTGCCACGAGGATGACGACGAGGAAATGATCCGCCATCGGCTGCGCCAGTCGTCCAACATGCTCGGCCCATCGGGCTTGGTCAGCCTGGAGGACGCGGCCGTGTTCCACCGCATCCAGAATGCGCTCAAGGCCGGCACACCCAATGCCTACTTCATGAAGGGCGTGCGCAAGGACGCCGATCCATACAAGTCCGGCCAGAACGACGAGATCGCCAACATCGTCTGGTGGGAGTGGTACCGCAAGCAGATGGGTTTCAGCCGCGCCGCGGCCTGAAGCGGCGGCCTACAACGAAATAAGGTTTTTGCGGTCCTGCCAGGGCCGGTCGGGTGAAAACAGCCGCAGCTTCGTTTACCGAGCTGCGAGCGGGCCTGGTCCGGTCCTGCGCATGGCCGCTCGTGTCGAGGAGAACACCGCGTGAGTTACGACTTCGCGCCGCTGGTGAACAACACGTTTCCGGCGGTCAGTGAGCGTTTTACAGCCATCAATCCGGCGACGGGCGAGACCATCGGTTCGGTGCCGGAATGCGCCGGGCTGGTCGATGAAGCCGTGCGCGGGGCGCTGGCCGCCCAGCGCGAATGGGCCAAGGTGCCGCTGTTCCAGCGGGTGGGTCTGGTCGGCAAGCTGGCGGCGGTGCTGGAACAGCACGGCGAGGAGCTGGCGCAGCTGGACGTGCTCGATACCGGCAGTCCCATCCACGTCATGCGTGCCGACATCCGGGCCTCGGTCGGTATGCTGCGCCACCAGATGGGCCTGGCGCCGCAGGTTTTTGGCCGCTCCGGGGACCGCTTCACCGGCGACAACATCCATTTCACCCTGCCGCAGCCGTTCGGCGTGGTGGCGCGGTTCTGCGCCTTCAACCACCCGCTGATGTTCAGCATCATGCGCATCGCGGCGCCGCTATTGATGGGCAACTCGCTGATCATCAAGCCCTCCGAGCACACGAGTCTGTCGACGCTGCGCATCGCCGAGATTCTGGCCCCGCACATCCCGCCGGGCCTGATCCAGATTCTCACGGGAGGCGTCCCGGTGGGCGAAGCCATCGTCGGTCACAAGGACATCAAGCGCATCACGCTGACCGGCGGCAAGGCGGCGGCGCTGGCCTTCTACCGCATCGCCGCCGAATCAGGGCACCTGAAGGATTTCACCTTCGAGCTGGGCGGCAAGAATCCGATGGTCATCTACCCGGACGCGGATGCCGAGAAGGCCTTCACGTCGGCCGTGCATGGCATGAACTTCTATCAGACGGCGGGCCAGAGCTGCGGCTCGACCAGCCGCATCTTCATCCATCGCTCGCTCTACGAGCAGGCCAAGGCGGCCATCAAGGCTGCCTGCGAGGCCATCCGCATCGGTGATCCGCAGGACCCGGATACGCTGATGGCGGGCCTGTCGACGCAGCAGCAGTTCGACAAGACCCTGCGTTACATCGAGCTTTCAAAGCGCGAGGGCCTGCCGCTGCTGACCGGTGGTGCGCGCCTGACCACGCCGCCGTTCGACAAGGGCTTCTATGTGCCGCCGACGGTGTTCTTTGACGTCACCCGCGAGCACACGCTGTTTCGGGAGGAAGTGTTCGGCCCGGTGCTGGCGCTGATCCCCTGGGACGACGAGCAGCAGATGCTGGCCGACATCAACGCCGTGGAATACGGCCTCACCGCCAGCGTGTGGACGTCGAGCCTGGACACGGCGATGGAGTTCGCGCGGCGGGTCGAGGCGGGCACCGTCTGGATCAATGGCTCGTCCAAGCACTTCCCGGGTTTCGGCTTTGCCGGCCAGAAGGACTCCGGCCTGGGCCAGGAAGAAACCCTCGAAGAGCTGGTGTCGTTCACGCAGCTGAAAGCCGTGCATTACTTCGGCGCCGAGGGGCGCAAAAACGTGGAGATTCGCCTGATATGAAAGCCAGTGCCCTGGTGCTTGCCGCCTACAAGGAACCGCTCGAAGTCCGTCAGTTCGACGTGCCGGAGCCTGAGCCCGGCGCGATCGTGGTCAGGATCGACCGCGCGACGATCTGTGGCACCGACCATCACGTGCACATGGGGCTGCTGCAGCCGGTGTCGAAAACGCCCGCCATCCTCGGTCACGAGATGGTCGGCGTGATCGAAAAACTCGGTGCCGGTCGGGATACCGACGTGGCCGGCGCGCCGCTGGCCAAGGGCGACCGGGTGATCTGGGCCTATGCCTATTGCGGCAAGTGCTACTACTGCGTGGTGGCCCACCAGCCGACGCTGTGCACCAATTTCACGCCCTATGGCTATGCCGACTGCAGCAAGCCGCCGCATCTGCTGGGCGGCTTCGCGCAGTACGCCTACATCCTGCCGGCCTGCCACGTGGTCAAGGTGCCGGACGAGGTGCCCAGCCACTGGGCTTCGTCCGCCAGCTGCGCGCTGCGCACCATCATGCACGCCACGGCGCGCGCCGGCGGCATCCGGCCGGCCGAGACGGTGTTGGTTCAGGGCAGCGGGCCGGTGGGTCTGTACGGCGTGGCGGCAGCGCGCGCCTTCGGTGCCCGGCGGGTGATCTGCTTCGGCGCCCCGGACGGGCGGCTGGACGTGGCCACGGCGTTCGGCGCCGACGCCGTGTGCAACATCGAGAAGACCGACGCCAAGCAGCGCGCGGAGCTGGTGCGCAGCTTCACTGACGGCCGCGGCGCGGATCTGGTGTTCGAATGCTCAGGCTCGCACCACGCACTCGAAGAAGCCATCGGCATCACCCGCATGGGCGGGCGCATCGTCGTGATCGGCGCCGGTGACCCGCAGCCGGCGCAGATTCCCGGCATGGCCTTCGTGATGAAGCAGATCAGCGTGCACGGTATCCGCTCGGCCGGCATCGAGTACTACCGCGAGGCACTGGCCTTCCTGGCTGCCCAAAAGGACAACTTCCCGTTCGAGCGGCTGTTTGGCGAAACCTACAGCCTGGCCGAGATCCCGAAGGCCATGGAACGCATGCACCGGCTGGAGGAGATCAAGCCGGTGGTGGACCCGTTCAAGAACTAGACAAAGAAGGGGAGGGGTAATCCAGCGGCAGCTACCCAGGCGCAGGGTAGCTGCCGCTTTTTTTGGTCGGCCTTATTTGGCGGCCTTCAGTTCCTTCGCCACCAGCTGGTCGAGGGCCGTGAACATGCCCGCTTCGCTGCCGGCACTGGTGCCGTCGATGCGGTACTTGCCGTTGACGATGAAGGTCGGCACGCCTTCCAGGCCGTAGGCACGGGTCATCTGATTGGCGCGGCCGAGCTTGCCGTCCACGTCGAAGGAGTTGAAGGCTTCCCTGAATTTCTCGCGCGGCACGCCCTGGCCAGCGAAGAACTCGGTCAGGCTGGCCTCGTCGTTCAGGTTCTTGCGGTCGCGATGGATGGCCTCGAACAGCGCCTTGTGCACGTCCTCGCCGAGCTTCAGTTGCTGCATGGCGTAGTAGGCGCGACCGAGCACCGCCCAGCGCTGGTTGAAGATGGCCGGCACGCGGATGAATTCGACAGCTGCCGGTTGTTTCTTGCGCCAGGCGGCGACATGCGGTTCGGCGTCGTAGCAATGCGGGCAGCCGTACCAGAAGAACTCGATCACCTCGACCTTGGCCGGGTCGCGCGTGGGCTGCGGCTGGGCCAGTTCCACCCAGGGTTCGGCCTGGGCGGCGAGCGTGGTCAGCAGCAGGGCAAACAGGCCGGTGAGCAGCGGCAGGCGCATGGGCGTCCTCCTGGAGCGTGGCTTCAGTGCAGGCCGGAGACGTATTGCGACACGGCGTCGATTTCCGCCTTGCTCATGCGTGCGGCGATGTCGCGCATGATGTTGTTGATGTCGGTGCTGCGCTCGCCGCTGGCGTACAGGCCAAGCTGCTTGGTGATGTACTCCGGGTGCTGACCGCCGAGTGCCGGCCAGCCGGCCGGATCATTGCCCGTGCCGTCCGGACCGTGACAGGCCATGCAGGCGGGCACGCCGGTCTTGGCGTTGCCGGCCCGGTACACTTGGGCGCCAGCGGCAACGACGTCTTCCGGAACGCTGCCCAGTTTGATGGTCTGGCTGGCATAGAAGGCGGCCAGGTCTTCGATGTCCTGGTCGCTCAGATTGGCCGCCATCGGCGACATGACCGGATCCTTGCGCTGGCCATCACGCAGCGCTTTCAACTGCGTGGTCATGTAACCGGCGTGCTGGCCAGCGATGTTCGGGTACATGCCGACCGGGCTGTTGCCGTCGGTGCTGTGGCAGGCCTGGCAGGGGGCTGATTTTTGCTGGCCAGCAGTGGCATCGCCCGCTGCCTGTACGCCGCCCGCCACTGTCAGGGCGGCAGCCACCACGATCCACTTGCAGCCTCGCATCCGCAGACTCCCGGTTGAGTATTGGTTGGGTATTGGGGTTGGGTTCGCTGCGCTGCATTCGGGGCAGCGCAAACGGCGCGGTATTCTAGCAGCACTCACTGGCCGGTCCTGCCGGATCGGGTCGGCCACGGCCGGTTCTGCCAGGGCCCGTCCCTTCAACGTCACCTGCTGTACCTTTCCGATGACCGATCCGGTTCCCAATCCCCTGCAAGGGGCGCGCTTCTGGCGCGCCGCCACGGCGCTCGACCATCTGCCCCCGGACGAGGGCGCGGAGGTGGCCTTTGCCGGTCGCTCCAACGCCGGTAAGTCGAGTGGTCTGAACACCCTGACCGGCCAGCGCGCGCTGGCGCGGGTCAGCAAGACGCCGGGGCGCACGCAGGAGCTGCTGTTCTTTCAACTGGACGATTACCGTCGTCTGGTGGACTTGCCCGGCTACGGTTATGCCGCCACCTCGGCGGCCCGGCGGCGCGACTGGGGCGAGGTGATCCCGGCCTACTTCGCGAGCCGGCGCAGCCTGCGCGGGCTGCTGCTGTTCATGGATGTACGCCGCCCGCTGCAGGTGGGCGATCGGCAGCTGATTCTGGCCGCGGCCGAGTTTGGCTTGCCGGTGCAGCCGGCGGTGACCAAATCGGACAAGCTCGGCCGCGGCGCGCTGCAAACTGCGTTGCGCGCCTTGCACAAAGAGCTGTCGGTGTTCGAGGCGGTGTTGCCGCCGCTGCCGCTGTCGAACCTGAGCGGGGAGGGCGCGCCGGCGATTCGCGAGCAGGTGCGGGCCTGGCTGGATGCGGATGCCGACTAAAGCGCCTTCAGGCGTTCCAGCACGGCGGCGGCATGGTCCTTGACCTTCACCTTGCGCCAGGCCTCGCGCAGCACGCCGTCGGCATCGATCAGGAAGGTGCTGCGCTCGATGCCCAGCACGGTCTTGCCGTACATGTTCTTCTCGCGGATGACATCGTAGGCGTGGCAGGCGGTTTCCTGCGCATCCGACAGCAGGTCGAAGCTGAATCCCTGCCGGGCGCGAAACTTCTCGTGGCTGGCCACGCTGTCGCGGCTGACGCCCAGGATGACCGCCCCCAGCGCCGCAAATTCGTCGGACAGCTGCTGAAAGTCTTGCCCCTCCTGGGTGCAGCCGGGCGTGCTGTCCTTGGGATAGAAGTAGAGCACCACGGCCTGGCCGCGCAGGTCGGCCAGGCTGATGGTCCGGTTGCCGGTGGCCGGCAGGCTGAAGTCGGGCGCCGGGGCGCCGATGATCGGTTCTGGCATGGTTCGATTCCGGGCAGGTTGCGTGCGGCGGGCCGGGGCTTGGCTTGTCAGTCAGTGGACCGGGTCAGTACCATACCGGCCTTTTCCAGCCGGACTTTTGCATGATCCACGGCAGCGTTGTCGCCCTGGTCACCCCGATGACTGCGTCCGGGGCGATAGATTACGCGGCCCTGGCAAGGCTGGTCGAATTCCACCTCGCATCCGGCACGCACGGCATCGTGGCGGTCGGTACCACCGGCGAGTCACCCACCCTCGACATGGACGAGCACATCGGCGTGATCGCCGAAGTGGTGCGCCGTGTCGATGGCCGCATTCCGGTCATCGGCGGCACCGGTGCCAACTCCACCGCCGAGGCCATCGAGCTGACGCGGGCCGCATCGGACGCCGGTGTCGATGCCTGCCTGCTGGTGACGCCGTACTACAACAAGCCCAGCCAGGAAGGCCTGTACCGGCACTTTCGCGCCGTCGCCGAGGCGGCGCCGATCCCGCAGATTCTGTACAACGTGCCCGGACGCACGGCCTGTGATCTGCAGACCGACACTGTGCTGCGCCTGGCCGAGATCCCGAACATCGTCGGCCTGAAGGATGCCACCGGTAGTTTGGAGCGCGGCGCCGAGCTGCTGGCGCGGTGCCCGGCCGATTTTTGGCTGTTCAGCGGCGAGGACGCCATCGCCGCCGAGCTCATGCTGCGCGGCTATCGGGGCGTGATTTCGGTCACTGCCAATGTGGCGCCCAGGGCCATGGTGGCAATGAGCGAGGCGGCGCTGGCCGGGAATCGCGAACTGGCGCTGGCGCTCGACGCGCCGCTGCAGGCGCTGCATCGCGATCTGTTCGTCGAGGCCAACCCGATTCCGGTGAAATGGGCGCTGGCCGAGCTGGAGCTGATCGAGCCTGGCATTCGTCTGCCGCTGACACCCTTGTCTGCGGCCTGTCACGACACCGTGCGCGCGGCTTTGCGCCAGGCGTCCCTACTGTGATCCTGCGAGGCATCATGCAGTTTTTCGTGCTCCGGCCGCGTGCCCTGGTTCTGGCCATGACCCTGCCGCTGCTGGGTGGCTGCGGTGCACTGTCGGGGCTGCTCGGCCACGATCCGCAGGAACAGCAATACAAGCAGGCTGAAACGTTGCCGCCGCTGGAAGTGCCGCCGGATCTGACCGGCGCGGCCAGCTCCTCGGCCCTGGTCGTGCCGGGCATCGACGATGGCAGCGCGGCCGGGGGGGCGGCGATGCGGATGCGTCGGCGTCCGGCGCTTCGCCGCCGCCGGAACAGCTGGCCGGCGATGGCGCGAAGGCCGATCCGGCCGGACCGCGTATCGAGAAGGGCAGCGAGGGCGCGCCGCGGCTGGTGGTGCCGGAGGATTTCGCCCGCGCCTGGCGCAGCGTCGGCAAGGCGCTCGAAGCCGCCGAAATGAAGGTGGACGACCGCGACCGCTCGCGCGGCCTGTATTTCGTCGACTACAAGCACCGCAAGCCGCGCGGCCGCATCGCCCGCACGCTGATGTTCTGGGGGGACGACGAGAGCACGCAGAAAGAGCGTTTCCTGGTGCTGCTGCAGTCCGCCGGCGAGCAGACCAACGTGCTGGTGTTCGACGAGAAGGAAAAGCTGGTCACGGCGCCGGTCGCCGAGGACATCCTGCGCAAGATTCAGCAGAACCTGGACTGACCACCGCGGCATGCGCTTCGCCTCGCTGGGCAGCGGCAGTCGCGGCAACGCCACCCTGGTGCAGGCCGGCAGCACCACGCTGCTGATCGACTGCGGCTTTGGCCTGGCCGACACGCGCCGCCGTCTCGGGCGACTGGGCCTGGAGCTGTCCGACCTGACCGCCATCCTGCTCACGCACGAACACGGCGATCACGTGGCTGGCGTCGGACCGGTGGCGCGCGCCGGCGGCATGCCGGTGTGGGCCACGCCCGGCACGCTGGCCGCGCTGGCGCCGCAGGTCGGCGAGCTGCCGCAGGTGCGCACGATCAACTGCCACGCGCCCTGGGAAATCGGCGACTTGTCCATCACGCCGTTTCCGGTGCCCCACGACGGGCGCGAGAGCTGCCAGTACCTGCTGTCGGACGGTGCGCGGCGTTTTGCGGCGGTCACCGACCTTGGCCATACCACCGCTCACATGGCGGCGCTGCTGGGTGGCTGCGAGGGGCTGCTGTTCGAGTGCAATCACGACCGCGATCTGCTGCTCGGTGGCCCGTATCCGCCATCGCTGAAACGGCGTGTGGATGGCGATCTTGGGCATCTGAGCAACGATGCGGCGGCGGCCTTCATCGGCGGCCTGGATTGTCGGCGCCTGCAGCACTTCGTGGCGGCGCATCTGAGCGAGCAAAATAACCGCCCGGAACTGGCCCAGGCCGCCATGGCCGGTGCGCTGGGCTGCGGCGCGGACTGGATCGCCGTCGCCGACCAGGACCTGGGCATCGACTGGTGCGAGCTGGCCTGAACCGTTTTTGGACCATCAACCCGGAATCCGACCATGAGCTACCCGCACGGCGCCGAGCTGTACCGAGGCAAGGCCAAGACCGTCTATGCCACCGACGACGCGGATCTGCTGCTGATGCACTACCGCGACGACACCTCGGCCTTCGACGGCGAGAAAAAGGCCGCCCTGGCGCGCAAGGGCATGGTCAACAACCACATCAATGCCTTCGTGATGACACGCCTGGCGCAGGCCGGCGTGCCCACGCATTTCGTGCGCATCGTCGGCCCGCAGGAGAGTCTGGTGCGGCGCCTGGACATGGTGCCGGTGGAATGCGTGGTGCGTAACGTGGCCGCCGGAAGTCTGGTGCGGCGCCTGGGCGTGACCGAGGGTCTGGAACTGGACCCGCCGCTGTTCGAGCTGTTCCTGAAAAACGATGCCCTGCACGACCCGATGGTCAACGACGATCACGTGCTGGCCTTCGGCTGGGCCAGCGCCGCGGAACTCAGGCGCATGCGTGAGCTGAGCATGGCCGTCAACGGCGTGCTCAAGCCCCTGTTCGCCGACGCCGGCATCACCCTGGTCGACTACAAGCTCGAATTCGGCCGCTATCGGGGCGAGCTGCTGCTGGGGGACGAATTCACCCCCGACGGCTGCCGCCTGTGGGACGCCGGCAGCGGCGAGCGCCTCGACAAGGACCGCTTCCGGCGCGACCTGGGCGGCGTGGTGGAAGCTTACGAGGAAGTTGCCCGGCGTCTGGGCGTCGACCTGCAGGCGCAGGGCTGAGCCGGTGGCCGAGCCGCTGTTCCTGGTCGGTGGGCCGGCGCTGAGCGAATTTCGTCTGGCCCGGCTGGTGCAAAACCTGCAGGCGGTGCTGCCGGACCTGCGCGACCTGCAGGCCGAGGCCGTTTACCTGGCCCAAGTGATGCCGGGCACCGATCCGGCGCCCCTGGCCGCGCTGGTGCAGGGCACGCCCGCGCCGCTCGCGCTGGCGCCCGGCGAAGTGCTGGCCCTGCCACGCCCCGGCACGCAGACGCCCTGGTCCAGCAAGGCCACCGACATCGCCGCCGTGTGCAGCCTGGCCGGCGTGCGGCGCATCGAGCACGGCGTGCGCTATCGGCTGACCCTGGCCGGCGCACCGCCGACGCAGGCGCAGCTCGCCGCCGCCGCGCCTTTGCTGCACGACCGCATGACCGAGGTCCTGACCGCCGACAGCGGACTGGCCCGGCGCCTGTTCGAGGCCGCGCCTGCGGCGCAGTTGGCGATCGTGGACGTACTCGGCGGCGGCCGGGCGGCGCTGGAACGGGCCAACCGGGAGCAGGGTCTGGCGCTGTCCGCGGACGAGCTCGATTACCTCGAACGCTGGTTCGCGCGCCTGCGCCGCAACCCGACCGACGTCGAGCTGATGATGTTCGCGCAGGTCAACTCCGAGCACTGCCGGCACAAGATTTTCAACGCCGAATGGCTCATCGACGGCGTGGCGCAGGAACTGTCCCTGTTCGACATGATTCGCCACACCCACCGCAGGAGCCCGCAGGGCACGCTGGTGGCCTACCGCGACAACGCGGCGGTGATCGAAGGCCATTCGGCGCGCCTGCTGGTGGTGGACGCGGACAGCCGCGAATACCGGCAGTTGGCCACCAGCGCGCACATCCTGACCAAGGTGGAGACGCACAACCACCCGACCGCGATCGCGCCGTTCCCGGGCGCCGCCACCGGCGCCGGCGGCGAGATTCGCGACGAGGCCGCCACCGGCCGCGGTGCCTTCAGCAAGGCGGGTCTGGTCGGCTTCATGGTGTCGAACCTGAACCTGCCTGGCCTGCCGCAGCCCTGGGAGCAGCCTTACGGCAAGCCGGACCGCATCGTGAGCGCCCTGGATATCATGCTCGACGGCCCGATCGGCGCGGCGGCCTTCAACAACGAGTTCGGCCGGCCGAATCTGGCGGGCTTTTTCCGCACCTACGAGCAGGCCGTCGGCGGGCGGGTGCGCGGCTATCACAAGCCGATCATGCTGGCCGGCGGCATGGGCAACATCATCCCGCAGCAAGTGCACAAGCACGAGCCGCCGGTCGGGGGCTGGTCGTGCAGCTGGGCGGGCCGGGCATGCGCATCGGCATCGGCGGCGGGGCGGCCTCGTCGCTGGGCGTGGGCGACAACGCGGCGGAACTGGACTTCAACTCCGTGCAGCGCGGCAATCCGGAAATGCAGCGCCGCGCCCAGGAAGTGATCGACCGCTGCTGGCAGCTGGGCGCGGACAACCCCATCCTGAGCATCCACGACGTCGGTGCCGGTGGCCTGTCGAACGCCGTCCCGGAAATCGTCGATGCCGCCGGGCGCGGCGGCGTGTTCGACCTGCGCGCGGTGCCCAGCGCCGACCCCAGCCTGTCGCCGCTGGAGCTGTGGTGCAACGAGGCGCAGGAGCGCTACGTGCTGGTCATCGGCGCCGCCGACCGGGCGCGCTTTGCCGCCATCTGCGCCCGCGAGCGCTGCCCGTTCGCGGTGCTGGGCGAGGTCGGCGGCGACGGTCTGCTGCGCCTGCATGACCCCGCCGACGGCGCCACGGCGGTCGACGTGGAACTCAGCTCCCTGCTCGGTCAGGGCGCGGCGGCGCCGGCCGCGCCGCAGGCCAGCGGGCACGATCGCCTGCCGCGCCTGCGGCGGGACGTGCACTCGCTGCCGCCCAGCCCGGCGCCTTTCGACCTGGACGAGGTGGATATCGCCGAAGCCGCGCGGCGCGTGCTGCAACTGCCGGCGGTGGCCGACAAGCGGTTTCTGATCACCATCGGCGATCGTAGCGTCGGCGGGCGGGTGTGCCGCGACCAGCTGGTCGGGCCGTGGCAGGTGGCGGTGGCCGATGTGGCCGTGACTGCGAGCGATTTCTACGGCCATACCGGCGAGGCGATGGCGCTTGGCGAGCGCACGCCGGTGGCGCTGCTGGATTCGGCTGCCGCGGCGCGCCTGGCGGTGGCCGAGGCCATCACCAACATCGCCGCCGCCGACGTGGCGCAGCTGTCCGCCATCAAGCTGTCCGCCAACTGGATGGCCGCCACCGGCGAACCCGGCGAGGACGCCGCCCTGTACGCCGCCGTGCGCGCGGTCGGCATGGAGCTGTGCCCGGCGCTGGGCATCGCCATCCCGGTCGGCAAGGACTCGCTGTCAATGAAGACCACCTGGCGCGACGCGGACGGCACCGACAAGGCCGTCGTATCGCCGGTGTCGCTGGTGGTCACGGCGTTTGCGCCGGTGGGTGACGTGCGCCGCACGCTGACGCCGCAGCTGCATCTGGACGCCGGTGACAGCCGCCTGCTGCTGCTGGACCTTGGCGCCGGTCGCGGCCGGCTGGGTGGCAGCGCGCTGGCGCAGGTGCTGGGTGCCACCGGCAGCACGCCGCCGGATCTGGACCATCCCGAACTGCTGGCCGGGTTGTTCCGCTTCGTGCGCGAGGCGGCGGCACGCGGCCTGCTGCTGGCCTACCACGACCGCTCCGACGGCGGCCTGCTGGCGACGCTGTGCGAGATGGCCTTCGCCGGCCACTGCGGGCTGGATGTCGATCTGTCCGGCGCCGGCAGTCACCCGCTGCGGGCGCTGTTCAACGAGGAACCCGGCGTCGTGGTGCAGGTGCGCGCCGCCGACCTGGCGCAGGTGCAGGACCTGCTGACGGCTTGCGGCATCCGCGACCTGGCGATGGATCTGGGCGCGCCGCGTCCTGACGGCGACATCACGTTCCGCTTCGGCGGGCAGACCGTGCTGCGCGCGCCGCGGGTCGAGCTGCATCGGCTGTGGTCGGCCACCTCGCACGCCATCGCCTGCCTGCGCGACGATCCGGCGTGCGCGGACGAGGAATACGACGGTTTGCTCGATGCCGACGATCCGGGTCTGAGTGCCCAGGTGCCGTTTGCCCTCACGCCGCCGCGCGCCGCCGGCGCGAAGCCGCGCGTCGCCATCCTGCGCGAGCAGGGCGTCAACGGCCAGCTCGAAATGGCGGCGGCTTTTGAACGGGCCGGCTTTGCGCCGGTCGACGTGCACATGAGCGACATCCTGGCCGGCCGGGCCACGCTGGATGAATTCCGCGTGCTGGCCGCCTGCGGCGGTTTTTCCTACGGCGATGTGCTGGGTGCCGGGCGCGGCTGGGCGCAGGCGATTCTGGGCAATCCGGTCGCCCGCGGGCAGTTCCAGGCCTTCTTCGCCCGGCCTGACACGCTCACGCTGGGCGTCTGCAACGGCTGTCAGATGCTGTCCCAGCTCGATGGGCTGATCCCCGGCACCGAGCACTGGCCGCACTTCGCGCGCAACCGCTCGCAGCAGTTCGAGGCGCGTCTGGCGCTGGTCGAGGTGCTGGACAGTCCGAGCGTGTGGCTGCGCGGCATGGCCGGTGCGCGGCTGCCGATCGTGGTGGCGCACGGGGAAGGGCAGGCCGTGTTCGGCGCGGGCACCCCCGCACCGGCGGCGCTGCGCTACGTCGACGGCCGTGGCCGGGTGGCGGCACGCTATCCGGACAATCCGAACGGCTCACCGGGTGGCGCGACCGGTTTCAGCTCCGCCGACGGCCGGGTGACGATCATGATGCCGCACCCGGAACGGCTGTTTCGCACCGTGCAGCATTCCTGGCACCCGGCCGGCTGGGGCGAGGACGGCCCGTGGCTGCAGCTGTTCAGCAACGCCTACGCGTGGGTGGCGCAGGGCTGAGGGCGTGTCGATGGCGCACGGCCGGCGGCAACGGGGCGTTGCGTTGAACTGACCGGCGGCCTTGTCCGGCTGCCTGGCCTGCGCATCCGGCGCAGGCCAGGCAGCCGCGTCAGTTGCCTGGCCAGGCGCGCAGTTTCTGGTACAGCGCGTCCTTGAGCGCGAGACGCTCCTTCTTGCGCTGTTCGAGGTAGCTGTCCGCGGTGTTCTCGATCCCGGCTTCGATGCGATGCACTTCGCGGTCGATGTCGTGGTACTGCGCGAACAGGGTCGCGAAATGCGGGTCGCCGACCTTCAGGGCATGAATGGCGTCGTTGAACTCGGGAAATTCGTGGTGCAGGTCGTGCTTGTCGAGACTCATGGGGGTTCCTTGTGGAGACTGGCTGGCAGCCGGGTGCCCGGCTGCCGATGACACGATAGGCGCAGACGCGGGCGGCGGCATTGATTGCCGGCAACCCGATGCCTTACGGCTTGCTGCTTGATGGTCACGAACCGTGGCTTTCAGCCGGGCTCCGACAGCCCGGCTCGCAGCCCCGGGCCGACTCACAGGCCCATGATCGCCCGATAGCCCTTCCAGAAGCCGCGCATGCCGACCTCGGTCAGCGTGCTGTCGATGTCGGCAATGTCGCGCCCGCCCATCTCGACGATGGAGCAGGCGTCGCCGTCGCGCACGATGGCGTTCTGCACCAGCTCGCACACGTCGCCGTCCTCCATCGAGATCAGCCCGGCCGGGCCGATCAGGTTGATCTGCTTGATGCGCATGGCGCGCTGTTCGGGCGTGTCGTCGACGTAGCCGAAGTAGGTCCAGATCAGCTCGAACTGCTGCGGGCCGTGGGTGACGATCTGGCGCGTGGCGAGCGTGTTGGCAATCTGCTGCGCCACCAGGTTCGGGAAGATCACGTGGATGCACAGCGTGTCGCCGTCGGCGTACTCCGGCCAGCCCTTGAGCACGCTGGGGTCGGCCAGACTGTAATTTTCCTGGTACGAGCGCCCGCCTTCCTGCTTGTAGCTGTCGAGGCGCCCTTCGTCGGTGCCGGATCGGGCGTGGATGCAGTTGTGCATGCCCTCGTAGCCGCCCATCTCGGTGCCGCAGATCTGCGAGGCCCGGTACAGGCCGAAGGTGGCGTGGAACAGGTGCAGCAGGCTGGCGTGGTAGGGATCGTGCGTGTTGTCGGCGTACAGCTTCCAGTTGCTGTGCACGAACTGGCGGTGGTAGCCGAGCACCTCGACCGGCCGGTTGAACATGCGCCGGTGGTAATCGGCCATGCGCGGGCCGAAGTAGTCCTCGACGCTGGGCATGTCGGCGGCGAAGCTGGCGAAGATGCAGTCGCCAAAGACCTCGACATTGAGCTTTTGCAGGCCGTGCTGCTTCATGTCGAAATCGGCCGGATAGCCGCCCTTGCCGCCCAGGCCCTTCCTGAACGGCACGCCGATCAGGTCGCCCTTGGCGTCGTAGGCCCATTGGTGGTAGACGCAGGTCAGGGTGCCTGCATTGCCGCGCAGGTCCCGGCACACCAGCGCGCCGCGGTGCGCGCAGCGGTTGACCAGCACATGGAACTGGCCGTCGCGGTCGCGGCTGACGATGACCGGCGTGTCGCCGACATGGGTGGTCTTGTAGTCGCCGGCGCGGGGCAGTTCGGCGGTCAGGGCGACGAAGTTCCAGGTCCGGCCGCGAAAGATGCGCTCCTGTTCCAGGGCGTAGATGGCCGGGTCCTGATACACCCGGTACGGCACGCGGGTGAAGCCTTCTGCAGGCCAGACAAGATCGGTAACGGGCAAGGTGCTTGGAGCGTTCATGGTGTTTCTCCGGCGGGCTGATGTGTTGAACGGATTATGACTGCAGGACGGCGGGCCGCAAATCGACATCGGGCTGTCACCGCTCCGTCAACAAGTCACATTAACGTCACATGCTTTTTTGCCATCGCACAGGTATTGCAGCGTGTCTCCTCCAACACTCGAAGACGTCAACCGATTCCGTGACGAGTTGGAGGCGGTCATCGACGGGCGCCGGCTCAGCATGCTGTTCCAGCCGATTGCGTCATTACGCGGCCGGGCCGTGGTGGGTTACGAGGCGCTGGTGCGCGGCCCTGCCGACAGCATGATGCACAACCCGCTGGTGCTGTTCGGCGCCGCCCAGCATTGCAACCGCGTGGTGGAGCTCGACCTGCTGTGCCGCGAGCTGGCGGCGCAGCGCTTCGCGGCCCTGAACCTGCCCGGGCTGCTGTTCATGAACATCGTGCCGGCCCTGATGCTGGATCCGGACTATCGGCCGCAGCGCGCAATCGACGGCATTGTCGCCAGTGGTCTGCCGGTGCACCGGGTGGTGCTGGAACTGAGCGAGCGTTACCCGCTGGAAGACTACAGCGGCGTGCGACGGGCGCTGGCCGAATACCGCGAGGCCGGCCTGGCGATTGCCATCGATGATCTGGGCGCCGGTTATGCCAGCCTGCGCCTGTGGTCCGAGTTGCAGCCCGGTTACGTCAAGATCGACCAGCATTTCGTGCGCGGCCTGGATGCGGATCCGGTCAAGCGCGAGTTCGTGCGCTCGATGGGCGAAATCGCCCGCGGGGTCGGTGCACAGGTGGTGGCAGAGGGGGTGGAGACGGCCGCCGAGCTGCTCGCACTGGCCGATCTTGGGATCGAAATGGCGCAGGGTTATCACCTTGGCCGGCCCGTGCCGGAGCCGCCGCTGGCCCTGCCGGTGGGCCTGTTCGAGCGCGACCTGCCGCTGCTGCGCGACGCCTGGCGCTGGCAGCGCGGGCAATCGGTGGGTGAACTGGCGCGGCCGAATCCGACCGTCACGCCAACCACCAGCATGGACGCGGTCAGCGCCCTGCTGGCAAAGCGGCCGGATGTCCACGCCCTGCCGGTGGTGGCGGACGGCAGGCCGCTGGGTCTGGTGCGACGCGGGCCGTTCACGGACCTGTACCTGTCGCGTTACGGACGCGACCTGCACGGCAGAAAGCCGATTGCCTGGTTCATGGACACCGAACCGCTGAGCGTGGAGCACGACCTGCAACTGGCCGACGTCAGTCGGCTGCTGACCGATGCCTCGACCAGCCAGGTCGAGCATGAGTTCATCGTCACCCGCGACCGGCAGTACCTGGGCATGGCAAGGGTCATCGACCTGCTGCGGCGCATTACCGACCTGCAGGTGCGAAACGCCCGTCATGCCAACCCGCTGACGCTGCTGCCGGGCAACGTGCCGATCTACGAGTGCATCGATGACCTGCTGCGTCGACGCCTGCAATTCGCGGTGGCGTATTGCGACCTGGACCACTTCAAGCCCTTCAATGACGTCTACGGCTACAGCCGCGGCGATGAGGTAATCAAGAAGCTGGCCGAACTGGCGGTTGCCCAGACCGATGGCGAGTGCGACCTGGTTGGCCACATTGGGGGCGATGACTTCATGCTGGTGATGGTGAGCGCGGACTGGCGGGAGCGTTGCGAGCGTTTGCTGGCGGCCTTCAACGCCGCGGCGGCGGATTTTTATAGCGCCGAGGATCGCGCCGCGGGCGGCATCTGGACCGAAGACCGGCAGGGCCAGCGGCGGTTTTTTTCGCTGCTTGGTCTGTCCATCGGCGTGGTGCTGCCGGACCTGGATCGCTGTCATTCGCATCATGACGTGGCGGCCCTGGCGACGGAGGCCAAACACCAGGCCAAGCTGCGCCGCGGCGAAGCCGGCGGCGGCGCGCTGTACATCGACCGGCGACGCGGACCGGCGGTGGGTGCTCCGGCCGCCTGAGGCCGGTCAAGCGTCAGACCGGCGGCCTGGCGAAGCGGAAATTCATGGTGCGGTCGTTGTAGTACAGCCCCGACAGCTGCACCACCAGGGTCAGGATGTCGGTCTTGCCGTCGTTGAAGTGGCCGTGCCACAGGTTCGGCGGCGTCAGGGACACCTGGCCAGGGCGCCAGTCGACGCGCAGCGGGTCGACGATGGCGCCGTCTTGCAGCGTCTCGCCCAGCAGCGAGTAGCTGGCGTCGTTGGACTCGATGACGTAGGTGATGGCGGCCGAGGCATGGCCGTGCACGGTGTTGGCGGCGCCGGGAGCCAGACGATTCAGGTGCGCGAACAGGTTCGGCGTGGCGAGCTTTTCCGCCTTCAGACCCTGATGGGCCAGGAACACGCCCGATGCGGTGATGCCTTCGGCCGCCGTGTCGGCGAGCTTTTGCGCCAGGAGCGCCGCCGGCCAGTGGGTGAACACGATGCGCTCGGTCGGCTGCACCTGCCAGCCCATGTAGCGCGTCAGCGGACTGTCGTCGACATAGTAGAAGCGCAGACCGTTCGAGCCGGCCTGGGCGCCAGCCCCGACGCTGCCGGGCACGGCCAGGATGTCACCGGCGCCGACGGTGACGGTCTCGGCGCCGACCGTGAACGTGCCGCTGCCTTCCAGAATCAGCACGATGACCCCGCCGGCCGCTTCGCCGACCGGCGTGGCGCCCTGCGCGCGCAGCGCGTGGGTGCCGGCCAGCAGGGCCGGCAGGGTGGCCGGGTAGGGCAGGCCAAGCTGGGCACTGAAATCGAGCGGACCGTCCTGCGGCGCCATCGCCGCCGCCGGCAGGACCTTCTCGATCGGGGTGGGCAGCGCGGCGCCCATGAAGTCGCGCTCGGACAGATACAGCGCGCGCGCCGCGGCGGGCGTGGCGGCCGGCACCGGGCCGGCGTTGCGGTAGGCGATGGCGTGGCTCATGGCAGGCTCCTCTGGCGGTCGGTTTTATCGGTGGTGCCCGTCCGCGCGCGCGGCAGCGCCGCACCGGGCGCGAACCGGATGGCTGGGCATCCTCAGGGCAGCATAGCCGACGGCGGCGCTGCGTTGCTGGCCACGGCGGGCGCGAGGTGAATGGGCCGCCCGGTTTCGTCCAGATCGCGCTCGATGCGGCGCGCCGCGGCACTTGCCAGTGCCTTCGACGGATACGGTCCGGCCAGCACCCGATGCTGCCCTTCACCGGGCACGCGCAGGGCCGGGATGGGCGGGCCCTGGTGGGTGAGCATGGCCACCAGCCGGCGGGCGTTGTTCTCGGACTTGAAACGACCCAGGTCCACGTACCACTCGCCCTGGCCGACCGGCGCCACGTGCGGCGTTGGCAATGGCGGCGCCGCCGGCAGGGCGGCCAGCCAGGCGTCCTGCGCCGGTGCGCTGGCTTCGATCGGCAGCGGATAGCCCGCGTGCCGGCCGGCATGCGCCTGCGCCAGGTCCAGGTCCACCAGCGCGCTGTCCTGCAGCCGATGGCGGGCGATGGCGGCCTCGATGGCGCGCGTCACGGCCGCCTCGCGGCGTGTGCCGGACATGGGTTTCACCGGCTCGTGCGCTTCCAGCAGCAGCCCGTCGGTGCCGACACCGGCCAGGTAGGGTTGGTCGACCACGGTCACCGGCGTGCCGACCGGCACCGCCTCGAACAGCGGCGCGATGTCTTCCGGGTACAGCTGCATGCAGCCGTGGCTGACGCGCATGCCGATGCCGGCCGGCTTGCTGGTGCCGTGGATCAGGATGCTGGACCAGCCCAGGCGCAGCGCATGGCTGCCGAGCGGATTGTCCGGCCCCGGCGGCACGACGGCCGGCAGCGGGTCGCCCTTGGCGGCGTGTTCGCGGCGGATCGAGGCCGGTACGGTCCAGGCCGGCGCGGCGTGCTTTTTGGCCACTTTGGTGCGGCCAAGCGGCGTCGCCCAGCCCTCGCGACCGATGCCGATCGGGTGGGTGACGACCCGCGCCGGCTCGCCGTCGTGCCGCGGCGGGTAGTAATACAGACGTCGCGCCGCTAGGTTGATCACGATGCCCTCGCGCGGCGCATCGGGCAGCACATGGGCGGTGGGCAGCAGCACGCGCTGGCCGCTGGCGGGCGTCCATGGATCGACGCCCGGGTTGGCCGCCAGAATCTCGTCGTAGCCCAGGTCGTAGGCGCGGGCGATGTCGAGCAGGGTTTCCTCGCCCTGTACGGTGGTGTGCCGCAGGCGGCCGACCACGTCGGTGTCGTCCTGAAGCTCGAAGCTGTTCAGCGCGAACGGTTCCGGCGGTGGCGGCGCGGGCGCAAGTTGCGGCCGCTCGCGGGCACCCCAGCCGGCGCAGCCGGACAGCGCGATCAGCAGCAGCGCCGCACCGGCCAGCCGCAGCAGATGGGCCGGGCGGGCGGTACGGTGCGTGTCGGTACGGTTCATCGCTTCCCCAGCAGCCGGTGCAGCACCGCTTCGTACACGGCCGCCAACTGCTCGATCTCGGCCACGGGCGTGCACTCGTCCACCTTGTGGATGCTGGCATTGCGCAGGCCAAGCTCGATCACCTCGGCGCCGGACGGTGCGATGAAGCGCCCGTCCGAGGTGCCGCCGCCGGTGGAAAGCGTCGGCAGGACGCCCAGTACCTCGCCAAGCGCCGCCTGCGTCGCCTCCAGCAGGCGCCCGCCGCGGGTGATGAACGGTTCGCCGCCCAGTGTCCAGTGCACATCGCAGCGGGCGCCGCCCCGGGCGACTATGCCCTCGAAGCGGGCCTTGAGCGCCGCCGCGCCGGGCTGCGGCGGGAAGCGGAAGTTGCAGTCGACGAGCAGCTCGCCGGGGATGACGTTACCGGCGCCGGTGCCGGCGTGGATGTTGGAAATCTGAAAGCTCACCGGCGGGAAGGCCGGATCATCACCACCCCAGTCCTCGCTGCACAGCGCGGCAAGCGTCGGCGCGAAGGCATGGATGGGATTGAGCGCCTTTTCCGGGTACGCCACGTGACCCTGCACGCCGTGCACGCGCAGGCGCGCCGACAGCGAGCCGCGCCGGCCGATGCGCAGCGTGTCGCCCAGGCGCTGGTCGCTGGACGGTTCGCCGATCAGGCAGCAGTCAATGGATTCGCCGCGCGCGGTCAGGGTTTCCATCACCCGCACGGTGCCGTCGACGGCGTCGCCTTCCTCGTCGCTGGTCAGCAGGAAACCGATCGAGCCTGCGGGCTGCGGGCAGGCCGCCAGGAAGCGCTCGCAGGCCACCACCATCGCCGCCAATGCGCCTTTCATGTCCGCAGCGCCGCGGCCGTACAGCTGGCCATCGCGGATTTCAGCCGCGAACGGGTCGCAGCACCAGGCGTCCGCATCGCCGACCGGCACCACGTCCGTGTGGCCGGCGAACACGAGCACAGGGCCATCGGTGCCCCGCCTCGCCCACAGATTGTCGACGGCGCCGAAACGCATCGGCTCCACATGAAAGCCCAGCGCCGCAAGCCTTTGCCCCAGCAGTGCCTGGCAGCCGCCATCCTGCGGCGTGATCGAGGGGCGGCGGATCAGCGCCTGGGCAAGTTCCAGCGCGGCGCTCATGCGCCTGCCTCAAGCAAGCCCACCCAGGTGTCCGGCACGAAGCCGACCGTGCTCGTGTCACCGATCCGGACCACCGGCCGACGGATCAGCGTCGGCTGCGCCAGCAGCAGGGGGACCAGCGCGTCCTCATCGGTGATCGCCTGCTGTGCGGGCGTGAGCGCCCGCCAGGTGGTGCCGCTGCGATTCACCAGCCGCGCGGCGCCCACTGCCGCCAGCCAGCAGCGCACGACATCGGCCTCCAGGCCATCGCTGCGCAGATCGTGAAACGGCATTTCGATGCCGCGCCCGGCGAACCAGGCGCGGGACTTCTTGACCGTGTCGCAGTTCTTGATGCCGTACAGGGTCATGCAGGATTCAGTCGCGCTGGCGGCCCGGGCCGTGATGGAACTCGTCGCGCCGGTTGGCGCTCGGGAAGGGCGTGGCCGGCACCGGCACACCCAGAAAACGACACAGCGGCTCCCAGCCCTGGGAAACGTCGTAGGTCAACAGGCGCCCGGCCGGCACGCTGCGCTGTACCTCGGCATTGTGAGCGGCGTAACGGCCCAGCACGTGGGCCTTGTCCAGCGGCCGGTTGTCGAAGGCGCGCTCGACGATGATGTCCTTGGCCATCACGCGCTGGCCGCGGGCGGCGTCGTCCTGCTGCGGCAGCGGTTGTTCCAGCGCCTTGAAGATGGTGTTGCTGATGCTGTCGTACCAGAACTCAGGGTCGCGCACGCTCAGGATGATCTTCGCGTTCGGGAAATCGTGCACCAGCTCGCGCCAGAAATGCACCGATGGCCAGTCCACCGTCGAGCGAAAGCCGCCCAGCAATTCGTCCCAGCCGACTGCCTCGCCGCGCGCCCGGGCTTGCCAGCGCGCCGCGTCGCCGGGGCGCTGGAACAGCTCCAGCATGTGGTGGCAGGGACCGAATCCGAGCTGCTCCAGCGCCAGCTTGAGGCTGGCGGTACCGGTGCGGCCCAGGCCAACGCCGATCACGTCCAGGCGCGCCGTCCCGCTCATGGCCGCTGCCTCCATTCGCGCAGCTCGATGGCATTGCCGTCCGGATCGTTGATCTCGGCGCGGATGAAGGCCGGGGTTTCCAGCGGGCCCCAACTTGGCGTGACGCCGTGGGCCGACAGTTTTGCCAGCGTCTGCAGCATGTCGCCGACCTCGAAGGCCATCAGCCGGTAGCCGATGCGCTCACCGGTCTGCGCCAGGGCCTGGGCGCCCGGCGCCCGTATCAGCTCCACGGCCGAGTCGCCGATCTTGATGTAGGCGATTTCGCTCACGCCGGGTACGTCAACGGCGTAACGCTGGGCCAGACTGCCCTCCAGGACGGTGGTGTAGAAGTCCAGACTGCGTTCGAAATCGCTGGGGATGAGTTCGACGTGGTCGAGTCGTTTCAGCATGCGGGGCTCCTCCGTCGCGGCTTCCACAGCGGCCGATTATGGCACCGCGGGAGGGGCGCCTCGGTTGTGCATTCGGCAAGGGGCGTGCGCGTGGCCCGTATTGCCGGTGCTTACGGGGTTTGCGCAGTGCAGCGCCCGTGCGCCGCCGCGAGGGTGTTCTCCAGCAACAGCGCGATGGTCATCGGCCCGACACCGCCGGGTACCGGAGTGATCCAGGCCGCGCGCTGGCGGGCGGCGTCGAAGTCGACGTCGCCGCGCAGGCTGCCGTCCGGCAGGCGGTTGATGCCGACGTCGATGACCGTCGCGCCGGGGGCAATCCAGTCGCCGGGGATCAGGCCCGGCTTGCCGACCGCAACCACCAGCAGCTGCGCGCGCTCGACATGCGCTTTCAGGTCCTGCGTGAAGCGGTGGCAGATGGTCACCGTGGCGCCGGCCAGCAGCAGTTCCAGGGCCACCGGCCGACCGACGATGTTGGAGGCGCCCACCACCACCGCGTCCTGACCGCGGACCGGGATCTCGTAATGTTCCAGCAGGCGCATGATGCCGCGCGGCGTGCACGGCCGCAGGCCCGGCAGGCGCTGCGCCAGCCGACCGATGTTGTAGGGGTGAAAGCCGTCCACGTCCTTGGCCGGATCGATCCGCTCCAGCACCACTTCCGGCTGGATGTGATCCGGCAGGGGCAGTTGCAGCAGGATGCCGTCCACCGCCGGGTCGGCGTTCAGCCGGTCAATCAGAATCAGCAGATCCGCTTCGCGGGTGTCGGCCGGCAGGTCGTGGGCGAAGGACGCCATGCCGATTTCCTCGCATGCGCGCCGCTTGTTGCGCACATAGACGTGCGAGGCGGCATCGCTGCCGACCAGCAGCACGGCCAGGCCCGGCGGGCGTCCGTGCCGGGCGGTGAAAGCCGCGGTGCGGGCAGCCAGCGCCGTGCGCAGCGCGGCCGCCACGCCTTTGCCGTCGATGATGCGGGCTGGCATGTGGGTGTTTGGTCAGGTGGCGGGGCGCGCAATGATCGCACGCGGCCAGAAAGGCGGCCAAGGCACGGCTTGTTCGGCCCGAGCAATCAGGACTAAAATGGTCCACAACTTCATGTCGACCCGACGTCCTCCACGAGCCCAGCCCGCATGCTGCGCGTAAGCAAACTGACCGACTACGCCACGGTAGTGATGGGTCACCTGGCCGCCACGGCGGATCAGGTGCACTCGGCCTCCGAAGTGGCGCAGGCCACGGGCATTGCCCTGCCGACCACCAGCAAGGTGCTCAAGGCGCTGGTGCGGGCGGGATTGCTGCGTTCGGCGCGCGGGCAGGGCGGTGGCTACATCCTGGCGCGCCCGGCGGCGCAGATTTCGGTGGCGCAGATCGTGCGCAGCTTCGAGGGGCCGGTGGGCCTGACCGAGTGCGGCAGCAGCGAGGGGCTGTGCGTGCAGGAATCGGTGTGCTCCATCCGCGGCAACTGGCAGCGCATCAACCAGCTGGTACTGGCGGCGCTGGAGGCCATGACGCTGGCCGACATGATCCGCCCGGCGCCAACACCGATCCGCCCGCTGGCGCGACCGTCGGCGCAACCGGGCCTGATTCGAGCGGGGACTCCGTAGATGAACACCACGACCGACATTGGCCATTTTCTGGAACGCGACTACAGCGCGGGTTTCGTGTCGAACATCGACGCCGACACGCTGCCGCCGGGTCTGAACGAGGACGTGATTCGCCTGATCTCGGCCAAGAAGGGCGAGCCGGAATTCATGCTTGCCTGGCGCCTGGAGGCGTATCGCCACTGGCTCAGGATGACGCCGCCCGAGTGGGCGCATGTGCATTACCCGGCGGTGGACTTTCAGGACATCGTCTATTACTCGGCGCCCAAGTCGCAGGCGGACGGCCCCAGGAGCCTGGACGAAGTCGATCCGGAGCTGCTGGCCACGTTCGAGAAGCTGGGTATCCCGCTGCACGAACGGGCCGCGCTGGCCGGCGTGGCGGCCGAGGCCGGGCCCGGCGTGGCCGTGGATGCTGTGTTCGACAGCGTGTCGGTCGGTACCACGTTCAAGAAAAAGCTGGCCGAGCATGGCGTGATCTTCTGCTCGTTCTCGGAGGCCGTGCAGGACCACCCGGAACTGGTGAAGAAGTACCTGGGCAGCGTGGTGCCGTCGGCCGACAACTTCTACGCGGCGCTCAATGCCGCCGTGTTCACGGACGGCTCGTTCGTGTACATCCCGCCGGGCGTGCGCTGCCCGATGGAGCTGTCCACCTATTTCCGCATCAACGCCGCCAAGACCGGCCAGTTCGAGCGCACGCTGATCGTGGCCGACGTCGGCAGCCACGTGTCGTACCTGGAAGGCTGCACGGCGCCGATGCGCGACGAGAACCAGCTGCATGCCGCGGTGGTGGAGCTGGTGGCCCTGGATGACGCGCAGATCAAGTACTCGACCGTGCAGAACTGGTACCCCGGCGACGCCCAGGGCCGCGGCGGCATCTACAACTTCGTCACCAAGCGCGGCGACTGCCGCGGCCGCAACGCCAAGATTTCCTGGACGCAGGTCGAGACCGGCTCGGCCATCACCTGGAAATATCCGTCCTGCGTGCTGACCGGCGACAACTCGGTGGGCGAGTTCTATTCGGTGGCGCTGACCAACAATTATCAGCAGGCCGACACCGGCACCAAAATGATCCATGTTGGCAAGAACACGCGCAGCACCATTATTTCCAAAGGCATTTCCGCCGGCCGCGGCAGCAATGCCTACCGCGGCCTGGTCAAGGTGCTGCGCGGCGCCCAGGGCGCCCGCAACTACACGCAGTGCGACTCGCTGCTGATCGGCAGCCGCTGCGGCGCGCACACCTTTCCGTACATCGAGGTGCAGGAGCCGACCGCCACGGTCGAGCACGAGGCCACCACCTCCAGGATCGGCGAGGATCAGCTGTTCTACTGCCGCCAGCGGGGCATCGGCGAGGAGGATGCGGTGTCGATGATCGTCAACGGCTTCTGCAAGGAGGTCTTCAAGGAACTGCCGATGGAATTCGCCGTCGAGGTACAGCGCCTGCTGGGCGTGAGTCTGGAAGGCAGCGTCGGTTAAACGGAATCAGTCAGGGCACGTCATGCCAGTCATGCTTGAAATCAAGGGGTTGCGCGTCGCAGTGGATGGAAAGGAAATCCTGCGCGGCCTGGACCTGTCCATCGATGCCGGCGAGGTGCATGCCGTCATGGGCCCGAACGGCTCGGGCAAGAGCACGCTTGCCAACGTCATCGCCGGGCGCGACGGCTACCAGGTGCTGGGCGGCAGCGTGAGCTACCGCGGCCAGGACCTGTTGGCGCTGGCGCCGGAGGACCGCGCCCGCGCCGGCGTGTTCCTGGGCTTCCAGTACCCGGTCGAGATTCCAGGCCTGTCGACGGCGGTGTTCCTGCGCGCGGCGGTCAACGCCCGGCGCAAGCACCGCGGCGAGGAAGAACTCGACGCCATGGACTTTCTGGTCATGGTCAAGGGCCGCATGAAGGAGCTGGGCATCCGCGAGGACTTCCTGCAGCGGGCCATCAACGAGGGTTTCTCCGGCGGCGAGAAAAAGCGCGCCGAGATTTTCCAGATGGCGCTGCTGGAACCGGAACTGGTGCTGCTGGACGAGATCGACTCGGGCCTCGACATCGACGCGCTCAGGGTGGTGTCAGACGGCATCAACCGCCTGCGCGCCCCGGACCGCGCCATGCTGCTGGTGACGCACTACCGGCGGCTGCTCGACTACGTGCCGCCGGACCGTATCCACGTGCTGTCGGAGGGCCTGATCGTGCGCTCCGGCGGCCCGGAGCTGGCCGGTGAGCTGGAGGAAAGCGGTTACGGCTGGCTGCGTGCGGAGGCGGCCTCCGCATGAGCGCGCTGGCGCACTGGCAGGCGCAGTACGCGCAGCGCAGCGGCGGCGCCGAGCCGGCCTGGCTGCAGGAGCTGCGTGACGTAGCCTGGAGCGGTTTTTCGGCACGTGGCCTGCCCGGCCGGCGCGACGAGGACTGGAAGTACACGCGCCTCTCGGCACTGGAACGCTTCGCGCCCAAGGCGCCGCTGGCGCTGACTGATCTGCCGGTGATCGCGCCCACGGACGGCGCGCTGCTGGTGTTCGCCGGCGGGCGGCTGGTGCCGCAGTGGTCGCGCCTGCCGGCAGCGCCCGGCGTTGAAGTATCGAATCTGGCCGCGGCGCTGGCCGCCGACGGCGATGCCCTGCGCTCGCGGCTGCGACTGGAAGACCCGGAACGCCCCTTCGCCGCCCTCAACCAGGCGCTGTTCGAGGACGGCCTGTGGCTGCGTCTGGCGCCCGGTGCGCGTCTTGCCGAGCCCCTGCACGTGGTGCACGTGGGGGGGTGGCGCAGTCATCCGCGCACCTGCGCCTGCTGATCGAACTGGGCGAGCACAGCGAGGCGCTGGTGGTGGAACACTACCTGGGTGCCGGTACGGATGCCTACCACGTCAACGTACTGGCGCAGGCCACGCTGGCGCCGGGCGCGCGCCTGCGGCATGTGAAGCTGCTCACCGAAGGGCCGGCGGCGATTCATATCGGCGATTTTCGGGTGCGCGTGGGCCGCGATGCGCGCTTCGAGTCGCACGCGCTGGCGGCCGGCGGCGGCCTTGTTCGGCAGGACATCGACGTCAAACTGGACGAAGCGGGCGGCGAATGCAGCCTGCGCGGCCTGTACACAGCGGGCACCAGCGAGCACGTGGACTTCCACACCCGCATCGAGCACATCGCCCCGCACTGCCGCAGCGAGGAGACCTACAAGGGCCTGATCGGCGGCACCGGCCGGGCGGTGTTCAACGGCCGCGTGCACGTGCACCCGGGCGCCGACAAGACCGACTCGGCCATGACCTGCGCCAACCTGCTGCTGTCGAATCGCGCCGAGGTGGACGCCAAGCCGGAACTCGAAATCTACGCCGACGACGTCAAGTGCAGCCACGGCGCCACCGTCGGCCAGCTCGACGAGGCGCAGGTGTTCTATCTTCGGTCCCGCGGCATAGCCGAAGCGGCCGCCCGCGAATTGCTGATGACGGCTTTCGCCCGCGACGCGCTCGGCGACCTGGACGTACGCCTGCAGGATGCGGTCGCCGCCTTGATCGACGCCCGCCTGCCCCAGCTCTGACCGGTTTCGAATCATGACCATCGCAACTTACAGCGCCCACCAGCAAGACTTTCCGGCCGCCCGCTGGCGGGCCGAATTCCCGCTGCTGCAGCGCAGCGTGCGCGGCCAGCCGCTGGCGTATCTGGACAACGCCGCCACCACGCAAAAGCCGCAGGCGGTCATCGACGCCGAGGCGCGTTACTACCGCGAGATCAACGCCAACATCCACCGCGGCGTGCACTGGCTGTCCGAGCAGGCCACCGCTGCCCACGAGGGTGCGCGCGAGCGCGTGCGGCGCTTCCTGAATGCCCGCGAGGCGGCCGAGATCATCTTCGTGCGCGGCACCACCGAGGCCATCAACCTGGTGGCGCAAAGCTACGGCCGGGCCAATCTTGGCCCCGGCGACGAGGTGCTGATCACCGGCCTCGAGCACCACTCCAACATCGTGCCCTGGCAGATGGTGTGCGCCCAGACCGGCGCCACGCTCAAGGTGGCGACGCTCGACGACACCGGCAGCGTGCGCATGGACGAGTTTCGCCGGCTGCTGGGTGCGCGCACCCGGCTGGTGGCCGTGGCGCATGTGTCCAATGCGCTCGGCACCGTCAACCCGGTGCGCGAGATGATCGATCTTGCCCACGCGCAGGGCGTACCGGTACTGGTGGACGGCGCGCAGGCGGTGGCTCACACGCCGGTCGACGTGCAGGCGCTGGACTGCGATTTCTATGCCTTCTCCGGTCACAAGCTGTACGCGCCAACCGGCATCGGCGCGCTGTACGGCCGTCGCGCGCTGCTCGACGCAATGCCGCCCTGGCAGGGCGGCGGCGACATGATCCGCACCGTCAGCTTCGAAGGCAGCACCTGGAACGACCTGCCGTACAAGTTCGAGGCCGGCACGCCGCACATTGCCGGCGCCATCGGCCTGGGTGCCGCCATCGAGTATCTGGGCGAGGTCGGTCTGGAGGCGGTGGCCGCCTACGAGCACGAGCTGCTCATCTACGGTACGGCGCTGTTGCAGGAGATTCCCGGCCTGCGGATGATCGGCACGGCCGCGCACAAGGCCGGCATCCTGTCGTTCGTGATCGACGGCCTGCATGCCCACGACATCGGCACCGTGCTGGACACCGAGGGCGTTGCCATCCGCGCCGGCCATCACTGCGCCATGCCGGTGATGGAGCATTTCGGCGTCCCGGCCACGGCGCGCGCGTCGCTGGCTTTCTACAACACCCGCGAGGACCTGGACCGGCTGGCGCAGGCCCTGCGCCGGGCCGTGGAGATGTTTGTCCGATGAGCAGCTTGCGCGACCTGTATCAGGAACTGATCGTCGATCACAACAAGAACCCGCGTAACTACGGCGTTCTGGTCGATGCCAACCGGCAGGCCCACGGCTACAACCCGCTGTGCGGCGACAAGATTACCGTCTACCTGCACCTGGACGGCGACCGCATCACGGACGTGCGCTTCGAGGGCGCCGGCTGCGCCATTTCGACCGCCTCGGCGTCCCTGATGACGCAGGCCATCAAGGGCAAGACCGTGCCCGAGGCCGAAGCCATGTTCCAGGACTTTCACGCCATGGTCACCGGCGAGGACCCGCGCGAGGAGACCGCCGACAAGCTCGGCAAGCTGGCCGTGCTGGCCGGCGTGCGCGAGTTCCCGTCGCGCGTGAAATGCGCCACGCTGGCCTGGCACACCCTGCACAACGCCGCCCACGGCGACGCCACGCCGGCCAGGACCGAATGATCGCCGCGTCCATCCCCCACCCGAGAATCCTGCCGTGACCGAACGCGAAACCGTCGTCCTGAGCCGAGACTGCAAGGCCCTGTTCGTGCCGCTGGGCATCCAGGTGAACGCGAAGAAGGGCACCGAGGTCACGCTCCTGCAGCAACTGGGCGGCAGCTACACGGTGCTGCTGGAAGGTCAGATGGCGCGCATCGACGCCAAGGATGCGGATGCGCTCGGCAAGACGCGGGTGCCGCTGCCGGCCGAGAACTTTCACGGCGCCGTGTCGCAACAGGCGGTCGAGGATCTGGTCTGGCAGCACCTTCGCACCTGCTACGACCCGGAGATTCCGGTTGATATCGTGGAACTGGGCCTCATCTACGGGTGCGATGTCGAGTCGATCGGCAAGGACCGCTACCGGGTCGAGGTCAAGATGACCCTGACCGCGCCCGGCTGCGGCATGGGTGATGTGATCGCCGAGGACGTGAAGGAAAAACTGCTGGTCATTCCGGGCGTCGCCGATGCTGCCGTGGAAGTGGTGCTCGACCCGCCGTGGACCGCCGACATGATGAGCGAGGCCGCCCGTCTGCAAACCGGCATGATGTGAGGAACTGAGCGCATGAACATTCGACTGACCGAAGCGGCCGCCAAACGGGTAGCGCACATCCTGGCCGGCCAGCAGCCGCCGATGCTGCGCCTTGGCGTGCGCAAGAGCGGCTGCTCGGGCTATGCCTACGTGGTGGAGCCGGCGCAGCAGATCAACGACGACGACTTGCAGTTCGACGACCAGGGCGTGCGCCTGGTGGTGTCCCGCGACAGCCTGCCGATCCTGGACGGCATGGAACTGGACTACCGCAAGGAGGGCCTCAACGAGGCCTTCAAGTTCAACAACCCCAACGTCAAGGACAGCTGCGGCTGCGGCGAGAGCTTCAGCGTCTGAGGGGTCTGGAAAAACTGGCCTGCGGGTTTCGGCTCTGATACGGGATTGACGCAGGCCCGATTAGTTCAGCAGGGGCTATTCTTATTTTTTGGATTCAACCTGAAAAGCCGTCGTCCGTCGCCCATTACATCCCGGCCAAATATGTCAAAAACGTCTCAATCCGGGCCGCGCCAAGGCCACGCGGGTGCCGCCTGCCGTGGAACAGCACGAATCGCCGCACCCAATCGACATACGCATCCTGGGTGCGGGCGCTGTAGTGCAACCGCCGGATGCGGGCACGCACCTCGTCCAGCAGCTTCGGTTTAGGTACCCCGCCGGAGGTGTAATCGCCAAATGTTTTGGGATGTATTGCCATGGTTGACACCATGGCCAAGCGCGCAGTAGCCTTGCCCGATGGAATATTAGGCACCCCGGAGGCGCAAAACAAAACGCCTTTTGGGGTGCTCATTTATAGTTAGGTTTCATCTGACATGCGCCGCATCTTTCATCAGTCACTGACCGTAATGAAGAACGCATTCCGTCGACTGGAAGGCCAAGTTCCGCCTCCACAAGCGGTTCCATGGCGCGACAGTTTTGTTTTTCGGCACAAGGAGGAATTGATTGAGCAAGCGTTACTCCAGAAGGTCGCTCGATCAATAAGCGCTCTACACGCAATTGACGTACTGCTACTGCATGGGTTTCTCCAAGAACAGGCAGTCCTACAACGCACCCTCGACGAAATTCGTGAGGACATTTTCTTCCTGGCCGCGGCAATCACGAACGATCGAGTGACAGATCGACATCGTCAATTTCTTGAAGAGTTCTTTGCCGAAGAGTTCCCCGACACCAATAACCTGGCGGCCCGTCACAAGAAACCAAACATGGTCCCGCGAAAGAAGATCCGCGCCTATGTAAATCGCGTCCTTTCAACTGACCCTAAGGAAACGCTGATTTATTCCCTCCCGTTGGAGGCATGAGACCTTGGTCCTGAGACAATGTGACCTGGTCCGCAGCGGTGGTGAGCAGACGTCATGCAAACGAGCTTTTCCGACCTCGAGTACGCCGGCAAGAAGAAGCAGACGCGCCGCGAGCGCTTCCTGGCGCAGCTGCAGGCGGTGACGCCGTGGGCGCAGCTGGAGGCGGCGCTGGCGCCGTTCTACCCGGCCGGCAAGGGCCCGGGCCGCCCGCCGCTGGGGCTGTCGCGCATGCTGCGCATGTACGTGGCGCAGCAGTGCTTTGGGCTGTCGGACGAGGGCATCGAGGACGCCGTGTACGACAGCCACGCCATCCGCTGCTTCATCGGCATCGACCTGGCCCGCGAGGCGGCGCCGGATGCGACCACGCTGCTGAAGTTCCGCCGCCTGCTGGAAGATCAGGGTCTGAGCCGGGTGATCTTCGAGACGATTCGCGATCACCTGGCCCGCCAGGGCCTGCTGCTGCGTGAGGGCACCCTCGTGGATGCGACGCTGATCGCCGCCCCGCCGTCGACCAAGAACCGCGACCGGGCGCGCGATCCGGACATGCATCAGGCCAAGAAGGGGAACCAGTGGCACTTTGGCATGAAGGCGCACATCGGGGTCGACCTGGACTCGGGGCTGGTGCACACGGTGCTGACCACGCCGGCCAACGTCAACGACGTGACCCAGGCGCACGCCCTGCTGCACGGGCAGGAAACGGACGCGCTGGGCGATGCCGGCTACCAGGGCGTAGCCAAGCGCCCGGAGAATCGGGACACGCCGGTCACCTGGCACGTGGCGCTGCGCCCGGGCGTGCGCCGGGCCCTGCCCGATGACGCGCTGGGCCGCCTGCAGGAACGGATCGAACAGGTCAAGGCGAGCCTGCGGGCCAAGGTCGAGCATCCGTTTCACATCATCAAGAACCTGTTCAAGCACCGCAAGGCGCGTTACCGGGGGCTGGCCAAGAACCAGGCGCAGCTGTTCACGCTGTTCGGCCTGGCCAACGTGGTGATTGCCGGCTGGCGCCTTCGGGCGCGGCACACCCTCCGTGCGTCCTGAGGGAGCCCAAAACCGGAATATCCGGCCAGAACACGCACATTGGCCCGATCCACACCCGAAAACGGGCCGTTTTTCCCCAGGGGCGGTCACGCGTCAGCGCCGTCATGTCCATAGCGCTGGTTTCGGGGGATTGATCAGCGTTTCCCTAAGGAAACGCTGATTTATTCCCTCCCGTTGGAGGCATGAGACCTTGGTCCTGAGACAATGTGACCTGGTCCGCAGCGGTGGTGAGCAGACGTCATGCAAACGAGCTTTTCCGACCTCGAGTACGCCGGCAAGAAGAAGCAGACGCGCCGCGAGCGCTTCCTGGCGCAGCTGCAGGCGGTGACGCCGTGGGCGCAGCTGGAGGCGGCGCTGGCGCCGTTCTACCCGGCCGGCAAGGGCCCGGGCCGCCCGCCGCTGGGGCTGTCGCGCATGCTGCGCATGTACGTGGCGCAGCAGTGCTTTGGGCTGTCGGACGAGGGCATCGAGGACGCCGTGTACGACAGCCACGCCATCCGCTGCTTCATCGGCATCGACCTGGCCCGCGAGGCGGCGCCGGATGCGACCACGCTGCTGAAGTTCCGCCGCCTGCTGGAAGATCAGGGTCTGAGCCGGGTGATCTTCGAGACGATTCGCGATCACCTGGCCCGCCAGGGCCTGCTGCTGCGTGAGGGCACCCTCGTGGATGCGACGCTGATCGCCGCCCCGCCGTCGACCAAGAACCGCGACCGGGCGCGCGATCCGGACATGCATCAGGCCAAGAAGGGGAACCAGTGGCACTTTGGCATGAAGGCGCACATCGGGGTCGACCTGGACTCGGGGCTGGTGCACACGGTGCTGACCACGCCGGCCAACGTCAACGACGTGACCCAGGCGCACGCCCTGCTGCACGGGCAGGAAACGGACGCGCTGGGCGATGCCGGCTACCAGGGCGTAGCCAAGCGCCCGGAGAATCGGGACACGCCGGTCACCTGGCACGTGGCGCTGCGCCCGGGCGTGCGCCGGGCCCTGCCCGATGACGCGCTGGGCCGCCTGCAGGAACGGATCGAACAGGTCAAGGCGAGCCTGCGGGCCAAGGTCGAGCATCCGTTTCACATCATCAAGAACCTGTTCAAGCACCGCAAGGCGCGTTACCGGGGGCTGGCCAAGAACCAGGCGCAGCTGTTCACGCTGTTCGGCCTGGCCAACGTGGTGATTGCCGGCTGGCGCCTTCGGGCGCGGCACACCCTCCGTGCGTCCTGAGGGAGCCCAAAACCGGAATATCCGGCCAGAACACGCACATTGGCCCGATCCACACCCGAAAACGGGCCGTTTTTCCCCAGGGGCGGTCACGCGTCAGCGCCGTCATGTCCATAGCGCTGGTTTCGGGGGATTGATCAGCGTTTCCCTAAGTTCGAGAAGGCCACCGGTGTAAACAGCGGAAGCGAGGGCAAATGAAACCTAACCCTGCGTGCGAGGCGACCTGCGCAATAAGCCGCGCAGGCGCCTCAACTCCACGTTAGGCGTTCAACACATCCTGCGCCTGGCATATTCATTTACATAGCCCGCGTAGGGCGGAATAGCGCAGCGTATTCCGCCTTCCGAGAGCAAGGCTACTCGAAACTCACCCCGCGCACTGCTGATCCGGCGGCCCAGTCTGGTGGATAAACACCCCGCTCGATGTAGCGGTGAAATGACGAATACGGCCCGTCCACAACGCGGTCGGCGTGGCCGTGTTTCACGGGGTTGTGATGAATGTAGTCCACGTGTCGGCTCAGGTCGGCCGCATCGCGGATCGCGTGTTCCCAGAAGCGCCGCTGCCAGATGCCGCGCTCGCCGGTGCGCTGGCGTCGTTCGGACAGCCGTTCCCCAGCCGCGATGCCGCGCGCGAAGGCGGCTTTGATCAGTCGCCAGCGGGTGGAGAAATCGGCATCGCCGGGCGGCAGCGTCCAGACGCAGTGCAGATGATCCGGGAGGATCACGATGGCGTCGATGGTGAAGGGATACCGATGCCGGACGCCGCGAAACGCTTCGCGCAGCGCCCCGATGTTCTCGACCAACAGCCGGCGGCGGCGGGGCAACCCGGAAGGCGGACTGCGCTGCGCTATTCCGCCCTACGCGGGCTGCGCGGCGGATCGTGCCTTGGGCAGCCTTGCTGCGTATCAGGCCCGATCCGCCGTACTAACGTCTTTCGTCAGGCGGCGGCCGGCGCCAGGTTCGCGCTCATCACCGGCTGAATGCCGGCCGGGCCCTTGTCCCAGGCCGGGCCGGGGTGCAGCACCTCGGTCACGTAGCCCAGCTCCTTGGCCGTATCGACGTAATAGAAATTGGCAAAGCCGCCGCCGATGCCGCCGCCCATGACCACCGGCATGCCGGCCTGGGCCAGGCGCTGTGCACTGGCCTTCCAGGCCTCCGCGTCCGGCAGCATCGAGGCGTTGACGTGGTGGATGCCCTCGCCGACCAGGTTGCGGTAGTTCTCCTTGTAGTGGCTGGGGCCGAAGGTCGGCTGGATGACCTCGAAACCCAGCAGCGGCGTGAAGCTGAACAGCGTCGTGAAGTAGGCGTGGTCGACCGGCTTGCCCATGTATTCCGGGTCTTCCAGCGAGCCGGGGGCGTTGCGCCAGTTCATGAAGTTCCATTCGGCAAGCCCGAACAGGCGCGACCAGTCGGCCACGCGCGCCATAAGATCGTTGACCACTACGCCAAAGTGCATCTGGAAGGTGCCCAGCGGCAGCAGCGGGCCGCCCTCGGGAACCGCATCGGCAAGGTTCCAGACCTCGTCCGGTTGCGCGGCCGGGCGCTCGCCATCGGCCACCAGCAGCTGCACGTAGAAGCCGCCCAGAGTCGCCCGGGTGTCCAGACACACTTCGCGCACGCCGTCGGGCAACACGGCGCTTTGCGCGATGCCGACGCCTTCCTTGGCCAGCCAGGTTTCGAGCTGCTCCATCCCGGCCTTGTCCACGACCGCAGTGCAGACGTGGTGGATGCCCTCGCCCTTGGTGAGAAGGAATTCCTGATAGGTGGTCCAGCCGCCGCGCGGCTCGATCAGACGGATGGTGACCGGCCCCAGATTGGTCTGCGCCTGGCCGGTGGCGGTCAGAAAATGCTGCGGCGCGGCATGGCCGCGGGTGACGGTGTTTTTCAGGCGCTCGGGCGTGTGGTCGGTCACGGCCCAGTCGGTGACGCCGTACATGCGCGCGAACTTGCCGGCGCTGGCGCGGGCGTCCTGTACGACCACGCCGATGTGCAGCAGGTCGTCGGTGGGAATCTTGTTCATTGCGTGGCTCCGCGTCGGTTCAGGCCCAACGGATGGTGGTCATGCGATCGGCGGGGTCCAGCGGCTGCCAGATGCCGTCGACGAGGTCGTAGTTCGCCTGCGGGTAGAACTCGAAGGTCGGGCTCAGCGCGCGGGCCTGTTCCTGATCGGGCGCGCCCTGTTCGCGCATTTGTTTGTTCCAGTGCTGGTCGTAGAGCGCGCGGCTGGCCCAGTGCTCCATCAGGATGACCCGCTGCGGGTTGTCCACGCTGCGGAACAGTTCGTACTGCAGCGCGCCCGGTTCCTGCAGGACCGGCTTGAAGGCCTGTGCCATGCCGGCCACGGCCTGCTCGGCGGCTTCCGGGCTCGGGAAGTTCAGGGTGACGATGACGCGTACGCCGGCCATAGGGTGCTTCTCCTCGTTATGTGGCTTTGAACAATCCGCTCAGTAAAACAGGCTCAGGTTCTTGACCAGCAGGGTCGCCATGTCGAACACCACGGTGCGGTTGACGATCTGGAATCCGTACGGCGCATTCGCCCGGCGCAGGCGGTCGAAGCGCTTGCCGATCACCGAGTCCTGGTGCCGCTCGCTGCTGGTGCGGTACACGTGAAAACTCGACTGCACGTCGAACTCGTCGGCCTGGCCGGTGGTGTGCGCACGCACGTTGCTGACCAGATGCCGCGTGCGTGACGGCGGCGCCTCGGACCAGGCCATGTTGGTGTACAGGCGGTTCACGCGCTCGCCCAGCATGTGCAGGTTCTCGTCGAAATGCGCCGCCGTGCCGGGCGGGTACATCTCGCGTTCCATCTCGCGCGCCAGGCGGTTCTCGCGCACCGGCGCCCAGTAATGCACGTCCGGCGCCATCAGGGCCAGCCAGTCGCGGAATTTCCAGGCGTCCAGCAGCTCGGCCTCGGCATACAGGAACTGTTCAATCTCGTAGGCCGTCTGCATGGGCACGTTGACCGGCGCCAGATGGTCCTCGCGCTGGAACAGGTGCACGACGTTCGGTTCGTTCATGGCGCTGGCCTCAGGCGGCGGCCGCGTCGGGCTTCGCGGGCGGCTGGCCTTGCGCGGCAAGCGCGCGGCGCTCGGCGTCCTCGCGCTGCTGTTTGCGCCGCGTCAGGTCCGGCCAGGGCGCGCCGGACATCATGTCCATGTAATGCCGGTACATGCCGCGGGCGCCTTCTTCGGCGTATACGTGCGGCACCGTGCGACCCGGCAGGCCGTCGGCGTCGTAACGCGCCCGTCCGAGCATCTGCTTGTAGATCAGCGGCGCCTTGCGTGCCATGTGGCCGCGCAGGATGCGTTGTTCCTCCTCCCAGTTGACGGCGTCGTCCTGCTCGAACATGCCGGCCGGGCTGAAGGTGCGCAGCAGGTCCAGGCGGATCGCCTCCTTGACCTCGGCCGGCGCCGCCACCGGCGCCATCGACCAGGCCCAGATTTCCATCTCGTTCGGGCCGCGCGGGTGCGTGACGCGGAACGTGTAGTTACTGAGCATCATGAAGTTCGGAAAGATGTTGGCGTGGCCGGCCGAGAGCACCCGCTCGGGGCCCAGACGCGCGGCGACCTGCGCTGCCGTGGCTTCCTGCCAGCGGTAGATGGTTTCGTTCATGGTCGGCATGCCGCCGGCAAACCAGCCGTTGCCGTGGCCGTAGGGTGAAGCGAACTGAAAGCCGGACGGGTTGGACAGCTGCCCGAGCTGGCGCATGGCCCAGTCCGGCGGCGGGCTGTGGGCGTCCTTGGGCGGCGGGACCATGACCTGAAACGCTGAGGCGTGCGACACCTCGCCGTGGTACATGTCCGACGCCGGCTGTTCGGCGTTGAACTTCCAGTTGGCGGGCAGCACCCACTTGTGCATGCCGACGACTTCCAGGCCGCCTTCGTAGCGGTCGATGTAGGCGTCGAAGTACCAGGCGAAATCGCCCAGATAGTCCTCGAAGGCCGGGGCCGCAGCGTCCCAGGTGCCGAAGATGAAGCCCTTGTAATTGGCCAGGCGCACCGGCGTCGCACGAAATTCGGCCCGCTCCACGGCGTCGTAGATTGCCTCGCCGTGCGGGATATTGATCACGTCGCCGTCAAGGCCGTAATTCCAGCCGTGGAACGAGCACATGAAATTGCGCGCGTTGCCGCGGTCGGCGCGGCAGATGCGCATGCCGCGGTGCCGGCACTGGTTCAGAAAGGCTCTGACTGACCCGTCCGGCTGGCGCACCACCAGCACCGGATCCTCGCCGATGTAGTTCTGGATGAAGTCGCCGGGCTGCGGAAGCATCTTGTCGTGGGCCAGGAATATCCAGGAGCGGGCGAATATCTGCTCCAGCTCCTGTTCGTAGATCGCTTGGCTGTGAAAAATTTCACCGCGGATCAGGCCGCGGTCGGGGTCGATCAGGTGCGAAACATCCATGCTTCTTCTCCGCCTCGGCCGTCGCGTGCCTTATGCTCACGAACGTTTGGCCATGGTAGGGGCGCGCGAAGCGGGGTGTCAATTTGCGTCACAGGGGAGGATCGGGCGATGACCGATGAGGGCAAGGGACACGGGGTTCAGTGGGATCAGGAGTTCGACTGGATCGTGGTCGGCAGCGGCGGTGGGGGCATGACATCGGCGCTGACCGCGCATCACCACGGCCTGCGCAGCGTGATCATCGAGAAATCCGCCTACGTCGGCGGCAGCACCGCGCGATCAGGCGGCTGCGTGTGGATTCCGAACAACTACCTGGCCCTGCACGGCGGCCTGCCGGACAGTGCGCAACTGGCCCGCACCTACATGGCCGCCACGGTCGGCGAGCGTACGCCACGCGCGCTGCAGGAGGCTTACCTGAAACATGGCCCGGACATGATCGCCTTTCTGCGCGACCACAGCGCGATGCAGTTCGAGTGGAGCCGGGGCTATTCGGACTATTACCCGGAGGCGCCGGGCGGCTTCGCCGATGGCCGGGCGCTGGAGCCGCTGCCCTTCAACGGTCGCGAACTTGGACCGAACTTCAAGCACCTGCGCCGGCCGGTGATGCTGGGCGTGCGCTACACCTCAATCAGCCTGCGCCGGGTGCAGATCATGGGCGGCCTGCGCCGGCACTGGAGCGGCCGCCGCCAGTTGCTGCGGACCATCGCCGATACGGCCCGCAACCTGCTGACCGGCAAGGCCATGCTGACGATGGGGCAGGGCATTGCCGGGCGTTTGTATTACTCGGTGCTGCGCGCCGGCATCCCGGTGGAGCTGAACACCGCCCTGACGCGGCTGATCCAGGAAGACGGCCGCGTGGTCGGCGTGGAAGTGATGCGCAACTTCAAGCCACGCCGCTATCGGGCCAGGCGCGGCGTGTTGCTGGCCACGGGCGGCTTTGCCCACAACCAGGCCATGCGCGATCAGTACCACCCGCAGCCGTCGCAGGCCGCCTGGTCGATCGCGGTCGAGAGTGACACTGGCGACGGCATCCGTGCCGGTCAGGTGGTCGGGGCGCGCGTGGACCTGATGGAAGACGCCTGGTGGGGGCCGGTCAGCCAGGTCGGCGCTCAGCGCTATCCGAACTTCAGCGTCACCGAACGCTCGACGCCCGGCGCGATGATGGTGAACAGCCAGGGCGAGCGCTTCGTGAACGAGGCGGCCCCTTACTCGGACGTCGTGCACCGCATCCATGAGCTGCACAACGGCACGGGCGTGTCGCACGTGCCGTGCTGGATCATCCTGGACCGGGCCAACCGGGAGTCGTACCTGCTGGGCCTGGCGCCACCGGCGTTGCCCTTGCCGCGCAAGTTCTTCGAGCACGGCGATTTCTTCAAGGCGCCGACGCTGGAGGCGCTGGCCGGGCAGATCGGCGTGCCGGGCGACAAGCTGGTGGCCTCGGTGCGCAGGTTCAACGCCTATGCGGAAAGCGGCGTCGATGCCGATTTTCACCGCGGTGAGAGCGCCTACGACCGCATCTTCGGCGACCCGCATTTCCGTAACCCGAACCTGGCGCCGCTGACCAAGCCGCCGTTTTACGCCGTCAAGCTGTACCCCGGCGACATTGGCACCCGTGGTGGCCTGGTCACCAACGAATTGGCGCAGGTGCTGGATCGCAACGGTACCGTTATCGAAGGCCTGTGGGCCACCGGCAACAGCATGGCCTCGGTGATGGGCCATTCCTACCCTGGGCCGGGCGCCACCATCGGGCCGTCCATGACCTTCGGTTACGTTGCCGCCCTCGCAGCCGCCGGCAAGATCAGTGCCTCGATGCCGGCCGCAGGCGATGCGGCAACGGTCGACGCCGGTCAGGCCGGCGTCAGTTCGTAAACCTGGTACTCGATGCCGCCAGGCACGACCCGGCCTTCGCCCACGGCCAGCGTGTGGTTCAACCACTGATAGCGCGCGTCGCCGGTTTCGAAGCGCAGCTGGGTGATCAGGTAAAGCTCGCCGAAGCGGGTCTCGCCGCGGCTGGCGATCGCCTGGCCGAAGCGGGCACTCATCTCCAGAAACCCGCCGTAGGTGACGTAGATGTTCGCGCCGTCGTCGGTTTCGAGCACGATCCGCACATCCACGCGGCCCATGCCGCCCTGGTCCACCAGTATCCAGTCGGCGCCGCTGGCATGAATCCGGCCTTTCAGGCGCTCGCCATCGAAGGCGCCGCCGGTGATGTTGGCCACCATGCGTTGCCCGGTCGGCGTGGGGCCGACCTCGATCGGCGCCGCGACATCGACGTTGAAGCGCATCAGCGCGGTCAGGTGCATATCGACTCCTCCCGGGTAGTCGCGGCTCGACGCCGCTGTTGTGGCCCGCTTCGAATCAGGTCAGGGCGGCCTCGATGTCCTGTTCGATTTTCTCGGGCTTGGTGGCCGGCGCGTAGCGTTTGATGACCTTGCCGTCGCGGCCGACCAGGAACTTGGTGAAATTCCACTTGATGGCCTCGCTACCCAGCACCCCCGGCGCCGCGTTCTTGAGCAGGCGATACAGCGGGTGGGCTCCGTCGCCGTTGACCTCGATCTTCTCGAACATCGGGAAGCTGACCTCGTAGCGGGTGCTGCAGAAGCTGGCGATTTCCTGCGCGTCGCCCGGCTCCTGCTTGCCGAACTGATTGCACGGAAAGCCCAGAATCTGCAGGCCGCGGTCCCTGAACTTGCGATAGACCGCTTCGAGCGCCTGGTACTGGGGCGTGAAGCCGCACTTGCTGGCGGTATTCACGATCAGCAGGGCCTTGCCCTTGAACTGGTCCAGCGTCACGGGCTCGCCGTTCAGCTGTTTTGCTTCGACATCGTAGATGCTTGTCATGGGGACGCCTCCTGGGCGGGAGTTGATCGTCAGGGTGGTTGCCGCCGGCCGCCGTCATCTGGGCGGTCGAGCCGCTCCTGCTGCGGCAGGCACTCAAGCAGGTCGGCTGTCGCCACCGCGGCCATGTCCGATAGTACGGCTGGAGCCTGCGCCGCGCATGCAGCTGCCCGTGTTGCGGCCCTTGCCGATCGAGGCCGGCGGCCGCAGCGGGGCTTGGTGGGCCGTTCATGCGCTGTGGCATGATTGATCCGCACACCCCCTGTCTCTCATCGACCCGCCCCGCCGACCCAGCATGACCGTGCGGCCCCGCCAAGTCTTGCCGAAGTACCTGTCGCTGCTGCTGGCCTTGTTGCTGGTGGCGTTGCAGACGGGCGGCATGCTGCACGCGCTGGGCCATCTGTCGCACGAGCAGCGGACCGACTCGCCGGTGGTGCCGCAGCATGCGGTGTGCGTGCTGTGCGTGGCGTATGTCGGCCACGATGGCGCACTGGCGCCGGCGCCGCCGGCGGTCATTTCCCTGGGCACGGCCGCGCCGGCACCGGTCGCGCTGCGGTCCCACGTTTTCCTTCCTCCTGTTGCTCTCCCGTATCAGGTTCGCGCGCCGCCGGCATCGGTCGTCGTCTGAAACCTGATCGGCAGCCATCGGCCGCCGCGACCAATGGCCCGTTTGTCGGGCCGTCACGGGAGTGTTTCCATGTTCCATCGTCTGTTGCTTGCAGCAGGTCTTGCTGTTGCGCTGGCGAGTCCTGCCCGGGCCGCATCGCCGGATGAAATAGCCGCCCTGCGGGCCGAGTTCGAAAGCAAATTCCAGTCCCTTCAGGCCGACTACGAGGCGCGCCTGAAAGCGCTCGAGAGCCGCGTGCAGACGGCCGAAATCAAGGCCGACAACGCCCAGCAGGATGCCGCCGCGAATGCCGGTCCACCGCCGGTCTCGTCCAGCGCCTTCAATCCCGATATTTCGCTGATCCTGCAGGGTGCCTACATCGACCGCGCCGGGGGCGAGCGGCCGATCAGCGGCTTTTTGCCGGCCGACGAGCATGCGCACGGCGAGCGCGGCTTCACCCTGGACCACACCGAGGTGGTGATCAGCGCCAACGTCGATCCCTACTCGCGCGCCCTGGTCAATCTGGCGCTGGCGGACGACGAGGTCGAGGTCGAGGAAGCCTGGTTCCAGACCCTGCGTCTGGGCCACGGCCTGACGGTCAAGGGCGGCCGCTTCCGGTCCGGCATCGGCTACCAGAACGAACGCCACCCGCACGCCTGGGACTTTGCCGACAACAGCCTGATGTACTCGGCGCTGTTCGGCGAAGCACTGAAACAGGACGGCCTGCAACTGCGCTGGCTGGCGCCGACTGAGCTGTTCCTGGAACTGGGCGCCGAGGTGGCCAAGGGGCAGTTCTTTCCCGGCTCGGATGGCGGCGCTGACAAGAACGGCGCCGGCGCCTGGGCCGCTTTTGCCCATGTCGGTGGCGATGTCGGTGTCGCGCATTCCTGGCGCGCGGGTCTGTCGTACCTGCGCGCATCGCCGCGGGAGCGCGAGGGCTTCCTGGACGACATCAACGACTTCGAGGCGCTGACGGCGTTCTCGGGCCGGTCCAGTGCCTGGCTGGCCGACTTCGTCTGGAAATGGGCGCCGGACGGCAACCCCAGGCAGCGCAACTTCATCTTCGCGGCAGAGTATTTCGATCGCGACGAGGACGGGGACCTGCTGTGCCGGGACGATTCCGCAGCGGGCGGCGCCTGCCTGGGTCTGACCGACCGTTACGCCAGCGCCCAGTCGGGCGGCTACGCGCAGGCCATCTATCAGTTCATGCCGCGCTGGCGCACGGGCCTGCGCTATGACCGGCTGGATGGGGGTTCGGTGGATTTCGGGACCAACGGGGCGTTCTTCGAGGCAGTGGATTTCGATCCGAGCCGCTGGAGCCTGATGACCGACTACTCGCCGTCGGAGTTCTCGCGCTTCCGGTTGCAGTTCGCCCGCGACAAGTCGTTCGAGGGTGATCCCGACAACCAAGTCATCCTGCAATACATCCTGAGCATCGGCGCGCACGGCGCCCACAAATTCTGAAGGAGTTGCCCGATGAAATCCTTGTTCGTCTTCGTTCTGACTGCTTTTTTTCTGGCCGCGCCAGCGGCCAACGCGGCGCTTAATGTGTTGACCTGCGAGCCCGAATGGGCCGCGCTGACCCAGGAACTGGCCGGCGACCTGGCGCAGGTCAGTTCGGCGACCACGGCGCTGCAGGACCCGCACCGCATTCAGGCGCGGCCCTCGCTGCTGGCCAAGGCGCGGCGGGCCGATCTGCTGATCTGCACCGGCGCCGAGTTGGAGATGGGCTGGCTACCGCTGCTGCAGCGCGAGGCCGGCAATGCGCGCATCCAGCCCGGCCAGCCGGGTTATTTCGAAGCGGCGCGCTTTGCCCGCATCATCGAGCGGCCCACGGCGCTCGATCGCGCACAGGGCGACGTCCACGCCAGCGGCAACCCGCACCTGCATCTGGACCCGCGCAACATTGCCCGGGTAGCCGACGGTTTGACCAAGCGCCTGGCGGACCTGGACCCTGTAAACGGGGCCCGCTATGCGCAGCGCAACACGGACTTTCAGAGCCGCTGGACGGCGGCCATGGCGCGCTGGGAACAGCAGGGCGCGCGCCTGCGGGGCGCGCCGGTGGTGGTGCATCACCGTAACCTGAGTTACCTCGCCGACTGGCTGGGGCTGCAGGTGATCGGCGAGCTGGAGCCCAGGCCCGGCATGGAGCCGACCGCCGGCCACCTTGCCGAATTGCTGGAAACGCTCAAGGCGACGCCGGCGCGGATGGTATTGCGCACCGCTTACGAGTCGCCCAAGGCCTCCGAATGGCTGGCCAGTCGGGCCACTATCCCGGCGCTGGAACTGCCCTATACCGTCGGCGGCTCGCCGGGCGCGAAGGATCTGTTCGGCCTGTTCGACGATACCCTCAGTCGCCTGCAGCAGTCCGCGCCATGACCCTCGACGGACTCGAGCCCACCATCCTGCTGCCGGCGATGGCGGCGGGACTGCTGGTGCTGGTCAGCCATGTGCCGCTGGGCATGGAGGTGCTGCGCCGGGGGATCATCTTCATCGATCTGGCCATCGCCCAGATCGCGGGTCTGGGCATCGTCATTGCGAGCACGCTCGGCTTCGAGGTGAACGGTTGGCGCACCCAGCTCAGCGCGGTGATCGCCGCCCTGGCCGGCGCGCTGTGCCTGCGCTGGATGGAGAAGAAAAACCCGGATCATCTGGAGGCGGTGATCGGCGTCAGCTTCGTGGCGGCGGCCTGCGCAGCCATCGTGTTGATGAGCCACGACCCGCACGCCGGCGAGCACCTGCAGGAGCTGCTGGTGGGACAGATCCTGTGGACCACCTGGGCCGGCCTGCTGCCGCTGGCGCTGGTCACGGCCGGCGTGTTGGCAGGCTGGTTCGGCTGCAATCTGAAAGCCTCGCCGCTCGGTTTCTACCTTCTGTTCGCGCTCACCATCACGGCTTCGGTGCAGGTGGTCGGCGTGTACCTGGTGTTCGCCAGCCTGATCGTGCCGGCGCTGGCCGCGGCGGGGCGGCTGTGGCGCGCCTACGCGGTCGGCGTCGCCGGCTATGGGCTGGGCCTGCTGGTGTCGGGATTGTTCGATCTGCCGGCCGGGGCGGCCATCGTATTGATGCTGGTGGTTGTGGCGGTGCTGGCCGGCGGGCTGGCGCGCGCCAGCAATCGAACGCCGTCCTGAACGACGGGGCGGTCCGGCGCGCGATGTCGGTCAGCCGCTGCGCTTCAATTTGACGCCGATGCGCGCCACCCGCACGACGTTGCCTTGGGTCTGCACGATCTCGACCGGGTAGTTGCCCAGCAGCAGGCTGGTGGCCGGCGTGGGGATGTCCTCCAGGTGCTCCAGGATGGCGCCGTTCAGGGTCTTGGCGTCGCTCAGGGGCAGATCCCAGCCCATGGTGCGGTTCAGTTCCCGCACGCTGGCGCTGCCGGCCACCAGACAGGAGCCGTCCGGTTGCGGGTGCACGTCGGTTTTGACTGCCGTCGGTGTGTCGGTGAACTCGCCGATGATCTCGCCCAGGATGTCCTCGACCGTGACCAGGCCGACCGTGTCGCCGTACTCGTTGACCACCAGCGCCAGGCGCTCGTGTCCGGTCTGGAACTGCAGCAACTGCTGGGTCAGCGCAGTGCCTTCTGGCACGTAGTACGGCTCCTGCAGCAGGGTCTGCAGGCGCTGTGCGTCGAACGCGTTGTCGGCCAACAGGTGCATCACGCGGCGCAGGTGCAGCATGCCCAGCACCTGGTCGAGCGAGCCGCGACATACCGGCAGGCGGGTATGAGGGCTGTTGCGCAGCTGTTCAAGCAGGTCCGGCCAACTGTCATCAAGGTCCAGATAACGCACCTCGTTGCGGTGCACCATCACGTCCTCGACCACGACGCTTTCAAGGTCCAGGATGCGCAGCAGCATGCCGCGATGACGGGGTGAGAAATGATGCCCGGCCTCGAACAGCAGGCTGCGCAACTCCTCGCGACCCAGCGCATCGGGCGTGGCGTCGCCGGTGCGCACCCCCAGCAGGCGCAGTACGCCGTTGGCGACAAAATTCACGCTGACCACGATCGGCAGCAACACCGACATCAGCGCCGACAGCGCGTAGGCGGCCGGAAATCCGACCCGCTCAGGGTGCAATGCGGCCAGTGTCTTGGGGGCGACCTCACCAAAGATGAGTGCAAAGATGGTCAGCAGCCCGGCCATCAGCGCGATGGCTCCATCGCCCCACACCTGCAGGGCGATCAGCGTGGCAGCGCTGGAGGCCAGGATGTCGCAGAAGTTGTTGCCCAGCTGCACCAGGCCGATGAAACGGTCAGGCTGACGCAGCAGTGCGTCTGCGCGGCGGGCACCGGGGTGGCCGGCGCGCACCAGATGTCGCAAGCGATAGCGGTTAAGGGACAGCAGCGCCGTTTCGGCGGCGGCAAACAGGCCCGATAACAGAACCAGCCCAATCAGCGCCGCAATCAGCAGCGCCAGGGGTAAGTCGTCGTCCAAGCAGGATCAGGCCTCGTGTGGCAGCAAATTGCCCCGATCATTGGCAGCCGGCGCACCGGCTGTCAAGGCGAGGATCGGTGCAGCGGCCCCATCCACTGTCGACGCGGTGGGCAGCAGGGCCAGGCGCAGGCCGGCGCGGTAGTGGCCCGCCGCCGCCTCGGGCTGCCCGATTTCCTCCAGCAACTGCGCCACTTCCAGATGGCTCTGGGCAGTCGGTGCCAGCAGCAGGCTGCTGTCGAAGTAGGCCTGCGCCTTGGCCCACAGCCGGACCCGTCGGGCCAGCCTGCCCAGCGCCAGCAGCAAGGCTGGATCGTCTGGATGCGCCGCCAGCCAGTGCTCGGCAACCGACAACTGGCGCTGCGGATCATCGCCCGCGTAACGGCCGAAGGCATCCAGGGCTGGCGCGCGCCAGTCCTCGCGCAGCAGCTCGCCGAGCAGTTCCTGCGCCGCCTCGTGGCGCCCGGCCCGCCGCAGTGCCTGCGCGTAGGCGAGCCGGACTTCGCCGTCCCGGCGCAGTCGCCGCGACAGTTGCGGCCACAGCAAATCCGGTACCTCGCTGTCGGCCAGACGCGCGCAGGCGATTTCGGCTTCCTGGGACGCGGCCTGCGCCGAATCGATGATGCCGACCCGGCGCAGCCGCGGCAGCAGATCCTGCAGGGTTTGCCAGTCCCGGCGATCGCGCGCCAGGCGGGCTTCGAGTTCCAGCAGGCGCGGGCTGTCGTGACCGGCCATGGCCTTCAGTGTGGACGCCGCCGCGGTCGCATCGCCTGCATCCAGCTGCGCCCTGGCTTGCAGGTGGGCAATTGCCAGATGCGCGTGGGGCGCGGCCGCGCGGGCGGCGGCGAACTCGCGCTCGCGGCTGATCGGATCGGCGCGCAGTTGTGCCAGGTGCGCCAGCGCCAGGGCGTGCAGGGCCGGGGCCACGGTCGCACGCCGGCTGCGCTGGAGCAGTTTTTGCGCTTGCGGGTAATGCCCTTCGAGCAAGGCCAGGACGCCCGCCGCAAGGTCGGTTTCAGACTGTTCGCGTCGCCGCAGCAGGCGCCGCAGGCGCCGCCGCCACAAGGCCTGGCGGGCCCGGGTGGCGCTGCCGAGCAGCCAATGCAGCGCGCCGAACAGAAGCGCGGCCAGGAGCAGCGCTACCAGCAAGCTGCGGATCTCGATTCGCCAGTCTCCCCACGCCAGCAGGAGGTAGCCCGGTTGCCCGGCAACCAGGTTCGCCAGCAGCACGCCCGCCGCGGCCGCCAGCAGCAGCCACAACAGGCGCCTCATGGGCCGCGGTCCGCGCCCGTCGCGCGGCGTAGGGCATCGAGTTGAGCGCCGAGCGTGGACAGATCCGGCAGCGGCGGACGCAGGTCCACGCTTGACAGGCGGGTGACGGTGCCCAGCGCGGTTGTCGTGGCCGGTTCGGAGGCGCTCAGGTAGGCATCGGCCCAGAGCTGGACGTCGGCCAGTTCACGCTGAAAGGCGCTGCTGTCGCGACGCTGCAGGGCAAAGTCGGCGGCAGTCAGCTTCAGCGCCAGTTGCTGGCGCAGGTATTGGATCTCGTGTGGGCGCAACAGCGGCTGAACCGGCGTGCCGACGCGCTGGACGACGATGATTTCACCCAGTTGCTGCCAGGCTTGCTGCACGGCGCCGCGCCAGCCGGGCGCGGCTGCTGCCACGGGCGCGGTCCCCGGCTCGCGCAGCGGGGAGACCTGCAGTGCACGCGCCGCCTGGGCAAGTTCACTGCTGAGCACGCCCACATCCGGCACACGCACCTGTTCCAGGGCAGCTCGGGCTTTGTCGAGGGCCATGCGCGCGCCGGCACTGCCCGGTACCGGCGCCAGGGTGGCGCTGGCCAGGTTCAGGGCAAGCGCGGCGCGGGCCGGGTCGTAGTCAAAAGCGGCCGCGCGCTGCGCGCTGCGCACCAGGTAGTCAGCTTCCGCCAGCGACCAGACCGCAAGCCGCGCCGGCCCCAGCTGGTCGACGCGCGCGTTCAGGTCCCGCGCGCGCTTTTCGAGCGCGACCAGGTCTTCGCTGGCGGTGCTGCGCCAGTTTTCGAGGGAATCGATCCGCTGTTCGGCCGCGACCACGCTGCGGGCCTGGTTGGCCAGTTGTGCCTGCAGGGGTTGCCACATGCGCGACCAGACGGCCATTCCAGCGAGCGGTATTGCCGCAAGCACCAATAGGCCCAGCAGAAACGGCCACAGTCGCCGCGCAGGGGGGGCGACAGTTTCCGGACGCTGACTGGCGACTGGCGACGACTGCGTGCTTGCAGTCGAGGCAGCGTGCGGCGCCGGTGGCTCAGGCACGCTGCTGCAGCGGCCGGGCGGCCAGCGAGGTCGGCACACGACCGGCCAGCTCTTCGAGCGCCAGGCGGTAGACCTCGCGTTTGAAGTTGACGATTTGCGTCAGCGGGGCCCAGTAATCGACCCAGCGCCAGGCGTCGAACTCCGGGGTGCCATCGGCATCAAGGCGGATGCGCTCCTCGCCGGCGGTCAGACGCAGCAGGTACCAGAGCTGTTTCTGGCCGATGCACGGCGGCCGATCGCGACGCAGATAGCGGCGCGGGATCATGTAGCGCAGCCAGCCCTGAGTGGCGCCCAGCAGTTCCACGTCCTGGCAGGTCAGGCCGACCTCTTCCTGCAGCTCCCGAAACAGCGCCTGCTCGGGCGTTTCGTGATGCTTGATGCCGCCCTGCGGGAACTGCCAGGTGTTCTGGCCGATGCGCCGGCCCCAGAACACGTGACCGGCGTCGTTGACCAGGATGATGCCGACGTTTGCCCGGAAGCCTTCCGCATCGATCATGGCGAGATCCTTCCTGCAATTGCGTACGCTGCCGGCAAGGGCCGAAGCCTTGGCACGGCACTGTAAACTTGCGGTCGATGTTAGCACGCAGCCCTACCAGGAACGGCCCCGAATGGCCCGCACGCTTGCCCTGTTCGATCTGGACAACACCTTGCTGACCGACGATAGCGACTACCTGTGGGGGCGCTACCTGGCCGACGCCGGCCTGGTCGACGGCCCCGCCTACGAGGCCCAGAACGCGCGCTATTACGCCCTGTACAAGGCCGGCGACCTGGACATCCACGAATTTCTGGCCTTTGCGCTGCGCCCGTTGCGGGAGCTTGCCCTGCCGCGACTGATCGAACTGCGCGGGCGCTTCGTGGCCGAGTGGATCGTCCCGCGGGTGGCGCCGGGAGCGAGGGCCCTGATCGAGCGCCACCGCCGCGATGGCCACATGCCGGTCATCATTACGGCCACCAACCGTTTCGTGACCGGGCCGATTGCCGGTCTGCTGGGCGTGCCGGCGTTGATCGCCACCGAGCCGGAGCGCGACGCGGAGGGTTTTACCGGTCGCGCGCTGGACCCGCCGTGCTTCCAGGCGGGCAAGGTAGCCCGCCTCGAGTCCTGGCAAACTCGCTATGGCTATGCTGGTGCGTACACCTATTTCTATAGCGATTCCCACAACGACCTGCCGCTGCTGGAGCGGGTGGATGTGCCGGTTGCGGTCGATGCGGACCCGCAACTGACGGCGGTTGCCGCCGCCCGTGGCTGGTCGCAGCTCAGCCTGCGCGGGGTGTCATGACGGTGCCAGGTGGGCGCCGGGCGGGGGCGGGCAGGGCTCTGGTATCATCCCGGCCGCCCGTGAACGGCCGCCGAGGTCGCTCGCCGGTGCGGCACCACGCCGCGCATCCGCAACGCCCCGCGCCCGTCGGGGCGTTTTATTTACCGACAGCGCCCTGGGCCGTATTTATCTTGCGCCATTCATATTCAACGGTTTCCGGAATGCTGCGCGCGACCTGGGCGGGGCTGCTGGCCGGTATCCTGAGTGCGCCTGCGCAGGCGGCGGTGAGCCAGCCGAGCGACGCCCAGTGCGGCAGCGCGTTTGAGTTCATCGGTCCGGATCCGGCCGTGGCGGCGCGGGCCAAGGCCAGCGGTCAGCCGATCTACGTGGTGGCCGAGTCGTCCGAAGCCCAGCCCTCGGGGGACATTTTGCTCAGCGGCCAGGCGGCCATCGTCAAGGGCGATCGCCAACTCAACGCCGACGAGGTCACGTTCAACCGCGACAGCCAGGCGGCGGTGGCCACCGGCGCGGTGGTGTTCGGCGACAGCCGCATGATGCTCGAGGGCAGCAGCCTGTCCTACAACATCGACGCCGACCAGGGCACCATCGAGAACGCCAGTTATGCGCTGCGCGAGAAGCGGGCCCGTGGTCGCGCCACGCGCATCATTCGCCGCGATGCCAGCCGGCACACGCTGGAAGGCGCTTTCTACACCACCTGTCCGCCGGGCAAGCGGGACTGGGCGGTGCGCTCGTCCAAGGTCGATCTGGATTTTGACGCCGGCGAAGGCTCGGCGCGCAACGTGGTGCTGGACTTCAAGGGCATACCGATCCTGTACAGCCCGTATTTCAGCTTTCCGCTCTCCGACAAGCGCAAGTCCGGGTTTCTGGCGCCGAGCGCCGGCAATTCCGACGAAATCGGCTTCGAACTGCGGGCGCCGTACTACCTGAACCTGGCGCCCAACTACGACGCCACCATCACGCCCCGCTACATGAGCAAGCGCGGTCTGATGATGGAGGGCCTGGGGCGCTACCTGTTCACTGACGTGCAGGGCGAGATCGGCGGCAGTTTCCTGCCGTCCGACAAGGTTGCCGACCGCAACCGCAACGCCCTGTTCATGTCCCAGTCAGGTGCCTTCACGCCGCGCTGGACGCATTACCTCACCTACAACAGCGTGTCCGATGACGCCTATTTCGAGGACTTCGGCAAGGACATCAGCGATGTGAGCACCACCCACTTGCAGCGCCTGGCAAACACCACCTACAACGGTGACAACTGGCGGGTCATGGGGCAGGTCGAGACTTACCAGACGCTCAGCGGCACGCGACCGTACCGGCGCCTGCCGCAGCTGATGTTCAACACCTCCGGCGCCACGTTCGGCGGTCTGAACTACGCCCTGGACAGCGAGTACACCGCCTACGACCACCCGGACCTGGTCGATGGCACACGCCTGGACCTGTACCCCAGCATCAGCCTGCCGTGGGAGCGGGCGGCGTTTCGGATCGAGCCGCGGGTCGGCTTTCGCTACACGCAGTACCAGCTGAACGACCAGTTGCCGGGGCTGGACGATGCGCCGAGCCGCTCGGTGCCGATCGTCAGCCTGGACAGCGGGCTGTTTTTCGAGCGTGACCTCGACCTGTGGGGCGTGAGTGCCCAGCAGACGCTCGAACCGCGATTGTTCTATCTGTACATCCCGCAGCGGGACCAGGACGACATTCCCGTGTTCGACACCGGCGATACGGATTTCAGCTTCCAGTCGCTGTTTCGTACCAACCGCTTCTCCGGCCCGGATCGCCAGGGCGATGCCAACCAGGTCACCGCGGCGGTCACCAGCCGTTTTCTGAGCGCCACCAGCGGGGTCGAGATGCTGCGCGCGAGCCTCGGCCAGATTCGCTACCTGCGTGATCGCCAGGTCAGCCTGCGTCCCGGCCCGGCGCTGGACAGCCGCGAGTCGGCCATCGTCGCGGAGCTGTGGGCGCGCCTGACGCGAGCCCTGACCGCCCGTGGCGACCTTGAATGGGATCCGGACAGCGGCAGCACGCAGCGATCCGTGTTTGGTGTTTATTACCGGCCAAGCGGTGGCCTGTTGCTGAATGCGTCCTACCGCATGCGCCGCGAGCTGCCGGACCTGTCGGCACCGGGTCTTACCGACAGCCTGGAGCAGATCGACCTGTCGGGCGTCATTCCGCTGGGTCGGAACTGGCAGCTGGTGGGCCGGTCTTACTACTCGCTGCCGGAGTCCAAGGTCATCGAGAGCTTTGTCGGTTTGGGTTATGAGAGCTGCTGCTGGGGCGCGCGGGTGGTTACCCGGCGCTACATCCGCAATCTGAGCGGCGAGACCACCAGCGCCATCCTGTTCGAACTCGAACTGAAGGGCCTGACCAACATCGGCAACAAAGTGGAAAACCTGCTCACCGAAGGGGTGTTCGGCTACAACCGCAACGCCTACGGACTCTGATTGCGACCCTGTGGACAAGGCGCCCTGACGTGAAACGATTGCTCGCCGTGCTGTGCGCCGTTGTGTTGCCGTTGGCGGCACCGGCGGCCAACCTTGACCGCGTCGTTGCGGTAGTCAACAAGGACGTGATCGTTCAGAGCGAACTCGAGCGCGAGGTGCAGCGCATCCTGGCGGATTTGCGCAGTCGGGGCACGGCGACGCCGCCGCGGCGGGAGTTCGAGCGTCAGGTGCTCGAGCACCTGGTGGCGCGGCGCTTGCAGATGCAGCTGGCCGACCAGGCCGGCATCAACATCGGCGACGACGAACTGAACTTCACGCTGCAGAACATCGCGGCCCGCAACAACCTGTCGCTGGCCCAGATGCGCGAGGCAGTCGTCGCCGACGGCGGCAGCTTCGAGGATTTTCGTGACCAGATCCGCAGCGAGATGCGCATCACCCAGCTGCGCCAGAAGGAAGTCATTGCCCGCATCAACGTTTCCGATGCCGAGGTCGAGCGCTTCCTGGCCGAGGGTGGCGATACCGCCGCCGGCCGCTACCACCTGGCGCACATTCTGATCGCCCTGCCACCGGACCCGACGCCGGAGCAAGTGCGAAGCACCGAAGCCCAGGCACGGCAGGTGCATTCGGAGCTGATCGCGGGCGCCGATTTCGCCAGCACCGCGGTGGTGGTATCCAAGGGCCAGCAGGCGCTGGAAGGCGGCGATCTGGGCTGGCGCAATGCCGACGAGCTGCCGCCGCCGTTCGTCGCCGCGGTGCGCGATCTGTCGCCAGGCGGCATCAGCGACCTGATTCCGAGTGCCAACGGTTTCCACATCCTGAAGTTGCTGGAGTCCGATGCCGCCGGCGGCCGTCACGTGGTCGAGCAGACCCACGTCGAACACATCCTGGTCAAGGCCGAGGCAGGGCGCGAGGACGAGGCCCGGGCGCGCATCGAGTCCCTGCGCCAGCGCATTCTGGCCGGGGAGGATTTTCATGACCTGGCGCGAACCCATTCCGACGATCCGGGCTCGGCCGTCAAGGGCGGCGACCTGGGCTGGGTCAGCGCTGAAGAAGTGGTGCCGGCGTTCTCCAGCGCCATGCAGAACCTGCCCGAGGGTGAACTGAGCGAGCCGGTACAGTCCAACTTCGGTTTTCACTTGATCCGAGTGCTCGGCCGGCGCAGTCACGACGACACCGAAGCCTACCGGCGTGCCCATGCCCGCGACACCCTGCGTGCGCGCAAGGCGGAAGAAATGACCCAGGCCTGGGTCCAGCGCCTGCGCGACGAGGCCTACGTGGAGCTGCGCCTGTAGGAGCGCGCAATGATCCGTCTGGCGATCACGGTCGGCGAGCCGGCCGGCATCGGGCCGGATATCTGCCTTGAGCTGGCGCGCACGGCGCCGCCCGGTGACCTCGAACTGACCTTCGTCGGCGACGCCGGGCACCTGTTGGGCCGCGCGGCGGCGCTCGGCCAGGCGGTGCGCATCGAGCCCTTCGATCCGCACCAGCCGGCCGCTGCGGCTGCACCCGACACGCTGCGCGTCTGGCAAGTGGACCTGCCGCGCTCGCCGCCGCCCGGCCGGCCCGATCCGGCCAACGCCCTGGCGCTGCTGGAAGGTCTGGATCATGCCGTCGCCGGCTGCCTCGATGGGCGTTTCGATGCCATCGTGACCGCGCCGCTCGACAAGGGCGTGATCTGCGACGCCGGCATCCCGTTCAGCGGCCATACCGAATACCTGGCCGCCCGCACCGGCACCGCCCAGGTGGTGATGCTGCTGGTGGCAGGCACGCTGCGTGTGGCGCTGGCGACCACCCATCTGCCGCTGCGGCAGGTGCCGGACGCCCTCACCATCGACGGCCTGACCGGCACGCTGCGCATCCTGGATCACGACCTGCGCAGCCGTTTCGGCATCGCCCGCCCGCGCATCGCCGTGTGCGGCCTGAACCCCCACGCCGGCGAGCGCGGTCATCTGGGGCGCGAGGAAATCGACGTGATCGGACCGGCCATCGTGGCGGGCCAGGCGCTGGGCCTGGACCTGGCCGGTCCGTTGCCGGCCGACACGCTGTTCACGCCCGCGCGTCTGGCGCCGTTCGACGCCGTGCTGGCCATGTACCACGACCAGGGCCTGCCGGTGCTCAAGTACGCCGGCTTCGGGCAGGCGGTCAACGTGACGCTTGGCCTGCCGATCATCCGCAGCTCGGTCGACCACGGTACCGCCTACGATCTGGCCGGCAGCGGCAAGGCCGACGCCGGCAGCCTGCGCGCGGCCGTGACGCTGGCGGCCGAGCTGGTCAGGGCAGGGCGCTGATGCAGCCGGCCAGAAAGCGCTTCGGCCAGAACTTCCTGCACAGCCCGGGCGTGATTGCGCGCATCGTGGCCAGCCTGGCGCCGCGGCCGGGGCAGGCGCTGGTCGAAATCGGCCCCGGCCGCGGCGCGCTGACCGAGCCGGTGCTGGCCCTGGCCGGGGCGCTGCATGCCATCGAACTGGACCGGGACCTGGCCGCCGAGCTGCAGACGCGCTTTGCCGGTCGCGGCCTTGACCTGCTCGGTGCCGATGCGCTGCGCTTCGACTTTGCCAGCCTGGCGCCGCCCGGCGGGCGCCTGCGCGTGTTCGGCAACCTGCCGTACAACATCTCGACGCCGCTGCTGTTTCACCTGCTCGATCAACGGGCGGTCATCGGCGACATGCTGTTCATGCTGCAGCGCGAAGTGGTCGACCGCATGGCGGCCGCGCCGGGCGATCCGGACTACGGGCGCCTGTCGGTGATGATCCAGTACGCGTGCGAGGTCGAGGCGCTGTTCATCGTGCCGCCGGGGGCGTTCTGGCCGGCGCCCAAGGTGCAGTCGCGCATCGTGCTGCTGACGCCGTACCGGACCTTGCCGTATCCGGCCGCGGACGAAAGGCGCTTTGCCGAGGTCGTGCAGCGCGCCTTCGCGCAGCGCCGAAAGACCCTGCGCAACAGCCTGTCGGGCGTGGTCACAGAAGCCCAGTTTGCTGCGGCCGGCATCGAACCGGGGCTGCGGCCCGAGGTGCTGTCCGTGGCCCAGTTCGTGCGCCTGGCGGACGCCTGAGCGTGCGCATCCCGCGCGTTTATGTCGACCAGCCGCTGGCGAGCGGCGCCGACTGCCCGCTGGACCGGCGGGCGCTCGACCACGCGATCAAGGTGCTGCGCCTGCGGGCGGGCGATCCGCTGTGCCTGTTCAACGGCCAGGGCGGCGAGTTCGCTGCCGTGCTGGCGCGCGGCGCCGATGGCGCCCTGCTGGCGCAGGTCGGCGAGTTCACCCCGGATCGGCGCGAATCGCCCCTGGCGGTGCGGCTGGTGCAGGGCATCTCGCGCGGCGAGCGCATGGACTACACCCTGCAGAAGGCGGTCGAGCTTGGCGTGACCGACATCGTGCCGGTGATCACCGAACGCACCGTGCTGCGCCTGGCCGGCGAGCGGGCCGAGCGCCGCCTGGCGCACTGGCGTGGTGTGGTGCTGGCCGCCTGCGAGCAAAGCGGGCGCACCCGCGTGCCGGCAGTGGCCGAGCCGTGCGCGTTGTCCGAATATCTGGCCGAATACCTGGCCGACCACAGCGCGGACCCGGCGGCGGGCGCTGGCCTGTTGCTGGACTGGGCCGCGCCGGACGCGCTCACCGATCTGGCTGCCCTGACCGGCCCGGTCAGCGTGCTGATCGGGCCCGAGGGCGGACTCGCGGCGGCCGAACGTCAGGCCGCGCAGGCTGCCGGCTACCGGCCGGTGCGCATGGGGCCGCGGATTTTGCGCACCGAAACGGCCGCGGTCGTGGCGCTGGCCGTGCTGCAGGCGCTGGCCGGCGATCTTGGCGGTCGCCGCGGGGCCGGTGTCGGCCCGTAATATCCGCGTCGCAAGGATTCACGTGCATCAATCGAACCCGGGAGCTCTCATCATGCCGATTTGCCCCGCACGCATGGCCTGGATGCTCGCTGCCGGCTTGTTGCTGGCGAATGCGCCGGCCGGTGCCGCGCTGTCGGCTGCCGAGGCGGCTGCCGTATTCAAGGCGGCCGGCTTCACCAAGGCTGCCGACGGGCGTTACATCCGCTGCGAGGAAGAAACGCCGACCGCGTCCTACACGCCAGGGGCGATCGAAGAGGTCGACGTCAACGGCGACGGCCAGCCGGAAGCCTTCGTCACCGAGAGCAGCATGTTCTGCTACGGCTCGCCGCACACGTTCTTTGGCCTGGTGGCCAAACGGGCGGGCGCGTGGACGATGCTGCTCGACGATGTCGGCACGCCGGTGGTGCTCGAAACCCGTCACGGCGGCTGGGCCGATGTCGAGGTTGGCGGCCCCGGCTTCGGGGCGACGCCGGTTTGGCAGTGGGATGGCCAAGCCTACCAACGCAAGACGCCCGGCGAGTGACGCTGTCCCGGTGCTGCGGAAAACGCTGATTGCGTCAGTGTTCTAGGCCGTAAAGCCGCCGTCGATCGTCAGGCTGGCGCCGGTGACGAAGCCGGCCTCGGGACTTGCCCGACAGGCGGCCATCCCGGCCACTGCCTTGCCAAATTTTGTCAAAGTGCCTTAGTCTGCGGACATGAGCACGATGAACATTTCCCTGCCCGACAGCCTCAAGTCCTTCGTGGACGAGCAAGTCAGCCAGCGCGGTTACGGCACCAGCAGCGAGTATGTGCGCGAGTTGATCCGCAGGGACCAGGATCGGCTCCAGCTTCGCGAGCTTCTGCTGGCGGGCGCCGCGTCCGCGCCAACCGCCGCGGCCGACGCAGCTTACTTTGATGGCCTGCGTGACCAGCTTCATCAGGCCGCCAAGTCCGGCGCCCGTGGGTGAAGGCAAAGCCGGTCGTCCCGCGTGAGCAGGCCAACCGGGACATTGACCAAGCCATCGCGTACTACTTGGGTGAGGATGCCGGGCCGGCAGCGCTTGGATTCATCGACGCCCTGCAGCAGGCCTACGGCCACATCGGCCGCCACCCTGCGACCGGCTCGCCCCGCTACGCGCACGAATTGAACCTGCCGGGCCTGCGCTGCTGGCCGCTGAGGCGGTATCCCTACCTGGTTTTCTATGTCGAACGGCCCGACCACGTCGACGTTTGGCGCGTGCTGCATGCCGGACGCGATATCCCGGCGTGGATGCACGAGCCCGGCGACACCATTTGACGAACGGCCCGCTCGCAAACAGGGGAGGCTTTCTGACCTACAGCCACCGATTGACGAACGGCCCGCTCGCAAACAGGGGAGGCTTTCTGACCTACAGCCACCGATTGCTGCGGCGCGTTCCCTGGGTTGCGGGGAAACGCCGACTGCGCGGCGCTTCCTACGCCGTGAAGCCGCCGTCGATCGTCAGGCTGGCGCCGGTGACGAAGCCGGCCTCCGGGCTTGCCAGATAGGCCACCATGCCGGCCACTTCGTCGGCCGTTCCGTAACGCGGCACGGCCAGTATCTGCTCGCGAAGCGCACCGCCAAACTCGCTGTCGGCGGGATTCATGTCGGTGTCGATGGGTCCGGGCTGGACGTTGTTGACGGTGATGCCGCGCGGGCCCAGATCCCGCGCCAGACCCTTGACCAGCCCCACCAGCCCGGCCTTGCTCATGGCGTAGACGGCGCCACCGGCGAAGGGCATGCGCTCGGCATTGCAGCTGCCGATCATGATGATGCGCCCGCCCGGTCGCATGTGTTTGACGGCCGCCTCGGTGGCGACGAAGGCGGCGCGCAGGTTCACGGCCACCGTTTGGTCGAACTGCGCCAGCGGAAACTCGCCCGCCGGCGCCAGGTGGAACACGCCGGCATTGTTGACCAGGATGTCGATGCCGCCGAGCGTTGCCACGGTTTGCTCCACGGCTGCCACTACGGCGTTCGCGTCCGCGCTGTCGGCCTGAATGGCCAGCGCCTGGCCGCCGAAGGCTTGGGCGGCCTGGACGCTGGCCGCGGCCTGCTCGGCGTTGTGGACGTAGGTCAGGGCCACCTGCGCGCCGTCGCGTGCCAGGCGCCGCACGATGGCAGCGCCGATGCCGCGGCTGCCGCCGGTGACCAGCGCGCGCATGTTTTGCAGTGGTCGGGTCATGCCGGGCCTCCGGATGGATTGAAGAAACGGATCAGCGCCAGCGCGCGGCAGGCGCCTCAGGGCTGGCCGGAAAGCGCGGCAACCAGCCCGTCGAGCGTGGTGACCGGCGCGCTGCACTGGCCGCCCTGGCACAGGTACGCCACGGCTTCGCCCTGTGGCCGGCAGTGGGCGAGCACGCCGGGCAGGTCGGCCGCTTCGGGCGGGATGGCGAGCGTGATGCGCAGCGGCCGGTAGCCGGTGCGGGCGGCGGCCAGCCACGGCGCGAGTGCGCTGGGCGCGCCGCGCAGGATCAGCGTTTGCGGTGGCGTGAGCTGTTCTTCGAGCGCCGTCAGCAGGCCGCAGAAGCCGAGCGGGTGCTCCTGGAATCGGCCGGCGGCGCTGTGCACGGCGCGCGCTGCGGCGTCCAGGTAGCGCGGTTCGCCCAGCAGGTGACCGAGCCGGCCGAGCGCCCGGGCGGCAATGGCGCTGCCGGCCGGGGTGGCGTCGTCGCCCAGCGGCCGGGTGCGCACGATCAGCTGCTCGTGGTCATCGGCGGTGTGGAAAAAGCCGCCCTGGTCGGGATCCTGAAAGTGCGCAAGCATGACCTCGGCCAGGTCGACGGCAAAGGCCAGATGCTCGCCGTTCCAGCGGGTTTGCAGCAGTTCCAGCAGGCCGTCCAGCAGATAAGCGTGGTCGTCGAGGTAGGCGGCCAGATACGCCTGTTCGCCCTTGGCGACGGCCTTCAGGCGGCCGTCCTGCCACAGCACGCGGCGGGCAAAATCGGCCGCCGCGGCGGCGGCGTCGATGAAGGTGGTTTCGTTCAGGTGTCGCCCGGCCAGGGCCAGGCCGCCGATCATGAGACCGTTCCAGCCGGCCAGGATCTTGTCGTCCAGGCCCGGCCGCACGCGCGCGCTGCGGGCGGTGAACAGCTTCTGCATGGCGCCGGACAGCACCACCGCTACGCGCTGGGGCGAGAGGCCAACCTCGCTGGCGATGTCCGCCACGTCGGCGCACACGCGCAAATGCCAGCGGTGCTCGAAGTTGGGCGTGCTGTCGAGGCCAAAGCGACGGGCCAGGATGGCGTATTCCTCGGCGCTGAGCAGGGCTTTCACCTCGGCCCGATCCCAGGCGTAGAAGCGGCCTTCCTCGCCCTCGGAATCGGCATCCAGTGCCGCGTAAAAGCCGCCGTCCGGCGAGCGCATTTCGCGCAGTGCCCATTGGCCGGTGGTGTGCAGCACGGCGTCAAAACGCGCGCTGGCGGTGATCTGCGCCGCCTGTGCGTACAGGCGCAGCAGCTGGCCGTTGTCGGACAGCATTTTCTCGAAGTGCGGGATGTTCCATTCGGCGTCGACCGAGTAGCGGCAAAAGCCGCCGCCCAGATGGTCGTGGATGCCGCCGCGGGCCATTTGTTCGAGCGTCAGCAGCGCCATGCGCAGCGCCTGTTCGTCGCCGCTGCGGGCGTGTTCGCGCAGGCAGCGCTCGATCAGCGGCGCCTGCGGGAATTTGGGCGCGCCGCCAAAGCCGCCGTTCACGGGGTCGAACAGGCCGCTCAGTTCGGCCATGGCGCGGCGCAGCGGTGCGTCGCCGGGTGCCGCCTTGGCGTCGCCCAGGGTCTGGTTGCCCGCCAGGGCTTCCAGCAGCTCATGGTTCTGCTGATCGATTTGTGCCCGGTGGCTGCGGTAGTACTCGTCCACCCGGCCCAGCAAATCGGTGAAGGCCGGCAGGCCGTAGCGGGCCTCCCTGGGGAAATAGGTGCCGCCGAAGAAGGGCACCTGGTCCGGGGTCAGGAACATGGTCAGCGGCCAGCCGCCGCCGCGACCGGTCAGCATCTGGTGGGCCAGTTGATAGATGCGGTCCAGGTCCGGCCGTTCCTCGCGATCGACCTTGATGTTGACGAACAGGCTGTTCATCACCGCCGCCGTGGCGGGGTCCTCGAAGGACTCGTGCGCCATCACGTGGCACCAGTGGCAGGCCGAGTAGCCGATCGACAGCAGGATCGGCTTGTCCTGCGCGCGCGCCAGGGCCAGCGCCGCGTCGCCCCAGGGGTGCCAGTCGACCGGGTTGTGAGCGTGTTGCAGCAGATACGGACTGCGCTCGGCAGCCAGGCGGTTGGCCGGGTGGCCGGATGAGGCGACGTTGGACATGGCGGCAGGCGGTGGCAAGCGGGGTTGCCGGATCATGCCGGATAATCGGTGCCCATGTTGCACCATCCCGCCATCGACCCGGTCGCCTTGCACCTTGGCCCGCTGGCCATCCGCTGGTATGGCCTCATGTATCTGGTCGGCTTCGCGGCCGCCTGGTGGCTGGGTCGAAGGCGCGCGCAGCGCCCTGGCAGCGGCTGGCAGGTGAGCGAACTCGGTGACCTGATTTTCTACTGCGCCATGGGCGCGGTGCTCGGCGGGCGCATCGGCTACGTGCTGTTCTACCAGCCCGGTTACTACCTGTCCCATCCGGCAGCCATCCTGCAGGCCTGGCAGGGCGGCATGTCGTTTCACGGCGGGCTGATCGGCGTGCTGCTGGCGTGCTGGCTGTTCGGGCGCAAGACCGGCCGCGGCTTCTTCACGGTGACCGATTTTGCGGCGCCGCTGGTGCCGACCGGGCTGCTGGCCGGGCGGCTTGGCAACTTCATCAACGGCGAGCTGTGGGGGCGGGTCACGGACCTGCCCTGGGGCATGGTCTTCGAGGGCGCCGGCGCGCTGCCACGGCATCCTTCGCAGCTTTATCAGGCGGCGCTCGAAGGCGGGCTGCTGTTCGTCATCCTGTGGCTGTATTCGGCCCGGCCGCGGCCGGTGATGGCGGTGTCCGGGGTGTTCCTGATCGGCTACGGCGCGCTGCGTTTCATCGGTGAATTTGCGCGCGAGCCGGATGCCTTTCTGGGCTTTATCGCCTTCGACTGGCTGACCATGGGTCAGCTGCTGTGCCTGCCGATGTTGGTCGCGGGAGCGGTGCTGCTGGTGCTCAGTCGTCGGCACAGCGCGGCCTGATGCACGGCTTCTTTGCCGAACTGGTCATCATCCTCACCGCCTCGGCGCTGGTGCTGGCGGCGTTCTACCGTCTGCGCCTGCCACCCACGCTGGGCTATCTGACCACCGGCCTGCTGATCGGGCCCGGTGCGCTCGGTCTGGTGGGCAACCAGGAGGCGGTGCAGTACCTGGCCGAGTTCGGTGTGGTGTTCCTGCTGTTCTCGCTGGGTCTGGAATTTTCGCTGTCGCGCCTGCTGGCCATGCGCCGGCTGGTGTTTGGCCTGGGCGGCGGGCAGGTGCTGATCTGCACGGCGGCGTTCATGGCGGTCGGGCTCGGCGTTGGCCTGTCGCCGCCGCTGGCGCTGCTGATGGCGGCGGTGCTGGCGCTGTCGTCCACCGCGGTGGTGACGCGGGAGCTGGCCCGCAGCGGCGAGCTGTACGCCCGCCACGGCCAGCTCGGCGTGGCGGTACTGCTGTTTCAGGACCTGGCGGCGGTGCTGTTCCTGATTCTGATCCCGGCCCTGGCCACCGAGGGCGATGGCCTGCCGCTGATGCTCGCCGTTACCGTCGCCAAGGGCCTGGTGCTGTTCGCGGCGCTGATCGGCATCGGCAAATGGGTGCTGCCGCGGGTGTTCTTCGAGGTCGCCAAGACGCATTCGGATGAGCTGTTCGTGCTCGCCGCGTTGCTGGTGGCCCTGCTGGCGGCGCTGCTGACGGACGCCTTTGGCCTGTCGATGACACTGGGCGCCTTCATCGCCGGCATGATGCTCGGCGAGAGCCATTTCCGGCACCGCATCGAGGTCGAGATCCGGCCGTTTCGGGACGTGCTGCTGGGCATTTTCTTCGTCAGTGTGGGCATGTTGCTGGTGCCGGCGCAGTTGCTGCCGCGCTGGTCGGCGTTGCTGGGCCTGACCGCGGCCCTGCTGGTGTTCAAGACGGTCATTGTGATGGTGCTGGGGCGCTGGTTGGGCGAGGACCGGCTGACTTCGCTGCGCGCGGCGCTGTTGCTGGCACAGGGCGGTGAATTCGGCTTTGCCCTGCTGGCGGTGGCCGGTACCTACCACTTGATCGACCCCGGCCAGGCCACGCTGGTGGCCGCCAGCATCGTGCTGAGCATGGCGTTGACACCGCTGATCGTGCGTCACAACGGGCGCATCGCCGCCTGGTTTTTGCGGCACCGCCACCCGCTGCCCGCCGCGCAGGCCGATCTTGTCGACGTGAGCGGCGCCACCGGCGCGCTGAGCGGTCACGTCGTCATTTGCGGCTACGGGCGCGTCGGCCAGGCGGTGGGGCGCATCCTGACCCGCGAGGGCGTCGCGTTCGTCGCCGTCGACGAAGACCCGGTGCGCGTGCAGGAGGCCCTGCTGGGCGGCGAGAACGTGTTCTACGGTGACGCCCGCCGGCCCGCTTTGCTGCATGCGCTTGGCATTGCCCGGGCCCGTCTGGTGCTGGTGAGCTTCACCGACCACCGGCACGCGCTGGCCATCGTGCGGGCGGTGCGCGAGCGGGCCCCCGAGTTGCCGATCCTGGTGCGCACCACCGACGACCGCTACCGGGATGTCCTGAAGCAGGCCGGCGTGACGGCCGTGGTGCCGGAAACCTTCGAGGCCAGCCTGACGCTGGCCTCGCACGTGCTGGCGCTGCTCGATTTCCCGATGGAGCGGGTGCAGCAGAGCGTGCAGGGCGTGCGCGAGGAGCGCTACGGCGTGCTGCGCGGCTATTTTCACGGTCAGCGCTCGCGCATCGAGGACACGCAGGGCCAGGCCCTCGAAGTGCGCCACGCCGTGCGCCTGCCGGACGAGGCGCGCGCGGTCGGCCTGCGCCTGGACGAGCTGGATCTGGCCCGCACCGGCGCCGAGGTGCGCGGCGTGCGCCGCGCCGGGGCGGGGGAGTTGGTGCCGGCCGCCGACCTGCGTCTGCAGGCCGGCGACGCGGTGGTGTTGTTTGGCACCGCAAGTCAGGTGGAGAACGCCGAACGACGATTGCTGGGTGGTTAGGCTGCATCCGGCGTGCCTTGATTCTTGTGCGAGCTGAGCCATTGCGGGCCGGAAACACCATCACCGCGCCTCTGGTCGCTCGCCCGGAGTCCGACTTTCAGGCACGCGCCGTACGCTGGCGGACGTACGCAGGCGTGTTTCTTCCCCCTGCAAGGGGCACCCGGGCTGCGTTATCCTTGCCGCCCCCCGAGGCCGGCGGGTACCCGCCGGCCGGCTCCCGTCGTTTTTTGATCCCCGATCCGGAGAACTGCATGTCCCTGCCGCGCCGGCAACTCGCCAACGCCGTCCGGGCGCTGGCCATGGACGCGGTAGAGGCCGCCAAGTCCGGCCATCCCGGCATGCCGATGGGCATGGCCGACATCGCCGAAGTTTTGTGGAACGACCTGCTGCGCCACAACCCGGCCGACCCGGCCTGGCCGGACCGCGACCGCTTCGTGGTCTCCAACGGCCACGGCTCGATGCTGCTGTACGCGCTGCTGCACCTGAGCGGCTACGACCTGCCGCTGGATGAGCTGAAACGCTTCCGGCAGCTGCACTCCAAAACCCCCGGCCATCCCGAGTACGGCCTGACACCGGGCGTGGAGACCACCACCGGGCCGCTCGGTCAGGGCCTGGCCAACGCGGTCGGCATGGCAATCGCCGAACGGCGGCTGGCGGCCGAATTCAACCGGCCCGGCCATGCCATCGTGGATCACCACACCTACGTGTTCGTCGGCGACGGCTGCCTGATGGAAGGCGTCTCGCACGAGGCCTGTTCGCTCGCCGGCACGCTGGGCCTGGGCAAGCTGATCGCGCTGTACGACGACAACGGCATCTCCATCGATGGCCAGGTCAGCGGCTGGTTCGCCGACGACACGCCGGCCCGCTTCGAGGCCTACGGCTGGCATGTCATCCGCAAGGTGGATGGCCATGATGCCGCGGCCGTCGCCGCCGCCCTGCAACAGGCGCGGGCCGAGACCGCCAGGCCCACACTCATCTGCTGCCGCACGGTGATCGGTTTCGGGGCGCCCAACAAGCAGGGCAAGGCGTCGGCGCACGGCGCGCCGCTGGGCGGCGACGAAATCGCCGCGGCACGCGCGCAGCTCGGCTGGGCGTACGGTCCTTTCGAAGTTCCGGCCGACATATACGCCGCCTGGGACGCCCGGCCGCGGGGCGCCGCGCTGCAAGTCGACTGGCAGGACCGCTTCGATCGCTATGCGGACGAGTACCCCACACTGGCGGCGGAATTCCGGCGCCGCATGGCCGGCCGCCTGCCGGCTGACTTCGCCGCCCAGGCACAGGCCATCGTGGCCCGTTTCCAGGCCGACGCGAAGGACGTCGCCAGCCGCCAGGCCTCGCAGCTGGCACTCGAAGCCTTCGGCCCGCTGCTGCCGGAATTGCTCGGTGGCTCGGCCGATCTGACCGAATCGAACCTCACGCACTGGTCGGGCGCGCAGGCACTGGACGCCAGCCAGCCCGCCGGCCAGCACCTGCACTACGGCGTGCGGGAGTTCGGCATGACCGCGATCATGAACGGCATTGCCCTGCACGGCGGCTTGCTGCCGTATGGCGGTACCTTTCTGGTGTTCTCGGATTACGCCCGAAACGGCCTGCGCATGGCGGCGCTGATGGGCCTGCGGGTGGTGCACGTGCTGACGCACGACTCGATCGGTCTGGGCGAGGACGGCCCCACCCACCAGCCGGTGGAACATGTGTCCAGCCTGCGGCTGGTGCCGGGTCTGAGCGTGTGGCGGCCGTGCGATGCGGCCGAGACCGCCGTCGCCTGGGCACAGGCCTTGACGGCCGAAGGGCCGACCGCGCTCGCCTTGTCGCGTCAGAAGCTGCCGCATCAGGCGCGCGATGCGGGGCAGCTGGCGGCGGTGGAGCGGGGCGGCTATGTGCTGGCGGACGCCGCCGGTGAGCCGGAGGTGATCCTCATCGCCAGCGGTTCGGAAGTGGCGCTGGCGATGGCGGCGCGCGAGCGCCTGGCGGCCGAGGGCGTTGCTGCGCGCGTAGTGTCGATGCCGTGCCTGGAGCGTTTCGCGGCGCAGGACGCGGGCTACCGTGACAGCGTGCTGCCGCCGTCGGTGACGGCGCGGGTGGCGGTCGAGGCCGGCGTGACCGGGCTTTGGTGGCGTTACGTGGGTGATCGCGGTCAGGTGATCGGTCTGGACCGCTTCGGCGAGTCGGCGCCGGCCGGGGCGCTGTTCGAGTATTTCGGATTCACGCCCGAGGCCGTGGCAGCCGCGGCGCGGGCGACGCTGCAAAGGGGCTGACACAGGCTGGCTGGACGATCATCGCGCCGTAGGAGGGCGATCATCGCGCTTGTAGGAGCCCGGCTTGCCGGGCGATCGCGCAGCGAAGCTGCGCTCCTACATGGGGGTGACGGATTCGCCGCGACCCGGCGCGGCGGCCACGACGGGGTCGGTTGTAGGAGCCCGGCTTGCCGGGCGATCGCGCAGCGAAGCTGCGCTCCTACAGGTGTGAGGTGTGGTGTGCTTGGCGCGCGGGCGGACTCTGTCTCGATCAGTGTTCACCAAATCAATTGGTTAATTCGATTTCTGCAAGGAGAACGGTGAAATGGCGATCAAGGTGGCAATCAACGGCTATGGCCGCATCGGGCGCAACGTGCTGCGTGCGCTCTACGAGAGTGGGCGCACCGGCGAGGTGCAGATAGTGGCCGTCAACGACCTGGGCGACGCCAACATCCTGGCCCACCTGACCCGTTACGACACCGCCCACGGCAAGTTCCCCGGCACCGTCGAGGTGACCGACGGCGCCATGATCGTGAACGGCGACCGCATTCGCGTGACCGCCCAGCGCGACCCGGCCAAGCTGCCGTGGGCGGAGCTGGGCGTGGACGTGGTGCTCGAATGCACCGGCTTTTTCGCCAGCAAGGAAAAGGCCTCGGCCCATCTGACCGCCGGCGCGCGCAAGGTGCTGATCTCGGCCCCGGCTGGCGGCGTGGACGCCACCATCGTCTATGGCGTCAACCACGGCGTGCTCAAGGCCGGCGACACGGTCGTCTCGAATGCCTCCTGCACCACCAACTGTCTGGCGCCGCTGGCCAAGGTCATGCACGAGAAGTTCGGCCTGCTGCAGGGCCTGATGACCACCGTGCATTCCTACACCAACGACCAGGTGCTGACCGACGTCTATCACGAGGACGTGCGCCGCGCCCGTTCGGCCACGCAGTCCATGATTCCCACCAAGACCGGCGCCGCCGCCGCGGTCGGCCTGGTGCTGCCGGAACTCAAGGGCAAGCTCGACGGCTTCGCCATCCGCGTGCCGACCATCAACGTGTCGATCGTGGACCTGACCTTCACGGCCGGGCGCGCCACCAGCGTGGACGAGATCAACGCCGCCGTGCGCGAGGCCGCCAATGGCCCGCTCAAGGGCATCCTCGCCTACACCGACGAGCCGCTGGTGTCGGTCGACTTCAACCACAACCCGGCTTCGTCCACTTACGATGCCACGCTGACCAAGGTCATCGACGGCACGCTGGTGAAGGTCTGCTCCTGGTACGACAACGAGTGGGGCTTCTCGAACCGCATGCTGGACACCGCCCTGGCGCTGGCCAAGGTCGGCTGAGCATGGCCGGGGCGCTGAAGGTGCTGCGCATGGGTGAGCTGGCACTGGCCGGCAAGCGGGTGATGATCCGCGCCGACCTGAACGTGCCGCTGCGCGACGGCGTGATCCTGGACGACACCCGCATCCGCGCCTTCGTGCCGACCGCACAGGCGGCGCTGGCCGCCGGCGCGGCGGTGCTGGTGCTGTCGCACCTCGGCCGGCCCAAGGAAGGCGCCTTCGATGCCGAGGCCAGCCTGGCGCCGGTGGCCCGTCGCCTGGGCGATCTGCTCGGCCGGCCGGTGCCGTGCGTGGGCGCCTGGCTGGATGGCGTCGCCATCCAGCCAGGCGAGATTGCGCTGGGCGAGAACGTGCGCTTCAACGTCGGTGAGAAAAAGAACGACGATGCCCTGGCGCAGCGCATGGCGGCGCTGTGCGACGTGTTCGTGATGGACGCATTCGGCACCGCGCACCGGGCGGAGGCCTCCACCCACGGCGTGGCCAAATACGCGCCGGTGGCCTGCGCCGGGCCGCTGCTGGTGGCCGAACTGGACGCCCTGCACCTGGCGCTGGCGGCGCCAAAACGCCCTCTGGTGGCCATCGTCGGCGGCGCCAAGGTGTCGAGCAAGCTCGCCGTGCTGACCAACCTGCTGCCGATGGTGGACCGGCTGATCGTCGGCGGCGGCATCGCCAACACCTTCCTGGTCGCGGCTGGCCACGACGTCGGGCATTCCCTGTATGAGCCCGACCTGGTCGAAACCGCCCGCGGCCTGCTGGAACAGGCCAGGGAACTCGGACGGCCGATTCCGCTGCCACGACGCGTGGTGGTCGCCACCGAGATCGGCGACACCGTACCCAGTGCGGTCAAGGACGTGGGCAACGTGGATGCCGACGAGATGATTCTGGATTTCGACGCCGACTTTGCCAGCGAACTGGGCGACATCATCCGCAGCGCCGGCACGGTGGTCTGGAACGGGCCGCTGGGCGTGTTCGAATACCCGGCCTTCGCGCAGGGCACGCGCCTGCTGGCGCAGGCGATTGCCGACTCGCCGGCGTTTTCCATCTGCGGCGGCGGCGAGACGCTGGCCGCCATCGCCAAGTTCGGCATCGCCGACCGCGTGTCGTACATTTCGACCGGCGGCGGTGCCTTCCTGGAAGTCCTGGAAGGCAAGACCCTGCCGGCGGTCGAGGTGCTTGAGCAGCGCGCGGCAGCCCGGACATAAAGCAGCAGGGGCGACCTCGACCACCGTCGCCGCTGCTGACACAAAACATTCAAGAGGAGACGCCAACATGAGTCAACGTTTCGCCGGCAAGGTAGCCATCGTCACCGGCGGCGGTGCCGGCATCGGCCGCGCCATCGTCGATGAGTGGGTCAGGGACGGCGGCAGCGTCACCATCTGTGATATGGACCTGCACGCGGCGCAGAAGGCCGCCGCCGAAGTCGCCGCGGCCGGTGGCCAGGCGCTGGCGCTGGAAATGGACGTCAACGATCTGGCCGCCGTCGCGGCCATGGTGCCGGCCACCGTCCAGCGCTTTGGCGGGCTCGACGTCCTGTTCAACGTGGCCGGCAACAACATGATGAAGAACGTCGAGGAGGCCAACGACGAGGAATGGCGCTTCATCGTCGACACCAACCTGACCTCCGTGTACCGCTGCTCGCACGTGGCGATCCCCGAGATCAGGAAGCGCGGCGGCGGCGCCATCATCAACATCGCCTCCACCGCCGGCATCCTGGCCGAGAACCGCTGCGCCGCGTACTCGGCTGCCAAGGCGGCGGTGATCAACCTGTCCAAGAACATGGCCATGGATTTCGCGCGCCACAACATTCGCGTCAACGCCATCTGCCCCGGCGGCACCTGGACGCCGCGCATCCGCGGCTACATGGCGCGCTTCCCGGAGCATCAGAAAATGATGACCGACGTGTGCGCCATGCAGCGCATGGCCGAGCCGCACGAGATCGCCAAGCCGGCCGTGTTCCTGGCCTCCGACGATGCGTCCTTCATCACCGGCGCCGCGCTGGTGGTAGACGGCGGCATGACCGCCGGCAAGCGCTTTGAACTGTTCGATTCGATCTGAGACGGTCATGAGCGCCGCCGCCGAAGCTGCCATGCCGCTGGTGGACCTATCCACCTACGGTTGCCCCCTGCACTACGTCAAGGCGCGTCAGGCACTCAGCCGCATGGCGCCGGGTGAGCGGGTGGCGTTTCTGTTCTCGGCCGGTGAGTCGGCAGAGCAGGTGCGCGCCAGCCTGGCCGAGGATGGCCACCGCGTGCTGTCCGTCAGACCCCATGGCGACACCTTGCAGGTCGAGGTCGCCAAGGCGGACTGAATCCGAGCCCGGGAGGCTGTGCCCCATGTAAGGGGCGGGTGGCGCCCCGTAGCTGCAGATTGGCTTGCGTCGTCGCAGTCTTCACCTCCGATGCCGCTCGCAGTTGGAGGGGATGACGAAGCGGCAGTTCTGCGCGCGGGAGCATTTGCGGGCCTCCTCCTTGCCGACCAGCGGATTTTTGCTGTCGGACAATGCGGATCACCGCAGGCTGTCGATAGCCTCGTCGAGCACGCGCTGCCAGTCCGGTCCGGTCAGGCGACGGTAGCCGTCCGGATCGCGGGCCGCGGACGACAGCACCACGTCCGGCGCCGGATCGCGCAGCAGCGCCAGGCTTTGCCGCAGGGTGTCGCGCTGCGCGGCGGCGACGTAGGTGCCCCAGCCGGCGCCGTCCGGAAACAGCGTGTCGCCGGTGAACAGATACGTTGGTCCGTGCGCCGAGCGAATGCGGTAACAGGTGCTGCCGGGCGTGTGGCCGGGCGTGGGGATCACATCCAGGTTGGCCAGGGGTGTATGCGCTGCATCGAAGGCGACGTCCACCGGCGAGATTCGGCCGGCGAAGGGTGCCTCCAGCGCATGACAGCACAGCCTGGCGCCAAAGCGCCGGCGGATGTCGGCTAGGCTGGGTGCCACTTCGTCGCGGTGACTCAGGTACTGCCAGGCAACGCCGCCCAGGCGCTCGATGGCGTCCAGTTCCGCCGCCAGGCCGGTGTTGTAGAACAGCACGTTGCCGTCCGCGCGCAGCCACAGGTAGGCGTGGGTGGTCACGGCGGGACCGAACGGGTATTGGGCGGCGGTTTGCCACAGGTCCGGGAACAGCTGCTGCATGGTGGTTTCCTCCGGTTTGATGGGCCGCCCCGGCGTCGGGCGGGCGGCTGATAGCATTGCCGCACCTGTACTAAAGATGTGCTGCCATGACCATAGCCGTTGCCGTGCGCAAGGGTGGCGAAATCGTGATCGCCGCCGACACTCAGAACAATTTCGGCCACAACCGGGCGCCGATCGCCAACCACCGCACGCAGAAAATCCTGACCGTGGGCGGCAATCATCTGGCCACCAGCGGCTGGGGGCTGTACGCGAACATCCTGGACGATTTCCTGGCCCGCAAGCGGGCGCCCAAGCTCGACACCGAGCGCGACGTGTTCCGGTTTTTCCAGACCTTCTGGAAGGTGTTGCACGAGCACTATTCGCTGGTCAACGATCAGTGCCAGCACGAGGAGGAGCGTTCGCCGTTCGGTGACCTGGACGCCTCGTTCCTGCTGGTCAACGGCGGCGGCATCTTCTTCGTGTCCTCCGACACCAGCGTGACCGAGTTCCAGCAGTACTACGCGGTCGGCTCGGGGGCGGAGTTCGCGTTGGGCGCGCTGCACGCGCTCTATGACAGCGACCTTGATGCCGAGACGCTGGCCCGGCGCGCCTGTGCCGCGGCCATGGCCTTCAACGTCTACTGCGGCGGGGACATCGACGTGTGCCGGATCACGGACACGGCCGCCGCTGCCCGGGTGCCGTGAACGAGGCTGATCGGGCAGGTCTTCTGGCGCGCCTGGCGGCCACGCCGGGCTGCGACTGGCGCACCGATGCCGATGCCATGGCGCCGTACCTGGCCGAGCAGCGCGGCCTGTATCGCGGCGCCGCATTGGCGGTGGCGCTGCCGCAGGACACCGCGGCCGTGTCGGCGCTGGTGCGGGCCTGCGCGCGGCTCGATCTGGCGCTGGTGCCGCAGGGCGGCAACACCGGCCTGTGCGGGGGCGCTGTGGCGCAGGACGCGGCGCGGCAGGTGGTCGTCAGCCTGGAGCGGCTGGACCGGATCAGGGCTATCGATCCGGCCAATTTCACCCTCACGGCCGAGGCCGGCTGCATCGTGCAGCGCGTGCGGGAAGCGGCGGCGGACGAAAATCGCCTGTTTCCGCTCAGCTTCGGCGCCGACGGCAGCGCGCGCCTGGGCGGGGCGCTGAGCACCAACGCCGGCGGCACCAACGTGCTGCGCTACGGCAACGCGCGCGAACTGACGCTGGGCCTGGAAGTGGTGCTGGCCGACGGGCAGGTGTGGGATGGCCTGACGGCGCTGCGCAAGGACAACACCGGCTACGACCTGAAGCAGTTGTTCATCGGCGCCGAGGGCACGCTGGGCATCATCACCGCGGCGGTGGTCAAGCTGTTTCCGCTGCCGCGCGAGACGGCCACCGCCTGGCTGGCCTGCCCGTCGGTCGAGGCCTGCGTGGCGGTTTTCGGCCGGCTGCGGGACGCCAGCGGCGACGCCGTGACCGGTTGCGAACTGCTATCGCGCACGGCGCTCGATTTCGTGCTGCGCCATATGCCAGGCGCGCGCGATCCGCTGGATGCCCCGGCGCGCTGGTATCTGTTGGTGGAACTGACCAGTTCCAGCGCGTCCGCCGGTCTGGCGACGGCGCTCGAAGCCGTGCTCGAACAATGCCTGAACAACGGCCAGATCAGCGATGCCGCCGTTGCCGCCAGCGCGCGCCAGGCGGCGGAGTTCTGGCGCCTGCGCGAGGGCGTGGCCGAGGTGCAGCGCCACGAAGGCGCCAGCATCAAGAACGACGTGGCGGTGCCGGTGTCGGCGGTGCCGGCCTTCGTTGCGGAGGCCAGCGCGGCGGTGCAGGTCGCCTGTCCGGGGCTGCGCGTGTGCGCCTTCGGCCACATCGGCGACGGCAACCTGCATTTCAACCTGTCGCAGCCGGTAGGCATGCCGGTGGAACAGTTCCTTGCGCAGTGGGACACCCTGACCGGCCTGGTCAATGCCGTGGTCGCCCGGCATCGCGGCTCGATTTCCGCCGAACACGGCATCGGACTGCTCAAGCGCGATGCCCTGGCGCAGCATGAACCGGCGGTGGCCATCGACCTGATGCGTCGCGTCAAGGCAGCTCTGGACCCACAGGGCCGTCTGAATCCGGGCAAGCTGCTGCCGCCGACGCAGGAGTGACGGCGCCGGCGCCCGCTGGCCTGCGCGCGGCTGACCGGCGGCCGCTTGATCAAGATCACGGTCCATTCCGGTGCGGCCACGTTAGGCTGTGGCCCGTTCACCAGAACACCGTCCCTTGGACGCACAACAAGAGGAGTTCCGCCGATGCAACCCAGATCCGGATTTTCGGGCCGGTCCCGCGCCGCCGCCGTGGCTGGCGCCGGCCTGATCGCCATGCTGTACGCCGCCAGTGCGCCGGTCCTTGCGGCGACCGAGGGCGCCCAGCAGCAGGCCAGACGCGACTATCAGAAATACTGCGCATCCTGTCACGGACCCGAGGGGCGGGGCGATGGCCCGGTGGCGCAGGCGATGAAGGCCATGCCTGCCGATCTGACCCTGCTGAGCATGAACAACGACGGCAAGTATCCCGCCGACAAGGTGCGCGAGATCATCGACGGCCGCGCCGATGTGAAGGCGCACGGGCCGCGCGCCATGCCGGTGTGGGGCAAGGAGTTTTATGTGTCGGCCGAAGGCGTCGGCCAGCGCCAGGCCCATGACCGTATCGAAGGGCTGACCGATTACCTGCAGCGCATGCAGAAGCAGTAATCGGCGTCGCAGCGCCGGCTTGGCGCGGCAGCCGATGGAATGGCGTTTTTCAACCCATGGGAGGGAGTGTCGTGTCCGACATCAAGACAAACCGCAAGCGCGTCCGTTTTGTGCTCTCGGCTGCGTTGCCGCTGGTGCTGGCCAGTGGTGCCACGCTGGCTGCCAGCGAAGTAAGTGAAATGCAGCGGGAGGATTTTTTTGCCTACTGCGCATCCTGTCATGGGCCTTCGGGGCACGGTGACGGGCCGGTAGCAATCGAGCTCAAAAAGCGGCCGACCGATCTGACGCAGTTGGCCAAGAACAACAACGGCAATTTTCCGTATGCCCGCGTGCGCGCCATCATCGACGGTCGCGGTCAGGCGCTCGGCATCCACGGTCCGGCGGAGATGCCCGTGTGGGGCGAACGCTTTGGCCGGGAAAGCGAGACCGACATGCAGGTACGGGGAAAAATTCTCAGCATCGTCGATTACCTGGTCAGCATCCAGGAAAAATAGGGCACCAGGCCGCCGCGTGCGGGCGGCCATTCAGGAAACACCGAAGGTTCAGCCTTTGTGAGCCATCGGAAAAATTGTAGGAGCCCGGCTGTGCCGGGCGATCACCCGCTGGCGATGCTCAACCCGCGTCGGTCAGGAAGCCCTGGCCGATGCGGGCCAGTTCCGTCGCCTCGTCCACTGAAAACACCCATACGGCGCAGGCTGAGCCGGCGGCGCTGATACGCCTGGCCGGGCCGTTCGCCGCCGCGTTGGCAGTGGCGTCGAGGCGAATGCCCAGCCACTCCATGCCCGCCAGGATGCCGGCGCGCACTTCGGGCGCGTGCTCGCCCACGCCGCCGCCGAACACGACGCCGTCGAGGCCGCCCAGCACCGCGGCGTAGGCGCCGATGTACTTGCGCACGCGGTGGCAGTAGACGTCGATTGCGTGCGCCGCGGCGGGGGAGGGGTCGGCCAGCAGGCTGCGCATGTCGGCACTGCCGGCCAGGCCGAGCAGGCCGCTTTGCTCGGAGAGCATCCGCTCCAGCTGCGCCGCGTCCATGCTGCCGGTGCGCAGCAGGTGCAGCAGCAGGCCCGGATCCACGTCGCCGCTGCGGGTGGCCATGACCAGGCCTTCCAGCGGCGTGAAACCCATCGAGGTGTCCAGCGGCCGGCCGTCGGCGATGGCGGCCGCCGAGCAGCCGGCGCCCAGTTGCAGGGTCACGATGCGCCCGCCGCGGCCGCTGTGTTCCTGCCAGGCACGCCACAGCGCCTGGTGGGCGAGGCCATGAAAGCCGTAGCGGCGGATGGCGTGCCTTTCGATCAGCTCACGCGGCAAGGCATAGTCGCGCGCCGCCGGGGGAAGGTCGGCGAAAAAGGCCGTGTCGAACGCGGCCACCTGCGAGACGGCGTCGCCAAAGCGCTGCCGGCAGGCGCGGATCATGGCCAGCGCGGGCGGATTGTGCAGCGGTGCCAGCGGCGCGCAGGCATCGATCTGCGCCTCGACCGCGGCATCGATGCGCACCGGTTGCGCCAGCGGACCGCCGTGCACCACCCGATGCACGATCAGTTCCGGAATCGGCACCTCGCCAAGCGCCGCGGCGCCGAGCGAGGGGCGCAGCGCCGCGATGTGCCGAGGCGGGCTCGTGCGGCCGTCGAAGCGGTCCAGCTTGACCGACGAACTGCCCACGTTGACGGTAAGGATTTCCAAGCGCTGTCACCCTGATGCGCCAGTGGCACGTTATCGTCCGGTCTGCCCAAGGCTACCGCAAGCTGCTGGGAGGACTGACGACTGCGCGACCGGGACACCGCCTTGCCCGCACCGGCCTGCAGACGAGGCCGACAGGTCCGCATAATCCACGCTGCCGGCCGGCATTCGGTCCGCGTCCCGACGCCGCGGCTGCGCCGTATCGGACCGCTTCCATCGCTCCTCTCAGCACCTTCGCGCGCCCCGCATGCTCCACATCCATCACGGCAATCGCCTGGAGCGCCTCGCCGACACCCTGTGCGAGGTGATCGCCACGCCGCTTGGCGCGCCGCTGGCGCCGGAGACCATCCTGGTCCCCAACCCGGGCATGGCGCGCTGGTTGTCGCTGGCGGTGGCGCAGCGTCTGGGCGTGGCGGCGAATCTGGATTGCGTGTTCCCGGCGGCCTTCGTGTGGCGGGTGCTGCGCGCGCAGGATGCGGACTTGCCACTCATGCCGCCGGCCGAGCAGGGGCCGTTGCTGTTCGGGCTGCTGGCGGCGTTCGCCGGTGCCGACCGAGCGGCCGAAGTCGAGCGCTATCTGGCCGCTGACGATGGCCTCAAGGCCTGGCAGCTGGCCCGCCGGCTGGCGGACTGCTACCAGCGCTACCAGGTGTTCCGGCCGGACTGGCTGGCGGCCTGGGAGGCGGGCGCGGACGCCGGCTGGGACGCCCGCTTGTGGCGGCAGGTGGCGGCCGGGCGGCCGCATCAGGGCCGGCTGCTGATCGATCTGGCGCAGCGCGTGCGCGGCGGACGGCTCGCTGTTGAGGGCCTGCCGGCACGCCTGTCGGTGTTCGGCCTGTCGGCGCTGGCGCCGGCCTATCTGCAGCTGTTGCAGGCGCTGGCCGGGCACATGCACGTGCATGTGCATTTCCTGGATCCGTGCGCCGCCTACTGGCACGAGCTGCAGGCGCCGCGCGTGGCGGCGCGGCGACGCCGCAAGTGGGCGCAGCAGGCGGCCGCGGCGCCGGAGTTGATGGATGAAGGGGCAGACGGTCATCCGCTGCTGGCCGCCTGGGGGCAGGCGGGACGCGCGTTTGCCGGCCAGTTGCTCGACTGTCAGGCGGATGAAACCGAAGACTACGAGGACCCCGGCACCGGCAGCCTGCTGCAGCGCATCCAGCGCGACATCCTGTTTCTGGAGACGCCGCAGGCGACGCCGCTGGCAGCGGACGATCGCTCGCTCGAAATCCACGTCTGCCACAGCCCGCTGCGCGAGGTGCAGGTCCTGCACGACCGTCTGCTCGGACTGTTCGAGGCGCAGCCGGACCTCGCGCCGCGCGACTGCGTGGTGATGGCGCCCGACATCGAGGCCTACGCGCCGCACATCGCGGCCGTGTTCGGCGCCGCGCCGGCCGGTCGGCGCATTCCGTTTGCGATTGCCGATCGCGCGCCGCGGGCGCAGCAACCGCTGGCGGCGGCGTTTCTGGAACTGCTCGACCTGCCGCAAAGCCGCCTGCCGGCCTCGCAGGTGCTGTCGCTGCTGGAGCTGCCGGCGCTGCGCGCCGCCCTTGGCATCGACGAGCCCAGCCTGCCGCGCCTGCGCGCCCTGGTGCAGGACAGCGGCGTGCGCTTTGCCTACGACGCCGCGGCGCGGGCCGGCCTGGATCTGCCGCCCAGCGACGAGCACACCTGGCGCGCCGGTCTGGACCGCCTGCTGCTGGGCCATGCCACGGACGCCGCTGAGTTGGGTGAGGTGCTGCCGCTGCCGGTCGCCGGCAGCGAACTGGCGCAGGCGGTGGGCGCGCTGGCCGAGCTGCTGCGCCGCCTGCGCGAGTTGCAGGCTGACCTCATCGGCCCGCACCCGGCAGCCGAATGGACACGGCGCCTGCTGATGGCGCTCACGCTGTTCGAGGCCGTCGACGAGGACGAGGCCGACACGCTGGCCCTGCTGCGCGATGCGCTGCTGCGCCTGGCGCAGGAGGCGCGCGCCGGCGGCTGCGCGGTGCCGCTGGCGCGGGCGACGATCAAGGCGCAGCTCGGCAGCCTGCTGGACGAGGCCGGCCCGGCGCGCGCCTTCATCACCGGCGCGCTCACCTGCTGCGCGCTGTCGCCGATGCGGGCGATACCGTTTCGCGTGGTGTGCGTGCTGGGCCTGGGTGACCGGGAGTTTCCGCGCCGCCGTCGGCCGGCCGAGTTCGACCGGCTGGCCGACGATCACCGGCCCGGCGACCGGGTGGCGCGCGACGAGGATCGTTACCTGATGCTCGATGCGCTGCTGGCGGCGCGCGATTGCCTGCACCTGAGCTACGTCGGCCGGCGCCAGAACGACAACGCGCCGCTGCCGCCCTCGGCGCTGCTGAGCGAACTGCTGGACGTGGCCGGACGCATGACCGGCGATGCGAAGGCACTGCAGGTCGAGCACCCGCTGCAGCCGTTCAGCGACCGCTACGGCCACGACCCGCGACTGCTCACCTACGCCGCCGAATGGTTCCAGCCGGCATCGCCCGCGCCGCCGTTCGCCGCCGCGCCGCTGTCGCCCGCGCCGGCGCAGGAGGACTGGACGCTGGAGGACCTGACCGGCTTCGTGCGATCGCCGGCGCGCTGGTTCCTGCGCGAACGGCTGGGCATCCGTCTGTACCGGGCGGACGACGCGCTGGCCGACGCGGAGCCGTTTTACCTGGAGGGACTCGCCAACTACGCCGTCGGCCAGCGGCTGGTGGCGGCGCATCTGAGCGGGGACGAAGCGGACCTGGCCTATCGGCGGCTGCGCAGCGAAGGCGTGCTGCCGGCGGCAGCGGCCGGCCGGCGGCTGTTCGACACGGCGTGGCGGGACACGGCGGCCTTCGCCGCGCGCCTGGCGCCCTTTCTGGCCACGCCGCGGGCGGATCTGCTGCTGAATGTGGATCTTGGAGGCGCCCATCTGGGCGGCCGCGTGAGCGGACTGACCGGCGAAGGCCTGGTCGAGTATCGCTATGCGAAACGGCGCGCACGCGGTCTGCTCGAACTGTGGGTGCGCCATCTGGCGATCAATGCGGCGGGCGCGCCGACGCCGACCCGCTACGTGCTGCGCGATGAAACCGTGCGCCTGCTGCCGCCGGCCGATGCGCCGGTCTTGTTGGCCGACATCCTGGCCCTGGCGCGGCAGGGTCGCGCCGAGGCCTTGCCGCTGCTGCCGGAATGCGCCCTGGCCTATGCCAGCGCGAAAGATCACGACAGTGGCCTGGCCGCCGCGCGCAAGGCCTGGGAGGGGAATTCCTACCTCGATTTGCCCGGCGAGGGCGACGACCCGGACGTGCAGGTCGCCTTTCGCGGCCGCGACCCACTCGCCGAGCCGGCCTTCACCGAGCTGGCGCAGCGCCTGTGCGGGCCGCTGCTGGCGGCCCTGGAAGACGCATGAGCACGCCGCTGGATCCCCTGACCCTGCCGCTGGCCGGCCGGCACCTGATCGAGGCCAGCGCCGGCACCGGCAAGACCTGGACCATCGCCGCGCTGTACCTGCGCCAGTTGCTGCAGAACCGGCGCGAGCCGGGGCAGATGCTGGTGGTCACCTTCACCGAGGCCGCCGCCGCCGAGCTGCGCGAGCGCATCGCCGCGCGGCTGCTGGAGGCGCGCGACGCCCTGGCCGGCTTGCCGGCGGCGGACGATTTTCTGGCGTCGCTGGTCGGCAGTCTGTCGGACCACGCCGCCGCCAGGGCGCATCTGGACGACGCCCTGCTGCGCCTGGACGAGCTGGCCGTGCACACCATCCATGGCTTTTGCGGGCGGGTGCTGGCCGATCATGCCTTCAGCGCCGGCAGTCGTTTCGAGGCCGACATCGAAACCGACATCCGCCCGCTGACGGCGGAAATCCTGGGCGATTTCTGGCGCCGACGGTGCGCGGCGGCCGGCGCGGTGGCGCTCGACGTCCTGTACGGCCTGTGGCCGCAGGGCCCGCAAAGCCTGGCCAAGGCGCTGAGAAATCTGGCCGGCCGGCCGGGCCTGCGCCTGTTGCCGCCGGCCTCGGCGGTCGATCCGGCGGCTCGGCAGGCGGAACTGGACGCGGCCGCGCAGGCCTTCGCCGCCGCCTGGCCGGGCGGGCGGGATGAGGTTCTCGCCCGGCTGCCCGAGCACGCGGGCCTGAGCCGCAGCGACAAAAGCGGCTACAAGCCGGACGCGCTCGAGGCGCTGTTTCAGGAAATCGACGCCTGGGCCGCGCCGCCGCAGGGATTGCCGCCGGCCGGCATCCGGCGCCTGAGCCCGGCCGCGCTCGATGCAGCGCTGACTGCCACCGCCCGCAAGAAGGGCATCGCAGCGCCGACGCACCCGTTGCTGGATGCCGCCGCCGCCGTGGCTGTGGCCGCCGAGGCGCTCACGCAGGCGCTGCAGGTGCACACCGTGCACGCGGCGCTGGCGTACCTGCGGGCGCAAAGCGAAAGCCGCCTCGTGGAGCGCGGCCGGCGCGGGTTCGACAGCCTGCTGCAGGAACTGGCCGCGGCGCTGGACGGCCCCGGCGGGCCGGCGCTGGCGGGCACGCTGGCGGGCCGCTATCCGGTGGTCATGATCGACGAGTTCCAGGACACCGACCCGCTGCAGTACGGTCTGTTCGACCGCATGCACCGGGCCGCGGCGGACGGCTTTGGCCTGTACCTGATCGGCGACCCCAAGCAGGCCATCTACCAGTTCCGCGGCGCGGACGTGTTCGCGTACCTGGCGGCCCGCAACGGCGTGCCGCCGGCGCAGCGCCACACGCTGACCACCAACCAGCGCTCCACCGGTCGGCTGGTGACGGCCGTCAATGCGCTGTTTGGCCGCCACCGGCGGCCGTTCGTGCTGGACGCGCCGGGGCAGGAAATCGACTTTTACGAGGTCGCCGCCGCCGGCAGGACGGAAAAGAAACCCCTGCGGGTGGACGGCGAGGCGCTGCCGGCCTGTGAGGTCTGGTGGCTGGCGCGTGAGGAAAAGAGCAAGTCGATCAGCAAGGAAAGCGCGGGCGAGCAGGCGCTGGCCGCCACCGCGGCGCGCGTGGCGCAGCTGCTCGCGCTGGGCGCCGAGGGTCGGGCGCGGGTGGGTGAAGATGCGCTCGCCGGGCGGCACATCGGCATCCTGGTCAATACCAACCGGCAGGCCGCCGCGGCGCAGGCGGCGTTGCGCCGGGTCGGCGTCGACAGCGTCTGCCTGCGCGAGGACAGCGTCTACGAGAGTGCCGAAGCGGCGGCGCTGGAGCGGATCCTGGATGCGGCGCTCGACCCGGCCGCCAGCGGCGCGCTGCGGGCGGCACTGGCCACGCCGCTGCTGGGCGCCACGGCCGCCGATATCGCGGCGCTCGACGGCGACGAGGCGGCCTGGGAAAGCTGGGTCATCCTGTTCCAGAGCGCCCGCCGGCGCTGGCTCACGGCAGGTCCGCTGCCCATGCTGCTGGGGCTGATGCAGGAGGCCGGCATCATCGGCCGCCTGCATGCGAGTCCCGACGGCGCGCGGGCGCTGACCAACCTGATGCACCTGGGCGAGCTGCTGCAGGCGCAGGCCGCCAGCCGGCCGGGCCTGGATGCGCAACTGCGCTTTTTGCGCGACGCCATCGCCGGCGCGGGCGGCGCGGCCGAGAACCAGCAGCTGCGCCTGGAAAGCGACGCCAACCTGGTGCAGATCGTCACCGTGCACAAGGCCAAGGGCCTGGAGTGGGAAATCGTGTTCCTGCCCTTCGCCGGGGACGAGAAAAAGCCCGACCTGGCGGGGCCGTTCGAATTCCACGACCCGGTCGATCTGGCCTTCACGGCCGACCTGGCGCGCTCCGGCGCGCACGCGGAACTGGCCCGCAAGGAGGCGCTGGCCGAGCGTGTGCGCCTGCTGTACGTGGCCCTGACGCGGGCGCGCCAGCACTGCGTGCTGCCGTTTGGCGTCATCAATCTGGCCGAGCAGGGCGCGCTCGGCTGGCTGCTGTACGGCGGCCAGGACCTGAAAGAACTGGATGAAACTGCCGCCCGCGCGCCGTGGCGGGCGCTGGAAACGGCCAGCGACGGTGCCCTCGTGCTCACCGATCCGCCGGCGGCGGCGCAGCATCCGGCTGTTGGCGCGCCACAGTCCGGCCAGGCCAGCAGCTTCGCCGGCCGCATCGACAGCCGCTGGCGGGTGACCAGCTATTCCGCGCTGGCGGCCGGTGCCGTGGGCGCCGACCGGCCGGACTACGACGCGGTCGATGCGGGCACGCCCGCCGAGCCGCAGGCCGCGCTTGCTGTCGTGCCGGACGCGCCCGCCGAGCGCGGCGGCCCGCCGCCGATCGCCCGCTTTCCGCGCGGCGCGGCGGCCGGCACCAGCCTGCACGGCCTGTTCGAGGCGCTGGATTTTCCGCACGCCCACGGCCCGGCGCTGGCCGAGGCGGTGGCGCAGAGCCTGGCGCGGGCCGGCTATCCGCCGCTGTGGCAGCCGACGCTGGAACGGCTGGTGGCGGACGTGCTGGACACGCCGCTCGACGGCCAGGCGCTGCGCCTGCGGGACATCCCGCGCGCGCAGCGGCGCGACGAGCTGGAGTTCTACTTTCCGCTGGCGCGCATCGAGGCGGCCACGCTGAATCGTCTGCTGGAGGCCACCGCGCTGGCGGCCGAGGCCGCGGCGCTGCGCTTCGATGCCGTCGAGGGCGTGCTCAAGGGCTACATCGACCTGGTGTTCGAGCACGCCGGGCGGTTTTACCTGGCCGACTACAAGTCCAACTGGCTCGGCCCGACCGCGGCGGACTACGCGCCCGAGGCGCTGCGCGCGGCGATGGCCGAGCACCGCTACGACCTGCAATACCTGGTCTACACGGTGGCGCTGCACCGCTACCTGCGCCTGCGCCTGCCGGATTACGACTACGAGCGTCACTTCGGCGGCGTCTATTACCTGTTCCTGCGCGGCATGGCGCCGGGGCAGGGCGGCGCCGGCATCTACTTCGACCGGCCGCCCGCCAGCCTGGTGCGGGCGCTCGAAGCCGCCCTGTGCGGGGGCGCCTGATGGACGCCCGCCTGCTGGCGCTGCAACAGACCCGCGCGCTGCGGCCGCTGGATGCGCACTTCGCCGACCTGCTGCTGCGCCATGCGGCCAGGCCGTCGCCGGCACTGGCGCTGGCCGCCGCGCTGGTCAGCCGCCATACCGGCGAGGGCCACGTATGCCTGCCGCTGGGGCGCTTCGCCGGCAGGGCGCCGTTCGACGAACAGCCCTGGCGCGCGCCGCCGCTGGCCGACTGGCGCGCGGCGCTGCTGGCCAGCGGCGTGGTCGGCGCACCGGGCGCCGCCACGCCGCTGATCCTGGACCCGGCCGGGCGGCTATACCTGCACCGCCTGTGGCGGGACGAGGCCGAGGTGGCGCGCGATCTGCTGGGCCGCGCCGCGCCCCGGACGGATGTCGATCCGGCCGCCCTGCGCGCGCCGCTGCGTCGCCTGTTTCCGGGCACCGATCCGGGCAGCGTCGGCCAGCGCCGCGCCGCCGCGGTGGCGGCGCTGCATGGCCTGGGCATCCTGTGCGGCGGCCCCGGCACCGGCAAGACGCACACCGTGGCGCGCCTGCTGGCGCTGCTGATGGAACTGTCCGGGCAGCGGCCGCTGCGCGTGGCGCTGGCGGCACCGACCGGCAAGGCCGCGCAGCGTCTGGCGCAGAGCCTGCGCAAGGCGGCGGACCTGTTGCCGGCCGGCCATGCGCTGCCGGCGTCCGTGCCGACCCTGCACCGCCTGCTCGGCCTGCGCCCGGACGGCAGCGCCCGCCACGACGCCGACCACCCGCTCAGCTGCGACCTGCTGCTGATCGACGAAGCCTCGATGGTCGACCTGCCGCTGCTGGCGCGCACCCTGCGCGCGCTGCCGGCCGCGGCGCGGCTGATCCTGCTCGGCGATCCGAACCAGCTGGCCTCGGTGGAGGCCGGCGCCGTGCTCGGCGAGCTGTGCGCCGGGGCCGGCGCGTACAGCCCGGCCGCCGCGGCGCGGCTCGAATCGGCCACTGGCGATGCCGTCCCCGGCGCTGGGCCGGGCGGCATCAGCGACGCCGTGGCGGTGCTCGAACACAGCTACCGCTTCGCCGGTGGGGGCGCCATCGGCCGCCTGGCGGCGGCGGTCAATGCCGGCGACGCGCAAGGCGCGCTGGACGTGTTGCGCGCTGGCGAAGGCGTTCATTTCGAGGCCGTGGACACCACCGCCCGGCTCAATGCGCGTTTGGCCGCCGAGGTCGGCCCGGCGCTGCAGCCGCTGTTCGAGACCGCCGACCCGGCGGCCGCGCTGGCGCGGCTGGGCGAATTCCAGGTGCTGACGGCGCTGCGCGAGGGACCGTTCGGCGTCGCCGGCGTCAATGCCGTCATCGAGCGCGCGCTGCACCGGCGCGGCCTGATCCGCGGCCAGGCCGCGCACTACCCCGGCCGGCCGCTGCTGATCGGCAGCAACGACTACGCCCTTGGCCTGTTCAACGGCGATCTTGGCCTGCTGCTGCCGGACCCGGCCGGCGCGCTGCGCGCCTGGTTTGCCGCGGCCGACGGTGAATCACGGGCGCTGGCCCCCAGCCGCCTGCCGGCGCACGAGTCGGCTTACGCGCTGACCGTGCACAAGAGCCAGGGCAGCGAGTTCACGCGCGTGCTGCTGATCCTGCCGCCGCAGCCGAGCCCGCTGCTGACGCGCGAGCTGATCTACACCGCGCTGACCCGCGCCCGGCAGGGCGTGACCGTGTGGGGCAGCGAGGCGACGCTCGCCGCCGCCATCGGCCGGCGCCTGGAGCGCGATTCGGGCCTGGGCGAGGCGCTGCGGTCGTAACCGCCCGCGCCTGGGCAGCCCGCGTAGCCAGCCCTACGCTGGCTGTGGGAGATTCTATGTTCGAGGTCAAGGCATCGGGGTGGAGCTGGGCTGATAGGTCGACTGGTTTTTGAGGAGCGCGAAGGCGATACGGGCGAGCTTGCGGGCCAGGATGACCAGGCACTGGGTGGTGCTCAGGCCGCGGTTGCGGTAGCGCTGGTAGAACGGCTGCCAGGTAGCGCAGCGGCAGGCGGCCATGGCCGCGTTGTGGAGCAGCCGGCGCAGTTCCGGATCGCCCTGTTTGGTGAGCTTGCGCCGGCCAGTGAATTGGCCGGAATCGCGCACGCGCACGTCGAGTCCCAAGAAGGCGATAAAGGCATCGCTGCTGTGGAAGGCGCCGCGGCGGAAGACGGTGACCAGGCCGGCGGCGGTGAGCGGGCCGATGCCCTCGATCGCCTGGCAGCGCTGGGCATCCGCCGCCCAGCCATGCTCGGCCAGTGCCTGGCGCAGCCGCGTCTGGATCAACAGGTCGAGCCGGGCGAACTGGCGCAGCAGGCTGCGCACGGCGGCCTTGAGCTCGGGCAGCTCCTGGAGGCTTTGGGTCAGCGCCACCTTGGCCTGGATCAGGCTGGCGCGCCGGCGCAGTAGCCGGATCAGGCGGTTGTAGCCGGCCGGCGGCGGGCTCCACGGCCGCAGCGAGGTCTGCTCATGGCGCAGATAGCGCAGCAGAAGCCGGGCATCGCTTGCGTCGGTCTTGGCCCGGCCGCCAATGCTCTTGCGGTAGGCGTTGAGTCGGTAGCCGTCGACCACATACACCGTGTGGCCCAGCGCCTGTGCCTCCTCGACCAGTGCCAGATGGAACCGGTTGGTCGCTTCCACTGCCAGCGCCGTCGGCCCCGACAGGTGCTTCAGATAGGAGCGGATCGCGCGCCGCTCGTTAGCCAGCGTCACCAGCTGCTCATCCCAGCCTTGGCAGAGCACCAGCTCGGCCTTGGCCACATCAACCCCCAGTTGTAGCGTCTCGACTGCCATTGCCATCGTCATCTCTCCCGGTTAGCGTGTGTCGTGCTTGCCGGGAGCTCACCGTTGCGCTGGCTTGCCTTTAATCGTCGGTCGCTGCCGATAGATTCCATATGGGCGCCTGAAGGTGAGGGGCGGGACGAGCTCTCCCACGGTCTGTGCCTGCGGCCAGATGCGGCGCTGGTCCCTCCGCCCCGGCAAGTCCTTTTTGACTTGCCAAGACCAAACATACAAGCGGTGCCCTCGCCGCGAATCTTCCAAGCAAAGATTCGGCCCGAGGGCGGGCCTCCCACGGCCTGTGGCTCAGCCAGCCGCGCCGGTCGCCGCATGCGGCTCACCGAAACCTCGTCAAAACCGCGTGGGCACGGCCTTGGGGCCTTTGCCCACCCGCTGGCTTATGCCTTGGCGGGCCACACGCGAAGCGGGCAGCGATGCACTACCATGCACTTGCCATGTAACACATCAGGGTAACGCCATGAGCGAAGTCACTTTCACTTTCCGGGTCGATGAGGCCCTGAAAAACCAATTCGCCACGGCCGCGAAGAAACGTGACCGTACCGGCGCGCAGCTCCTGCGCGACTTCATGCGCGAGTTCGTGCGGCAGCAGGAGGAGGCCGCCGAGCATGACGCATGGTTCCGTCGCCAGGTGCAAATCGGCCTGGATTCGGCCAACGCCGGCAACCTGATCCCGGCGGCCGAAGTAGAAGCCAGGTTCGCGGCAAAGCGGGCAGCAACGCGCCGCCGGCTTGACGCCTCCGCCGAATGATGGAGCTACTCTGGACGCCAGAGGCGACACAAGACCGCGACGAAATCTTTGACTACATTGAGGCGCACAACCCCGCCGCCGCGCTGGCTCTCGATGAACTGTTTGCAGAAAATGCCGGCCGCTTGGTCGATCATCCCGGCCTTGGCCGGCCTGGCCGTGTCGCTGGCACTCGCGAGCTGGTAGCGCACCAGAATTACGTCCTGGTCTACGACGTGACCGGCGACTTGGTGCGCGTGCTGCGTGTGCTGCACGCTGCCAGGCAGTGGCCGCCGGACCAGAGTTGACACTCCAAACCCGCTGAAGCCAGCCTAGACACTGTTATCCGGCCACGGGATGCAAGGCCGGATCGTCACCCCGGCGAAAGCCGGGGTCCAGTCCCTCACCACTCTGGATTCCGGCTTTCGCCGGAATGACGAAGGTGTCGGAGTCACGTAGGTGGGCAAAGCGCAGCGTGCCCACGCGGACACCGCATGCGGCTCATCGAAAGCTCGTCAGAACTGCCTTATCGCCTTTGCCCACCCGCTGGCTTGTGCCTTGGCGGGCCACACGCGAAGTCCCCAGTAGGATGGGTGGAGGCCGCCAGGCCGTAACCCATCGTTCCGGCGCCGGCCACCGGCGCGGCCGGTGCATCTTGTCTTCCGGCGCGTGCGTCGCTTGGGGATCAATGGGTTTCGTTGCGCTGCACCCATCCTGCGGCGCCTACGCTGGCTTTGCGGGACGGGTGGAACCGCCGTCGGAGCGGCGCCCCGCCGCGAATCTTCCAGGCAAAGATTCGGCCCGGGGGCGGGCCTCCCACGGTCAGAGGCCGCGCAGCCCGCTGGCGGGGACAGGCCGGCTCAGTTGCCGCCCCGCCCCTTGGCAATCGCCGCATCGAGTTCCGCAATCTGTCGGTCCAGGCGCTGATAGGCGTCTTCGTTGGCGGCGCGGATGCTGTCCAGCACCAGCGCCGCCGTGTCCCACTGGCGCAGGCTCAGCAGGATGTTGGCCTGCGCGAACAGCGGGTGCAGGTACTTGGGGTCCAGATCATGCGCGCGCTGGAAGGCGTTCAGCGCGTCCTGGATGCGCCCCTGCTCGCGGTAGCCGATGCCCAGCAGGTATTCGATGTACGAGCGGTCGAAGGTCGGCCGCCCGGAGTCCCGGTACGCCTCCAGCCAGCCGACCACGTCCGCCAGCAGGTAGCGGCAGCCCTGGCCCAGGCATTCGCTGTAGCGATGCAGCGTGCTGCTGCCAAACGCGCTCAGCGGCTCCTCGCGGATGCGGCGCAGGATTTCGGTCGCGAGCGCGTCGGGGGGTTCCAGCTTGTCCACCCGGTAGGCGCCTACCAGGTTCATGGGATAGCCCACCTCCCACGGCGCCAGCTCGATGGCCGCTTCCAGCTGCTCGCGCGCCTCGGCGTAATGGCCGCGCCACACCAGGTCCGCCGCCAGGTTGTTGCGCGCCTGCGCGGAGTTCGGATGATGGCGCACCTCGTAGCGGCTCATGCCGAGCTCATTGCCCCACTGATCGGCACGCAGCGCGGTGGTGCCGGCCAGCACGGCGCCCAGCGTCCCCAGCAGCGCCACCGTCGCCCGGCGCTGCCAGTGTTCGACCACCGGCAGCAGCACGCCCGCGCCGGCCAGCAGCAGGCCCAGCAGCGGCAGGTAGTTGCGGTGTTCGTGGGCGATTTCGAGCGGCACCACGGTCGATTCCAGCACGTGTCCTGCCAGGAACCACAGCAGCCCCAGGCCCACCAGCGGCCGGCGGTCGAGATACCGCCAGCCCAGCAGCGCTAGCCCGGCCAGCCCCAGCACCGCCGGCAGCGTGGTCCACGGCGCCAGCAGCCCGCTGGAGATGGCGATGTCGTCGTGGTGCAGGCCAAAGGCATTTATGCGCGGCAGCGCCACCAGGCCAATGTAGAACCACAGCACCCGCGCCTGCGTCAGCACGCGTTCGGTCAGCGTGAACGGCCGGCCGGCGTAGCCGGGGGCGTAATGCCAGGCGGCGAGGCCGAACACCACCGCCAGCGCCGCCACCAGCAGCGCCAGCCGCAGCCCGGCCGGCAGGCGCAGCCAGCGTTGCCAGTACGGCGCGTCCGGGTACAGCACCCGGTCCAGCGCCAGCGCGTACAGCGGCAGCAGGACGGCGGTTTCCTTGGTGAAGGCGCCCAGCAGGGCAAACGCCACGCCGGCCAGCAACCAGCCCAGCGGCGCCAGCCAGCCCGCCACGCCGATGCTGTAGGAGCGGGCCATGCCCGCGACCGCAGCGGCGGGTAAATGCGCATCGTCATGCCCAGGCACGGCGTCCCGGTCGCGGGCATGGCCCGCTCCTACAAAGATGCGCTCGCGCGCCTGCAGCCAGCACAGCAGCGCCGCCAGCGTGAAGGTGCCGGACAGACTCGTCATGCGCTGCACCACGTACAGCACGCTGGAGATCTGGATCGGATGCAGCGCCCACAGCGCGGCCAGCGCAAGCGCCGCGCCGGGCACCATCCGCGCCGGCAGTGCGCCGCGCTGCGCCAGCCGGAGCAGCACCGTCATCAGCAGCGCCGCCATCAGCAGCGCGTTCACGCCGTGGATGGCGAGGTTGGTCGCCTTCCAGGCATACGGGCTGGCGTCGCCGTGCAGGTAGTGGTTCAGCGCGAAGCTGAAATAGGCCAGCGGCCGGCCGAGCGGGCCGGCTTCGAGCGAACCCGCCGCCGCGCCCAGCGACTGCCAGTCCAGCGCGGTGACGCGCAGAAAGGCATTGCCGTGGATGTTCGAGAAGTCGTCGAACAGCCACGGCCCGGACAGGCCGGGCCAGTAGACCAGGCCGAGGAGCAGGAGTAGGCCGGCCAGCGCGGGGGCGAGGGGCTCGCGGGTCATGGGCGGGTCCGGGCCAATGGCCATGCGGCCGGCAAAAAAAAGGGCGGCCGGAGCCGCCCTTTGTGAAATCAGGTCGTGTCTGGTGTTAGCGGCGTGGCAGATACTTGGGCGGTGCCGTGCTGCCCGAGCTGACAACCCACTCAAGGTTGCCGGCGTTTACGATAGGCGTATAGAGCACCCTGTCATTGCGCGCTTGACCAAGCTCTGCCAGATCTTGCAGCTGAATGACAATTTGGCCATTACCAACGGTGGTTGCGCCGTTGGCCCCCACAGCCACATAACTCACGTACTTCGCGTTGTACGACCTAGGTTGAGAAATCCCAAGCGAAACATGCGATACAGCGGCGAGCGGCAGAGTCCCATTCTCGCTGAAGTAGACATCCACCGCTGTGCGCGCCGCCGAGGCCAGCGAAGCGGACTCACCCACCTTCGAACGAATGGTGTAGTCCTGGTACGCCGGCACGGCCAGCGCGGCGAGGATGCCGATGATGGCGACCACGATCATCAGTTCGATGAGCGTGAAGCCCTGTTGAAGTTTCTGCATCTGCGTAATCTCCCGTAAGGATGAATGATTGCCAGTCGGCGTCGGCGGCAATCCGCCCCGTACCACCGTGGCCGAATAGTCATCGACCCGATGCGGGCGACCTTGAGCCGGCGCGCGGTCGGAGTAGAGCAATTCACATGCCAGCGCCGGGCGGCGGGCGGCCGGGGTGCCGTGGCGAGCGCCGCAGCGGGGGGCAGCCGGCTTCACCGCGCGCTGCACAAGGTGTTGATATGGCTATCGAACATTGGACAAGCCCGGCATTTGCGCGGGCTCCGGCAGGTGCCGGGGCCGAGCGGGCCGGCGCAGCGTTTGTTTGCACGGTATTGCCCACAGTGCCGGCCACGGCCGCGCCGCGGGACGCAAATTGTCAAAAGTTGACAAAAATAGTCGCCCGTCGTCCTGAGGAGCGGGAGCGACGTGAGGACCCTGCCTTTCCAGCCGGCACACCCGCGGCGGTTCGAAGGCAAGGTTGCCACGTCGCGCTGCGCGCTCCTCGCAACGACGGGGTGAGGTGTTGATGCGCTGGCGGCCAGGGCGCTGTACGCACCGCGCCGCACCAACACCCCCCCGTCGTCCTGAGGAGCGCCAGCGACGTGAGGACCCTGCCTTTCCAGCCGGCACACCCGCGGCGGTTCGAAGGCAAGGTTGCCACGTCGCGCTGCGCGCTCCTCGCAACGACGGGGTGAGGTGTTGATGCGCTGGCGGCCAGGGCGCTGTACGCACCGCGCCGCACCAACACCCCCCGTCGTCCTGAGGAGCGGGAGCGACGTGAGGACCCTGCCTTTCCAGCCGGCACACCCGCGGTGGTTCGAAGGCAAGGTTGCCACGTCGCGCTGCGCGCTCCTCGCAACGACGGGGTGAGGTGTTGATGCGCCGGCGGCCAGGGCGCTGTACGCACCGCGCCGCACCAACACACCCCCGTCGTCCTGAGGAGCGGGAGCGACGTGAGGACCCTGCCTTTCCCGCCGGCACGCCCGCGGCGGTTCGAAGGCAAGGTTGCCACGTCGCGCTGCGCGCTCCTCGCAACGACGGGGTGAGGGCAAGGCGCAGCCCACGCGGACACGGCGCCGGTCGCCGCAGCCGGCTCATGGAAAGCTCGTCAGAACCGTGTGGGCACGGCCTTGGGGCCTTTGCCCACCCTATGCTGGCCAAAATCAGCGGCTGTAGGAGCCCGGCTGTGCCGGGCGATGATCGCGCAGCAAAGCTGCGCTCCTACAAGCGATCATCGCGCGGCGAAGCTGTGCTCCCACAAGGGTTTTGGATGGCGGGCGCTGGGAAATCCAGGCCTGCCCCGGTGGAAACCGGGGATGGATGTGTTCGGCGCTTCTTCAGGCGTCGTAGCTGCGCAGCATCCGGCCCTTGCGCGGGCCTTGCCGGTAGGCGCCGTTCTCGAACAGCACGTCGCCGCCGACGATGGTGGCGCGGATGCCGGTGGAGCGGGTCACGAAGCGCCGCCCGCCGCCGGGCAGGTCGTGCGCCCATTCCTTGTCGCCACAGGCCACGGTGGCCGGGTCGAAGATGACCAGATCGGCTGCCTTGCCGAGCGCCAGCACGCCGCGGTCGATGCCGAAGAACCGGGCCGGGATGGAGGTGAGCTTTTGCACGCCCTGTTCCAGGGTCAGCGCGCCGGTCTCGCGCACCCAGCGTTGCAGCAGGTGGGTGCTGTAGCCGGCGTCGCACAGCATGTCCAGGTGCGCACCGGCGTCGGACAGGCCGATCAGCAGCCGGTCGTCCCGCACCAGCGGGATGGTGTCGGCGGCGTCGTAGTTCAGGGCCACCATGTCGAAGGTGGTGCGCAGTTGGTCCTCGACGGCGATCTCAACCAGCAGGTCCATCGGGTCGCAGCGTTGGGCGTCCGCCAGTTGCCGCAGGCTCTGGCCTCCCTTGGCCAGGCCGCGCGCCTGATCGCTGATGCCGTCGAGCACGTAAAAGCGGCTCCAGATGTCCTTGCCGAAGGCCGGAATGTTTTTCAGGTCGTCGCGGAAGGCCTGCCGAAACGCCGGGTCCGCGTAGCGGGCCAGTTTCTGCTCGCGCGACAGGCGCATCACCGGTTGCCAGGTCGGGAACACGCCCAGGATGTACGGGTTGGCGAGGTTCAGCTGAAAACGCAGCGGCCGGCAGGTGGTCTGCGGCACAGCCATGTCCCAGGCGGTCAGGTCCGCCACGGCGGCCATGCGCTCCTCGTAGGAACGCGGCTGCTCGGCGGCGTTGACCACCGCCAGCCAGGTGACCGGGCGCGTGCTCTCGCGCACCAGCAGTTCCAGGAAATCGTGCTCCTCGCCGCTGACCACGCCGCCGAGCTTGAGTGTGAGCTCCACGTTTCCGCGGCCGGCCTGGCGCAGCACGCCACACAGGGCGCGGTGCTCGTCCGGGCTGGCGTTGCGGCAGGCCACGGGCTTGCCCTGGTAGCCGACATGCACGCCCTCGCGGGTGGTGGAATAGCCGAAGGCGCCGGCTTCCATGGCGCCCGCGAAGGCGGCTGTCATGGTGGCGATTTCGTGCGCATCGGCGGCGCGGCCGAGCGAGGCCTCGCCCATCGCGTAGTGCCGCAGCGGCGTCATGGCGACCATCGCCGCCACGTTGATGCCAAGGCCGCGCCGGTCCATGGCGTCCATGTACTGGCCAAAGTGTCCCCACTGCCAGTCGATGCCGGCCTGCATGACGTCCTGCGGGATGCCCTCGACGTTGACCAGGTCGCCCATCAGGAAGTCGTGCATGGTCGGGCGCACCGGCGCCACGCCGACGCCGCAGTTGCCCATCACGGCGGTGGTCACGCCGTGTTCGGCCGAGGGCGTGAGCAGGGAGTCCCACGCAATCTGCGCGTCGTAGTGCGTGTGTGGATCAACGAAGCCGGGCGCCAGCACCTGGCCGGCGGCGTCGATGACTTCGCGCGCCTCCCGGTTGTGGACTGCGCCCAGGGCCACGATGCGGCCGTCCTTGACCGCCAGGCTGCCGGGGTAGGCCGGCGCGCCGGTGCCGTCGACGATGCGGGCGTTTTCGATGAGCAGGTCGTACATGGCTTGAACACTCCGTCAAAGGGCTTTTGCGAAACCGAAACATCGTGGGAGCGGCGCCCCACCGCGAATCCTCCCGCCAAAGATTCGGCCCGGGGGCGGGCCTCCCACGGGCACGCTTCGCGGGACGGGTGGAACCGCCGTGGGAGCGGCGCCCCCGCCGCGAACCCTCCAACCAAAGATTCGGCCCCGGGGGCGGGCCTCCCACAGGGCGGCGCTCTCAGACGTGGTACAGGTCGAGCACGGTCGGGATGAAGTCGTTCATCAGCGTGATGCGCTTGCCGGCGATGCGCCAGGCCTCGCCGTGCGCTACCAGCCGGTGCTCGTAGTGCCCGAAGAAGGCCCCGGTCTTTTTCTGGTGGAAGTAGTCGACCCGAAACGCCGAGTGCAGCGTCATGCGGCCTTGCGCATGGTCCAGCAGCAGGATGTTGCTGACCTGATGACAGGTGCGCGGCAGCGGCACCGATGCCGGCGAGGCGCCGGACACGAAGCGTTCCACCCGCTCCAGCAGCCGGCCGTGGCCGGCCAGGTACAGCAGCGAGATTTCCGATTGCGGGTCGGTGATCTGCCGGTGCTCGCCGATCCACGATGGCGCCCACAGCTCGCAGTCGGTGGTGTACAGCGCCAGCCAGTCCTGCCACTGCTGGCGGTCCAGGTAGTAGCCCTCGCGGTACAGCAGCTCGCTGCCGGCCGCCAGCAGGCCGGCCCGGCTCATGGCTGCATCCGGGCGGCGTGAGCCTGACCGCGTTCCATCTGCTCCAGCCAGGCCCGATAGGTGCCCAGGTACACGGCCTCACCCTGAATGCCGATGTTGCCGCTGATGGAGTGCAGGGGCTCGATGCCTATGCGCCGCGCGGCCTCGTCCGGCCCTTCGCGCAGCAGCGCAAGACCCCGGTGGTAGCCCTGGTTCCACTCGATGCTGCGCGCCTGGTCGCCCTGCTGCACGCGTTCGTAGACGGTGGTGTCGTCCGGCGTGGCGACGCCGGTGGCGCTGAAGAAATCCTCGTACTGGCGGATGCGCAGCGCGCGCGCCGGGGCCGGCTCGCCCTTGGGTGCCAGGCAGAAGGCGTAGACCTCGGTCTTGTCCACGGACACCGGGCGGATCAGGCGCATCTGGAAGGTGGCGCTTTCCACCAGCAGGATGTTCGGGAAGATGGCCACCACCCGGCCGCTGACCATCATGTCGGCCTTGTCCTCGCCCACGCGGGCGGCCATTTCCTGCCACATGGCGTAGCTTGGCCGATCCTCGCGCCTGCCGGCGCCGCGCAGCCACATGCCGCCGTGGCCATTCGGGAAGGTGTAGTACGACACCTCGGCCTCGGCGCTGATGAAATTGTTCAGGTCCACCGAGCGGTTCTCGTCCGCGCCCTGGCGCTTGACGCGGTTCATCACCATGGTGCCGAAACTCGCGTGCAGGGTTTTGGCGTGGTAGATGTCCAGACAGTTCTCGAACACCATCTTCCAGTTGCCGCCATACGTGAAATTGGCGTCGCCGCGCACCACCTCCAGCCCGTCCGGTGACTGGTCGATCCACGAATCCATGAACACCGCCGCGTCGCCCAGGTACTGGCGCAGCGGCATCACGTCCGGATTGAGGCTGGCAAAGAAAAAGCCGCGGTATTCCTCAAGGCGCGCCACCTGCGGCAGGTCGTGGCTGAGCTGGCGAAAGGCATCCGTGTAGCCGCCGGGCGCCTCGTCGGCCACCTGCAGGCACTTGCCGGTGCTGTCGAACATCCAGCCGTGGTAGGGGCATTTGTGACGCGGGGTGTTGCCGGCCTGGGTGGTGGCCACGGTGGCGCCGCGGTGGCTGCAATGGTTCAGCAGCGCCCGCACCTGGCCATCGCCGCCGCGTTGAAGAATGATGGGCGTGCGGCCGACGACGCCGGTCAAAAAGTCGTTTGGCTGCGGAATCTGCGCCGCGTGGCCCACGAACACCCAGCTGCGCTCGTAGATGTAGCGCATCTCCAGCTCGAACAGCTCCGGATCCCGGAACAGGTCCAGGTGCATGCGCAGCACGCCGTCCTCGGGACGGGCGTCGACGTAGCGGGAGAAATCACGCAGCGGCAGTTCGCGCACTCGGGCGTCCATTCGTTTCTCCTCGTTATGGCAGCACTGAATAAATCCATCCCCGGTTTCCACCGGGGCAGGCCTGGATTTCTCAGCGCCCGCTACCGAAAAACCTTGTGGGAGCGCAGCTTCGCTGCGCGATGATCGCCCGGCGCAGCCGGGCTCCCACAGTTTTGCGATGGCTCACACAATCAGCAGCTTATAGCCGCTGATTGTGGCAGCGCACCCCTGCGCTGCGGGAAACGCTGAATACTTCAGCGTTTCCTTGTGGGTCGCAATTCATTTGTTGCCGCCCCGGGACGTTGCCCATGCCCAGTCCCGCGGCGGTCTCTTGTCGCTACCTCCGTATCGTCAACGGCGCGCTACCCCGGCAGGGCCGGGGTCAGCGAACCCCGTACTTGCGCAGGCCGGCCGGGGTGAAATACGCCGAGTCCGGCGGATTGACGAAATCCGGCGGACTGCCGCCCCGGCCGGCACCGACGTTGAAGAAGGTGTTGTTCGAGGACTGCCGGCCGTTGATGATGTCCATGTGGTTGTCGCCCCAGAAGCTGAGCATCGGCACCTCGTAGAACTGCATCAGATACGCTTCCTGGACGCGCCACAGCTGATCGCCGGCGTCATACATCTCGCCGGCGGCGCCCGCCCAGCTGTCCTCGTCGAAATAGACGACGCGATGCGGCGACAGGTGCCGGTACTTCGGTTTCAGGCGCATCTCGACGGCCCACACGCGGTGCAGTTCGTACCGGATCGGATCCGGGTTCAGATGCCCGCGCATGACCAGTTTCTTGAAGTCGCCGTTCTCGGGCGCCGCCAGTTTGTAACTGTTGTAGGGAATGAAATATTCCTTGCGCTGCGGCTCCGAATACTCGTACCACTCCTCGTCGCCGGTCATGCCGAACATGGTGGTCGAATCGGCCGTGCGCAGGCCATCCGAACCGGTGCTGGGACTGTCGTAGAAGCCGATTTCCGGCGCCTTGCGCACGCGTCGCTGGCCGGGCACATACAGGTAGGCGCTGAAGTCCTGGGAGGTGAAGTAGTTGCAGCCGCCGTACATGGAGCCGGCCTGGCGTGGCGGCTCGACCATCTCCGAGGAGCGGCACCACATGGCCCCGCCGTTGCCGGTGAACAGCGGATCCTTGGGCTTTTCTTCCGGTGTCATGTACTGGAGCAGGAGCGAGCGCTCGATGGCCACCGTCTCGGCGAAGGTGCCGTCGGCAAAGGCGTTGAAGGCGTAGCCGCGCCACACATAAGACTTGCCGAAAAAGTACATGGTGTGGTTGTAAACGACCTCGGCGCCGTTGTTGGGAATGGGAAAGGCCACACCGGGGCGGTAGGTGCTCGTGTCCAGGCAGCGATACTCGCGGTCCGGTCCGGGCGGCGGGTCACAGAAGCGCGTGCGGCTGGCGTTCCAGACCGAATTCTCGTAATGCCATTGCGGCAGCGCGGCGCTGCGGCGGCTGGGGTAGACGTTCAGATGGAACGTGTCCGGATATTTCTTGAGCAGCGCGATCGTGCCCGGCATGAGGCGATCGGCGTACTGCTGGTAATTCTTGGCATCGATGGTGAACAGCGGCTTGTCGTCGGCGTACGGATCGATGTACCAGTCGCCTTGCTTGTAGCCGGCCGGCGGTGTGGCGATGCCGCCTTCCCAGGCCGGAATCGAGCCGTCCGCGTTGCCCGCGCGGATCGCCCCCAGGGGCGTGAGCGGCGTGCCCGTGAGGCCGATCTGGGCGGCCTTTTCCGCCGATACGGCAGCCATGACCGTCGAACTGGCCGTCAGAGCCAGCCCCGCCGCCAGCGCACGCGTTGTGTACCGAAGTTTTTTCATTGCTTCCTCTGTTGATGGTCCCAATGGTCACGCGTTGACCAAAGGCTCGTTGGCTTACAAAAAATGCTGAAAAATTCCATCCGTGGAGTTTCTCGGCTCGCTGCGCAGCCGCGATCTGCTGCGCGAAGCAACGATCACGGACCGTGGTCGCGCCGGGGCATCCTGCTCCGGACGGTGAGGGTGAGCACTTTGGCCCATCGCTGGGGTGTCGTGATCCCGCCCTGGTGTTTTCCGGTTGCCCGCGCTACGGCGCGTCACCGGCCGGCCACTGCAGGGCCTGCAGGGTCAGGCTCAGGGCCTCCGGCAGGCGTTCGAGCTGCACCAGGTGCGAGGCCTGGTCCAGCACCTCCAGGCGGGCGTTCGGGATCAGGCTGCGGAAGGTCTCGCCGTAACCCACCGGGATCAGGCCGTCCTGGCGGCCCCAGATCACCAGCGTCGGCGCCTTGATGCGCGGCAGGCGGCGGATCAGGCCCTTGTCCGGGATCGGCCACAGGAACTTGGCGGCGGCGTTGAGTGTGCTCAGGCGCTGGATCAGCACTTCCACCTGTTCGTCCACGTCGTCGGGCAGCGCACCGAGCATTTTTGCCAGCTCGGACTGCGGGTCGATCAGAATCCGCCCGGCGAGCTCCTGCGGCAGCATGGCGAAGATGTCCGGCATCGGGTTTTCCATGTCGAACAGGCCGGCCGGGGCGATGGCAATCAGCCGCGCCACGCGGCTCTGGTCCACGGCCGCCATCTCGCAGGCGATCATGCCGCCCATGGAGTGGCCAATGACGTCGGCACTGGCGATGCCGAGCGCGTCCAGCAGGTCGTAGTAGCACAGCACCAGGTCCCACAGGTCACGCACCTGGCTGATGTCGTTGGATTTGGACGTGCCGGGCAGGTAGGGCGCGATCACGCGCCGGCGCTCGGCCAGCGCGTCCAGGTACGGATCCCAGGCCAGCCCGCCGGCACCGTGCAGGAACAGCAAGGGTTCACCGCTGCCGGCCTCCAGCGTGTCGATGGCCAGGCGGGCGTTGACCTGATAGGTGTGCGTGGTCGGGTTGGCCATGCTGCGTTTCCTCAGGCCACGTCGCGGTGGGCGGCGGGCTGCGACGGATCGTCGCCAAACCCGCTTGGCCAGAACGGCGCGGCGTCCCACTGCGGCCACAGGTTGCGGATGTGCGGCAGCACGCCCTCGGCGAACAGGTGCAGGTTCTTCAGGGTCAGGTGCTGCGGCATGGAGCCGACATGGAACAGCCAGATCAGGTTGCCGACGTGCAGCTCGCGCGCCGCCTCGATGATCTGCTCGCGCACGGTCTGCGGCGAGCCGGCGATGATGTAACCGCTCTCGACCAGCTCCTTCCAGCCGAAGCCCTGGTCCAGGATGGCCTTGCCGACCTTGGCCGTGCCGTCCAGCTGCGAGCGCAGGCCGGCGCGCAGCGAGGCTACGGTGCGATAGCCCGGTGCCTCGAAAAAGCGCGGGTCGATGTGCATGCACTTGGCGAAGAAGTACTTGACGTGCTCCTCGTAGTCGATCTGCGCCTGGGCGTCGGTCTCCGACACGCAGATGAACTGCGCGTAGCCGGCGCGGTAGGGGTTGCGGTCCTTGCCGAGCGCGTCGGCGCGGTCCCAGAACGGCCCCATCACCTTCTTGGCGTACTTGTGGCCGAAGAACGACAGGTACGAGAAGGAGTAGTCGTTCAGCAGCGAGAAGTCATAGGTCTCGACGCTGCCGCCGCCGGGAATCCACACCGGCGGGTGGGGCCGCTGGGCGGTGCGCGGCCAGGTGTTGACGTAGCGCAGCTGGTTGTACTTGCCGTTCCAGGTGAACACCTCGTCCGAGGTCCAGGCCTTCATCACCAGCTCGTGCGCCTCGTAGTAGCGCTCGCGCATCTCGGACGGGTTGATGCCGTAGACGTAGTTGGTGTCCATGGAGGTGCCGACCGGAAAACCGGCGATGAACTTGCCGCCCGACAGCACGTCCAGCATGGCCATCTCCTCGGCCACGCGGATCGGCGGGTTGTACAGCGCCAGGCTGTTGCCCAGGACCACCAGTGAGGTGGTGTCCGAATGGCGCACCTTGCGCGACAGGATCGACGCCATCAGGTTCGGCGACGGCATCAGGCCGTAGCCGTTGCTGTGGTGCTCGTTCACGCCGACCGCGTCGTAGCCCAGATCGACCGCCGTTTCCAGCGCGTCCAGGTAGTCGTGGTAGTACTGGTGGCCCTTGCGCGGGTCGTACAGCGTGCGCGGGATGCTGACCCACACGCTGTCGTATTTCTTCTCGAAATCGGCCGGCAGATCCTTGTACGGCATCAGGTTGAAGGCGACGGTTTTCATGCGGGTGCTCCTGCCTGGCCCAGGGCGGCCGGCTCCTTAACGACTGTATAGCAAACTGCGCGGCGCGCGTCATGTGGCCGGACCGGCGGCATCACAGACCTGTCGACGTCCCCCCGTAGTGGGGTGGCGGAGCGGTTTGAATCCAAGTCTTGCGACGAGGGAGAGATTGGACGTGAAGAGGCGGTTCAGCGAAGAGCAGATCATCGGCTTCCTGAAGGAAGCCGACTCAGGGGCATCGGGTGGCCCAACCGCGCAAGGCAGCGCCAGGCCGGCGCCGCACTTCACATTTGCAGGAAGGTCATCGCAGCGCGAAAAACCCAAAAAAAAGGGGTCAGGCCCGAGCCTAACCCCTTGTTCTTAATGGTGGGCCGCCACGGGCTCGAACCGTGGACCCGCTGATTAAGAGTCAGCTGCTCTACCAACTGAGCTAGCGGCCCGAAACGCAAACATCAAACTGGGGTGAGCGATGGGGATCGAACCCACGACCACCGGAATCACAATCCGGGGCTCTACCGACTGAGCTACGCTCACCATAAACCTGTGGCGACATGGCGCGCCCGGCAGGATTCGAACCTGCGACCGACGGCTTAGAAGGCCGTTGCTCTGTCCTGGCTGAGCTACGGGCGCAGCAAACCAGAAACCTGCCCCAATCCTGCCGCGACGAACTGGTCGGGGTAGAGAGATTCGAACTCCCGACATCCAGCACCCAAAGCTGGCGCGCTACCAGACTGCGCCATACCCCGAGATTTCGCCTGGCCCGTGCCGTTGCGCGGGGCGCGAACTATACAGCGCCGCTCGGCGGAGGGTCAACGCATCCGGGCGGGGTACCGACAAGCTGTTAGAATTCGCCGCCCCTGAAATCTGCCGTCTAGCCCATCCTGAATTACACCATGGCCACTGAACGCACCCTGTCCATCATCAAGCCCGACGCCGTCGCCAAGAACGTCATTGGCGCCATCTATTCCCGCTTCGAGCAGGCCGGCCTGAAGATCATCGCCGCCCGCATGGAGCACCTGACCCGCGAGCGCGCCGAGGGCTTCTACGCCGTGCATCGCGAGCGGCCGTTCTTCAAGGACCTGGTCGCGTTCATGACCACCGGCCCGGTGATGATCCAGGTGCTGGAGGGCGACAACGCGGTCGCCAGACACCGTGAGCTGATGGGTGCCACCGATCCGGCCAAGGCCGCGCCCGGCACCATCCGCGCCGACTTCGCGAGCAACATCGAAGAAAACGCCGTTCACGGTTCCGACAGCGTCGAGAACGCCGCGACCGAGATCGCCTATTTCTTCGAGCCCGGGCAAATCTGCCCGCGTACGCGCTAAGCCCCGGACGTCTTGGACGCGACCTGCACCAAAACCAACCTGCTGGACCTGGATCGACCGGGTCTGGCCGGTTTGCTGACGCAGCTGGGTGAGAAGCCGTTTCGGGCCGATCAGTTGCTGCAGTGGCTGCATGCGCGCGGCTGCGACGATTTCGCGGCCATGACCAACTTGAGCAAGGCGCTGCGCGAACGGCTGGCGCAGGAAGCCGAAATTCGGGTGCCTGAAGTCACTGCCGACCAGCAGGCGGCGGACGGTACCCGCAAATGGCTGCTGCGCCTGCCCGGCGGCAGTGCCATCGAGACGGTGTACATCCCCGAGACGCGCCGCGGCACGCTGTGCGTGTCCTCGCAGGTCGGCTGCCAGCTCAATTGCAGCTTTTGCCAGACCGCCCAGCAGGGTTTCAACCGCAACCTGAGTGTCGGAGAAATCCTGGGCCAGATGTGGACTGCCAGCCGGCTGCTGCCGCCGCACGCCGTGCGTGAGAAACCCATCACCAACGTCGTGTTCATGGGCATGGGCGAGCCGCTGCTGAACTTCGACAACGTGGTGGCGGCCATCCGCGTGCTGCTGGACGATCTGGCCTACGGCCTGTCCAAACGGCGCGTGACGGTCAGCACCGCCGGCGTGGTCCCGATGATCGACCGCCTGCGCGAGGAATGCCCGGTGGCGCTGGCGGTGTCGCTGCATGCGCCGGACGACGCGCTGCGCGACGAACTGGTGCCGCTGAACCGGCGCTACCCGATCGCCGAACTGCTGGACGCCTGCCGCCGTTACGTGGCCGGCGACGATCGCCGCCGCGTCACCTTCGAGTACACGCTGCTGGCCGGCGTCAATGACCACCCGGCGCAGGCCAGGGCATTGGCCAAGCTGCTCGCGCGCGTGCCGGCCAAGGTCAACCTGATTCCGTACAACCCGGTCGCCGGGCTGCCCTACGAGACCTCGCCCCCGGAGGCGGTCGCGAAATTCCGCGACGAGGTGCTGCGTCACGGCCTGGTCGCCACGGTCCGCAAGACCCGCGGCGATGGCATCGACGGCGCCTGCGGCCAGCTTGCGGGCAAGGTGTTGCCGCGCCAGCGGCGCAGCACGCACGTGCCTGTGGTGGTCTGAGTCCGATGTACAGGCAGGTCGGAATCATGATCGCCGCCCTGGTCCTGGCCGGTTGCGCCACCACGCGCGATCCGGCGCTGCGGGACGCGTCCGGCGGTGAACTGGCAATCGACATGGACACCTGCAGCCGTGTCGCCAGCGATCCGGAGCGCAAGCTGAGCAAGAACGAGCGCCTGTCCGAGCTGCGCATGGCGCTGGGCGCAGGTTACCTGCAGGAGGGGGCGCTCGATGTGGCGCTGCAGGAGCTCGAGCAGAGCCTGCAGCTGAACCCGCGCAACGCCAGCGCGCATGCCGCCATGGCCCTGCTGCAGCTGCGGCTGGGCAAGCCGCAGGTGGCCGAGGAGCATTACCGGCGCGCGCTGGCCCTGTCGCCGAGTGACCCCGAAATCCGCAACAACTACGGGGTATACCTGTGCGGTCAGGGCAAGGCGCGCGAAGCGGACGCGCAGTTTCGCTGCGCCATTGCGAACCCGCTTTACCAGACGCCGGCCCTGGCCTATACCAACGCCGCCGAGTGCGCGCTGCGCCACGGCGACGGTGAACGTGCCCAGATCGACCTGGCGACCGCCGTGCAGCTGGACCCGGGCTTTGCCACGGCCAGCCTGATGCTGGCTGACCTGCAGTTCAAGAAAGGCGACGCCCGCACCGCCCGTGCGCATCTGGCCCGCTATGTCCGCAGCGCCGGTCAGACGCCGGCCGGGTTGGCGCTGGGGATCCAGGTGGAAACGGCTCTTGGCGACCTGGACCGGGCCGCCAGCTACCGCATGCTGCTCAAGAACCGTTTCCCCGATTCGCGCGAAGCGCAAGAGCTGCATTGACCGTGGAAGTGGAGCATGACACGGCGCCGGCGGCTGCCGCTTCGATCGGCGAGCAGCTGCGCCAGGCTCGCCTCGGGCGCGGTTGGTCGACGGCGGAAGCCGCCAACCGGCTGCGTCTGCGCGCGGCATTGATCGAGGCCCTGGAAGCCGGCGACTACGCACCGTTTGGAGCTGCCACCTACGCCCGCGGGCAGCTGCGCAACTACGCGATCCTGCTGGGACTGGACGAGCAGGCCCTGTTGCGCGGTTTCCGGCCGGCGCCAGCCGATGGGCACACGAAGACCCTGCGCCGCGCGCCCGAACTGCACCCCGGACGCCCCCGGCTGGTGCGCGTGGGTGGGCTGCTGGTCGTGGTGGCATCCGCGGTGTTGGCAGCCATCTGGGCCGGTGCCGGACGCGAGCCGCCCGCCGTGGATGGCGAACCCGCGCCCGTGCAGGCCGATTCGAGTTTTGTGCCTGCCGACCCGCCGCGGGACGATGCGCTGCCGCAAAGCCCACCGCCGGTGGAGGCGAGTGCCGATTCTCCAGGCGCGCCGGGAGACCAGATCGTTGTCACTGAGGCGCAGCCGACTGTGGGGAACGAACCTGCACCGGCACCGGGGGCCGGCCCGCAGCTGGCCGCGGACGCTGCTGACGCTGCCGGCCAGAGCGAGGCGGAACTGCGCCTGCGCAGCCGGGCCGTCAGCTGGGTGGAAGTCACCGACCACGCCGGCCGGCGCCTCGTTTACGAACTGGTCAGCCCGGGTCCGGAACGCACCGTGCGTGGACAGCCGCCGCTGCGGGTGTTGCTCGGCAACGCGCCGGCGGTCGACGTTTTCTACAATGACGAGCCGGTCACGTTGCCGGCCGGCCAGCATGTGGTGCGCATGACGCTGGGCACCCAGCCGCCGCAGGCGGCGCACGCATCCTCCGGCACACCGCCGTCCGGCGCTGCGCCGCCCGCCACGACTCCCTGATACCGATCATGGTTGCCAAGCTCCAGGCCGTGCGCGGCATGAACGACCTGTTGCCCGCAGACAGCCCGCGCTGGCGCGGCGCCGAACAGCGCCTGCAGGCGGTGCTGGCCCGTTACGGCTACGAGGAAATCCGCTTGCCGCTGGTGGAGCCGACCGAGCTGTTCGCGCGCACCATCGGCGAGGTCACCGACATCGTCGAGAAGGAGATGTACACCTTCCAGGACCGCAACGGCGACAGCCTCACGCTGCGCCCGGAAGGCACCGCCGGGGTGGTACGCGCCGGCATCGAGCACGGCCTGTTTCAGGGTCAGCTGCTGCGGCTGTGGTACCAGGGGCCGATGTTTCGCCACGAGCGCCCGCAGCGCGGCCGCTACCGGCAGTTCCACCAGATCGGCGCCGAGTGCTTCGGCAGCGCCGAGCCGGAGCTGGACGCCGAGCTGATCGCCATGACCGCGCAGTTCTGGCGCGAGCTTGGCCTGTCCGGTCTGCGCCTGGAGCTCAATTCACTCGGCTCGCGCGAGGCCCGCGCCGCCTACCGCGAGCGGCTTCAGGCCTATTTTCGTGATCATCAGGCGGCGCTCGACGCCGACAGCCTGCGCCGCCTCGACAGCAACCCGCTGCGCATCCTGGACAGCAAGAATCCGGACCTGGCCGCGCTGATCGCCGCCGCGCCGAGCCTGCCCGAGCACCTGGATGCCGACTCGCGGGCGCACTTCGAGCGCCTGTGTGCACTGCTGGATGCACTCGGCGTGGCCTACACGGTCAACCCGCGCCTGGTGCGCGGCCTGGATTACTACGGCCGCACGGTGTTCGAGTGGGTCACCGATGCGCTGGGCGCGCAGGGTACGGTCTGCGCCGGTGGCCGCTACGACACGCTGGTCGAACAGCTCGGCGGGCGCCCGACGCCGGCCATCGGCTTTGCGCTGGGTCTGGAGCGCCTGCTCGATCTGCTGGCCGCCAGCGGCATCGATCCGGCCACGCCCCGCGAGATCTGGTACCTGGTTTCCGCGCCGGGCGCCTGCCGGGCGCAAGCCATGCTGCTCGCCCAGCAGCTGCGCGCGGCAGCGGATGCACCGACTGTCCTGCTGGACCACTCGGCCGGCAACTTCGGCAAGCAGGTCCAGCGCGCCGACAAGGCCGGCGCCCGGGTGGCGCTGATTCTGGGTGAGGACGAGCTGGCGGGCGGCACCATCACCGTGCGCATGCTGCGCGCCGCCGTGACGACCCAGGAAACCGTGCCCCGCGACACCATCCACGCCACCGTTACCCGCCTCGCCGCCCAGGAACGACCATGAGCACCGCCGACGCCGATCAGATCGAACACCTGCGCCGCCTGTGGGACCAGTACGGACGCCTGCTGACAGTCGTCATTGTGGCCGTGCTGGCCGGGCTGTTGGGCAAGCATTTTTACGGCAGTTATCAGCAGCGCCAGGCGACCGAGGCGGCGGCCCTGTTCGCCGCCTATCAGCAGCCACCGGCCGGGCAGACGGCCGACGCCCTGGCCGCGCAGTTGCGCGCGCAGTATCCGCGCACCAGCTACGCGAGCTTCGTCACCCTGGCGCAGGCCAAGCAGGCCGTCGAGGCAGGCAAGCTCGATGTCGCCGAGCAACACCTGCGCTGGGTGGTGGAACATGCCGGTGAGCCGACCGACCGGGCACTGGCCAGCCTGCGCCTGGCGCGCGTACTGCTGGACCAGGGCAAGGTACAGGCCGCGCAGGATGCCTTGGGCAAGGACATCCCCGCCACCTCGCCGGCCCTGGCCGAACTCAGGGGCGACATCGCCCGTGCCCAGGACCGACTGCAGGATGCGCGCCAGGCTTATCAGGAGGCGCTGGCCGGGTTGCCGCCAGAGTCCGGACAGGCAGCTCTGATCAAACTCAAGCTCGATGCGCTGGGCCAGCCATGATCCATACAACTCTTTCAATGCCGGTGCGCTTCCTGGCCATTGGCCTGCTGGCCACTGCGCTTGCGGCTTGTGGCACCGTGTCCAGTCTGGGCAAGGGGGCCGTGCGCGGGGTGAACCGGGCCGGCGAGTCCGTCGCCGGGCGCCTGACCGCCAGCGACAAGCCGGAAATCACGGCCGAGCTGCCGGAACTGACCGGCTCGATCACTGTCGAGGTGCTGGCCGAGCGCCGCATCACCGACGGCACGCCGGATGGCTATCCGAAACCCTGGCCGGCCTTCGATAGCGAGGTCGTCTACACACTCGGTGAGTCCCGGCGCCACCTGTTTGCCCACGCGCTGGCGGACGGCAAGCGCCTGTGGAAGGCCGGCCTCGAGGATGAGATCACCGGGGGCGTCGGTGTCGGCGACGGTCTGGTGCTGGTCGGCACGGCCAACGGCGAGCTGATCGCACTGGCGGCGACCGATGGCAAGGAACGCTGGCGCGTGCCGCTGGAAAGCGAGATTCTGGCGCCGCCGACGGCGCGTGATGGCGTGGTGGTGGTCGCCACCGGTGATGGCCACCTGTATGGCCTCAGCAGCGCCGACGGCGCCCGCAAATGGAGCATTGAGCGCGATGTGCCCACGCTGTCGCTGCGCGGCGGCAGCGCCCCGCTGACCACCCCGACGCTGGCCGTGCACGGCTTTGCCGACGGACATCTGGTGGCCGTCGACCTGCACACCGGCCGCGAGGCCTGGGACACGCCGATCGTGCAGCCGCGCGGGCGCACCGAGCTGGAACGCATGGTCGATGCCGACTGCCAGCCGGTCATCGAGGGCAGCGCGGTTTTCGCGGGCGCCTATCAGGGACGCGCCAGCGCCATCGAGCTGGCCACCGGCACGGTCGGCTGGGCGCGCGAGCTGTCGTGCGATACCGCCCTGGCGGCAGACAGCTTCAACGTCTACGGCGTTGACACCGACGACAAGATCAGCGCCTTCGATCAGCGCAGCGGCGCCGTCTACTGGGAGCAGGACGCGCTCAAGGGGCGCCACCTGACGGCCCCGGCGGTGGTGGGTGCTTACGTTGCAGTCGCCGACATCGAAGGCTATGTGCACTGGCTGAGGGCCGATGACGGTACGCTGGTCGGACGCACGCGGCCGACCAAGGATGCCTTCCTGCTGACGCCGTACGTGCGTGATGGCGTGGCCTACTTCCTGTCCGAAGGAGGGCGCCTGTATGCCCTGCGACCGGCCAACTGAGCACTGCCGTGACACCCGTAATCGCCCTGCTGGGTCGACCTAACGTCGGCAAGTCGACCCTGTTCAACCGCCTCACGCGCAGTCGCGACGCGCTGGTGGCGGACTTCCCTGGCGTCACCCGCGACCGCCTGGTCGGCGCCGGGCGCCTGGGCGAGCGCCCGTTCTGGGTGGTCGACACCGGCGGCATGCTGGGCGAGGACCCGGAACTGTCCGGCAAGGTCAGCGCCCAGGCGCTGATGGCGGCGCAGGAGGCCGACGCGGTGATCCTGGTGGTCGATGGCCGTGGCGGTCTGACCGCCGACGATCGCAGCATTGCCAACACCCTGCGCGGCCTCGGCCAGCCGGTGTGGTTGGCGGTCAACAAGGCCGAGCATCTGGATACCGAGCTGGTACGCGCCGATTTTTTCGAGCTCGGCCTGGGTGATCCGTGGCCGATCTCCTCCAGCCACGGCCATGGCGTGGCCGACCTGCTGGAGACCGTGCTGGCGGGTTTTCCGGACGACGAGCCGGCGGCCGCGGAAGAAGCCGACCCGCGGCCGGTGTTTGCCGTCGTCGGCCGACCCAACGCCGGCAAATCCACGTTGATCAACCGCCTGCTCGGTGAGCAGCGGCTGATCGAAAGCCCGCTGCCGGGCACCACCCGCGACTGCGTGCGCGTGCCGGTGGTGCTGGACGGGCGCGAATGCGTGCTGCTGGACACCGCCGGCCTGCGGCGCAAGGCGCAGGTGCACGAGGCGATCGAAAAATTCAGCGTCATCAAGACCCTGCAGGCCATCGACCAGGCGCAGGTGGTGATCCTGATGCTGGACGGGGAACTGGGCGTCGGCGAGCAGGACGCGCACATCGCCGGCCAGGCGCTGCAGCGCGGGCGCGGCCTGGTGCTGGCGGTGAACAAATCCGACACGCTGGACGACGCCGCGCGCAAGGCGCTGCGGATGGAGGTGAGGCGCCGGCTGCCGTTCGTCGAGTTCGCGCCGATCGAGTTCATCAGCGCCAAAAACGGCCGCGGCGTGAAAGCCCTCACCAAGGCCGCGTTTGCCGTGCAGCACAGCGCACTGGCGCGCACGCCCACCTCGGAACTGACGCGCCTGCTCGAGACCATCGTCGCTGCCAACCCGCCGCCGATGGCCGCCGGCCGTCGCGCCAAGTTGCGCTATGCCCACCAGGGCGGCCATGCGCCGCCGACCATCGTCATCCATGGCACGCAGGTGGACAAGCTGCCGCCCAACTACCTGCGCTATCTGGAAAACAGCTTTCGCGAGGCGCTGGGCCTGGTTGGTACGCCGGTACGCATCGTCACCAAGCAGGGCGAGAACCCCTACGCCGGGCGCGTGAACGCGCTCACCCCCAGTCAGCTGGAGCGCAAGCACCGCGCCCGCCGCCGCGGGCGCAAATTGTTCGGCGACTGAGCGCGCGGCTCGTCATCGCGCCGGCGCGCCAGTCGGGCCGGCCTCAGCTGACCCCATCCCCCGCATACAGCGCTGCCGCCTCACGCAGCCGGGATGAAACCTCGGCGCGCAGCAACGGCGGCTCCAGCACCTCCACCTGCGGCCCGTAGCGCAGGATGTCCAGGATCAGCTCGGTCGGGTCGCCGTAGGGCACCACCAGTTCGTAGCGGCCATCCTCCAGCCAGCGCCCAAACTGCGCCGGATGCCAGCGCTCGGCCGCCACCCAGCGCGCCCGACTGGCGGCAAAGCGCAGCACCGCCCGCTGCGCCGCCGGTCCGGCGAAAATGCCGTAGGCGGCCCCGAAGTGCGCGTCCAGTTCCGCCTGGGGAATGTCCTGCGCCGGATCATCGGTGGTCTGCAGGGCCTCGATGGCGTCGATTGCAAAACTGCGCAGCGCCCTGCGCCAGTGGCACCAGGCATCCAGGTACCAGTTGTCGCGGTAGCGCACCAGCCGCTGTGGGCTGACCTGGCGCGTGCTGATTTCACCGCTGCTGCGGGCCAGGTAGCGAATGTCGATTCGACGCCCGGCCAGGGTGGTCGCCACCACCTGCCGGAATATCAGCGGATCGCAGCTGCGGCCACCCAGCGGCAGGATGCGCAGCGCCTCGGCAGCGCGCTGCGGGACCACGCCGCCGTGCGCCAGCAGGGTCATGATGCGTCCGCGAAGGGCGTCGATCTGGTCCGGTATCAAGCCTTCGCCGAGCCCGGACAGCAGGTTCTGGGCCAGCAGCAGGGCCTGCAATTCATCGGCCGAGAACCACAATCCGGGCAGCTGCGCACGGGGCGCCGCGCCGTCCAGCCGATAGCCGCGGGCGGCGCCATCCCACACCAGGGGCGTGCCCAGCAGATCGCGCAGCTCGGCGATGGCCCGCATCAAGGTGGCCCGCGAGCAGCCGAGGTCGGCCTGCAGCGATGCCGCAGAACGCGCCTCGCGGCTGGTCGTGAACAGCGTGTACAGACGGTATATGCGGTCGAAGCGGTCCATGCTGGCAAATGCTACATCAGACGGCTGCGCCGGCTTGCGCTGTGCTCGTGCACCATGCCACGCTTGCGCGGCTTGCCAACACCCACCCGAGGAGACTCACCCATGCTCAAGCTTTATGGCCAGTTCATGTCGCGCGCCCAGCGCTGTCTGTGGACGCTCGAAGAACTTGGCGTGCCCTACGAGCACGTCAAGACCAACCAGGGCGCCGGCGAGTCGCGCACGCCCGAGTTCCTCAAGATCAACCCCAACGGCCATGTGCCGGTGCTTCAGGATGGCGATTTCGTCCTCTGGGAGTCGATGGCGATTGCCCAGTACGTGGCCAAGAAATACGGCCAGGGCAGCCTGTGGCCGGCCAGCGTCGAGGACGAAGGGCGGGTTTTCCAGTGGGCGCTGTGGGCGTCGCTGGAAATGGAAATCTACGTCGTCAACTACCTGCGCCACGCCATGCTGTATCCGCCCGAAAAGCGCCGTCCGGAGCTGGCCAAGGAAGCCACCGACACGCTGCCGGCGCCGCTGCGTGTGCTCAACGACAGCCTGGCCGGCAAGGACTACCTGGTCGGCAATCGCTTCAGCGTCGCCGACATCAACGTCGCCACCGTGCTGCTGTTGGCCGACATCTACAAGCAGATCGGCGTCGATCAGTACCCGAACATCATCGCCTGGCTGAACCGCGTGGCGGCCCGTCCGGCCTGGCAGAAACTGCCGACCCTGAAGTGATTCCCAGCCCCCGGTGCCGCCGCCGGGCGGCATCGGGGGCAGCGTGACCTGATTCGGATCATGGGCACCTTGGGGCCGACCGCCTAGCCTTGTGCACCTCTGCGGGCGGCAGTTCCGCCTATCCCCGAGGAGACGTGCCATGGCTGAAAAATCCACCCAGGTCGAAGTCAGGAAAACCACCCCGGGGGCTGGCGTCGGCCAATCCCTGACCAGCCTGCGCGAGCGCTGGGATCACCTGTTCGATGATTTCTTCGCCGATTTTCCGCGCTGGCCTTCGCTGCGCCGGCCGCTGGACATCGAACCGCTGCGCCTGCTCACCGGCGGCGACCTGACACCGGCGGTGGACATCAAGGAACAGGACAACGGTTACCTGATCAGCGCCGAGTTGCCCGGCATGGACGAGAAGGACATCGCCGTCGAGGTGCAGGACGATCTGCTGACCGTGCGCGGCGAGAAGCGCGCCGAGCGGGAAGAAAAAGACAAGGGCTACCACCTGACCGAACGCAGCTACGGCAGCTTCACGCGCAGCTTTCGCCTGCCGCCGGATGCCGATGCCGGCCAGGCCAGCGCCAGCTTCAGCAAGGGTGTGCTCAGCATCAGCGTGCCCAAGAGCGCCGAGGCGCACAGCAAGGTGAAGAAAATCGACGTCAAGGCGTCCTGAAGCGGCGGGGCGGGTGGCGACCGGACACGCTGCCACCCGCCCACAGCCCGGCGCCCGGTGGCGGCGAATGCTGGACGCACTGGTCGACACACTGGCCCGCGAAGCCGGCCCGGTCAGCGTCATCGAAACCCACATCTCGGCCGTGCTGCTGGCCGGCGAGCGCGCCTACAAGCTCAAGAAACCGGTCGATCTGGGCTTTCTGGACTTCACCGGTCTGCGCCAGCGCCGGCACTTCTGCCGCGAAGAACTGCGTCTGAACCGCCGCCTGGCGCCGGACCTTTATCTTTCCGTACTGCCGATCACCGGCACCGCCGCGGCCCCGCGCCTGGGTGGCAGCGGCCGGGCCATCGACTGGGCGGTCGAAATGCGTCGCTTCCCGCAGGAGGCGTCGTTCGATCGTCTGCTCGCAGGCGGGCAGCTCGAAGGCACGCACATCGATGCGCTCGCCGAGTGCATCGCGGCCTTTCACCAGCGCCTGCCGCCGGCGCCGGTGGATTCGCCCTACGGCCGCCCCGGCGATCTTCTGCAAGCCGCCCGCGACAACTTCACCGCTTTGCGCGACGGTGCCAGTCCACGCAGCCGCGCGCGACTGGATCGCCTCGCCGCCTGGACCGAGGCCGAATACCGGCGCCGCCGCGCGCTGCTGGCGCGGCGCCGGATCGACGGCCGGGTGCGCGAATGTCACGGCGACCTGCACCTTGGCAACATCGTGTGGCTGGACGGCCAGCCGGTGCCGTTCGACGGCATCGAATTCGACCCCGCCCTGCGCTGGCAGGATGTACACGGCGAGCTGGCCTTCCTGACCATGGACCTGGCCCGCCGCGGCCGGCCGGATCTGGCCCGGCGGGTCCGCGACCGCTACCTGCAGGCCACAGGCGACTATGGCGGCGTGCCACTGATCGACTTTTTCGAGGTCTACCGGGCCCTGGTGCGTGCCAAGGTGGCGCGCCTGCGCGCGGCCGGGGCGCAGGCGCCCGGCCTGCGTTTTCAGGCCCTGCGCGAGTGCATCGGCTGCCTGCGCCTGGCCGAGGCGCTGATCCGCCCGCGCCGGCCGTGGCTGGCCATCACCCACGGCCTGGCCGGCTCCGGCAAGACCCACTACGCCGACTGGCTGGTCGAACGGCTGCCGCTGATCCGCTTGCGCTCGGACGTGGAGCGCAAGCGCCTGCTGGGTCTTGCCGCCGCCGCGCGCACCGGGTCCGGGATCGATCAGGGCGCTTACCAGGCCAAGGTCAGCGCCGCCACCTACCGGCATCTGGCGCGTCTGGCGCGGCGACTGCTTCGCGCCGGCTGGCCGGTGCTGGTGGATGCCAGCTTCCTGGCCGCGGCCGAGCGCCGGCGCTTCGCCGATCTGGCAGCGAGTCTTGGCGTGCCGTTTCGAATCCTCGCCTGCACCGCCCCGCCGGATGTGCTGCGCAGCCGGGTCGAGCGCCGTGCCGCCCAGGCCGGCGATGCCTCGGAGGCGAATCTGGCCGTGCTCGACGCGCAGCGCGCGCGCTACCAGCCGCTCGGCGCGGAGGAACAGGCGCTGGCGATCGTCATCGACACCAGTCGCCCATATGCCGTGCCCGAGTTTATGGATGCTGAGTAGAGGCCACGTCGAACTATTCAGCGTTTCCTTGGCGCGAAAGCCGGGGGGCGGCGCAGGATCATTGCCGCAGCAGCGCCGCTTGCCAGCGCGCTGATCGCAGGGCGTGGCCGGGCGCTTACTCGCTACCTGGAATGCGGGGGAGCTGGTTCAGCAGTGCCGGCAAGGCGGTCTGTACGGTTTCCCAGACCACGTCGAGATTGATGTCGAAGTAGCCGTGGGTGATGCGGTTTCGCATGCCACGCATGCTGCGCCAGGGTACCTGTGGGTGTTGCGCGGCAAATTCGGCGTACTGATCCATGACCTTCGTCGCGGCCTCGCCGATGATGACGAGGCTCATGATCACGGCTTGCTGGGTTCGGCGGTCCGCAAGGAACTGTGTCTTGCTCAGACCGTGGACGAAACTGCGCGCCTCTGTCGCGGCTCGCCGTATGTGGTCGAGGTAGTCGGGTAGGCGGTTCCCGTTCATACCGGCTGTGCCTGGGCAAGAATCTGCGCGCGGAATCTGGCTGGTAAATCGCCGGGGGTCAGCAGATCGACCCGAACGCCAAGCAGGTCTTCCAGTTCGGCCTGCAAGCCTCCGAGGTCGAACAGCGTTGCTCCGGGTAACGCATCTACCAACAGGTCCAGATCGCTGCCCTCTTCGTCGGTGCCGTGGAGTACCGATCCGAAAATGCGCGGGTTGGCGGAGTGAAAGCGGCCGGCTGCCTCGCGCACGGCGCTTCGTTTGAGGTCAAGGGCAACGGAGGGTTTCATCGCGGTCCACTGCGACTTCGGAGTTCATGGTTCTGTCCGCACCGAAAACGCGCCACGGACCAGTGTACTGACTGCCGTTCCCATCGTCCTCACGGTCAGGGCTCGTAACCCAGATTCGGCGCCAGCCAGCGCTCGGCCTGCGCCAGTGTCCAGCCCTTGCGCCGGGCGTAGTCCTCGACCTGATCGCGGCCGATGTCGCCGACACCGAAGTAGCGCGCCTGCGGGTGAGCGATGTACCAGCCGCTGACGGCCGCCGTCGGCAGCATGGCGAAATGTTCGGTGATGGTCATGCCGGCGTTGCGCTCGGCATCCAGCAGCTGCCAGAGCGTGGCTTTTTCGGTGTGCTCGGGGCAGGCCGGGTAGCCCGGCGCGGGGCGGATGCCCTGGTACTGCTCGTCGATCAGGGCTGCGTTGTCCAGCGTTTCGCCCTGCGCATATCCCCACAGATCGGTGCGCACGCGCTGGTGCAGGCGCTCGGCGAGCGCCTCCGCGAGCCGGTCGGCCAGGGCCTTGAGCAGGATGGCGCTGTAGTCGTCGTGCGCCGCCTCGAAGCGCGCCACGTGCGCATCGATGCCGATGCCGGCGGTGCAGGCAAAGGCGCCCAGCCAGTCGGCGACGCCGCTGTCACGTGGCGCGACGTAATCGGCGAGGCACAGGTTCGGCACGCCGGCCGGTTTTTCCTGCTGCTGGCGCAGGTGGTGCAGCGTGGCCAGCACCGTGCTGCGCGTGTCGTCGGTGTACAGCTCGATGTCGTCGCCGACGGAGTTGGCCGCAAACAGGCCGACCACCGCGCGGGCGCTCAGCCAGCGCTCGTCCACCATGCGCCGCAGCATGGCCTGCGCGTCGCCCAGCAGCTGGCGCGCCTGCTCGCCGACCACGGCGTCGTCCAGAATCTTCGGATAGCGGCCGGCCAGTTCCCAGGCCTGGAAGAACGGCGTCCAGTCGATGCAGGGCACCAGTTCAGCCAGATCGATGGTATCGAGCACGGTGATGCCTGGCTGCTGTGGCGGCACTGGCCGGCAGGCCGCCCAGTCGGTTCGGAACGCATTGGCGCGCGCCTGCTCCAGCGTCAGCAGCTTGCTGCGCTGCTGTTTGGCGGCGTGGCGCGCACGGGCCTGCGCGTAGTCTTCGAGCAGCTGGCTCTTGAAGGCCGCGCGCAGCTGCGGCGAGATCAGGTTCTGCGCCACGCCCACGGCCCGCGAGGCATCCTTGACGTACACCGTGGTGCCGTCGAAGGCCGGCGCGATCTTCACTGCCGTGTGGGCGCGCGAGGTGGTGGCGCCGCCGATCATCAGCGGCAGGTCCAGACCCTCGCGCTGCATCTCGCGGGCCACGTGCACCATTTCGTCGAGCGACGGCGTGATCAGGCCCGACAGGCCGATGATGTCCACCTGCTGCTCGCGCGCGGTGCGCAGGATGGTGTCGCAGGGCACCATCACGCCCAGGTCGATGACCTCGAAGTTGTTGCACTGCAGCACCACGCCGACGATGTTCTTGCCGATGTCGTGTACGTCGCCCTTGACCGTGGCCATCAGGATCTTGGCCTGGGCGCGGGCGCTGCCGTCCTTTTCGGCCTCGATGTACGGCAGCAGCACGGCGACGGCCTTTTTCATCACCCGCGCGCTTTTCACCACCTGCGGCAGGAACATCTTGCCGGCGCCGAACAGGTCGCCGACCACGTTCATGCCGTCCATGAGCGGGCCTTCGATGACCTCGATCGGCCGCGCGAAAGCGTGGCGCGCTTCCTCGACGTCCGCATCGACGTAGTCGGTGATGCCGCGCACCAGGGCATGTTCCAGCCGCTTGGCGACCGGCAGCTCGCGCCAGGCCAGATCCTGCGCCGGCGCCGCGGCGCCAGCGACTCCGCGGTAGCGCTCGGCGGTCTCCAGCAGCCGTTCGGTGCCGTCGGAACGCCGGTTCAGCACCACGTCCTCGACCCGTTCGCGCAGGTCCGGATCGACGGTGTCGTACACGCCAAGCTGGCCGGCGTTGACGATGCCCATGTCCATGCCGGCCTGGATGGCGTGGTACAGGAACACGGTGTGGATGGCCTCGCGCACCGGCTCGTTGCCACGAAACGAGAACGACACGTTGCTGACGCCGCCGCTGACCTTGGCGTGCGGCAGGCGCTGCTTGATCAGCCGCGTGGCCTCGATGAAATCGACCGCGTAGTTGTTGTGCTCGTCGATGCCGGTGGCGATGGCGAAGATGTTCGGATCGAAGATGATGTCCTCGGGCGGGAAGCCGATCTGCTCGGTCAGCAGTCGGTAGGCCCGCTCGCAGATCGCCACCTTGCGTTCGCAGGTGTCGGCCTGGCCCTGCTCGTCGAAGGCCATCACCACCACCGCCGCGCCGTAGCGGCGCACCAGCCGCGCCTGCTCCAGGAACGCCGCCTCGCCTTCCTTCATGCTGATCGAGTTGACGATGCCCTTGCCCTGCAGGCATTGCAGGCCGGCTTCGATCACCTCCCACTTGGACGAGTCCACCATCACCGGCACGCGGCTGATGTCCGGTTCGCTCGCGATCAGGTTCAGTAACCGCACCATGGCCGCCCGCGAGTCGAGCATGCCCTCGTCCATGTTGACGTCGATGAGCTGCGCGCCGCTTTCCACCTGCTGACGGGCGACGTCGATGGCGGCCTCGTAGTCGCCGGCCTTGATCAGGTTGGCAAAGCGCTTCGAGCCGGTGACGTTGGTGCGCTCGCCGACGTTCACGAACAGGCTGTTCTCGTCGATGTCGAGAGGTTCCAGGCCCGCCAGGCGCAGCACGTGCCGGGGCTGCGGCAGCGGCCGCGGCGCGCTGCCGGCCACGGCATCGGCAATGGCGCGGATGTGCTCCGGCGTGGTGCCGCAGCAGCCGCCGACGATGTTGAGCAGACCGTCTTGCGCCCACTGCTTCAGATGCCCGGCCATGAACTCGGGCGTCTCGTCGTAGCCGCCGAAGGCATTCGGCAGGCCGGCGTTCGGGTGCGCGCTGACGCGGCATTCGGCCACGCCGGCCAGCTCGTGCACGTACTCGCGCAGCAGCTCCACGCCAAGGGCGCAGTTCAGACCCACCGACAGCGGCTGCGCATGCGCCACGGAGGCATAGAACGCCGCCGCCGTCTGACCGGACAGGGTGCGCCCGGAGGCGTCGGTGATGGTGCCGGAGATCATCACCGGCAGGCGCCGGCCGCTGGCGGCGAAGTGCGTCTCGATGGCGTAGATCGCCGCCTTGCAGTTGAGCGTGTCAAAGACGGTTTCGATCAGCAGGATGTCGGCGCCGCCGTCGATCAGGCCACGCAAGGCCTCGGTGTAGTTGTCGACCAGCTCGGCGAAGGTGACGTTGCGAAAGCCGGGGTCGTTCACGTCCGGCGACACCGAGGCGGTGCGGCTGGTCGGGCCCAGTACGCCGGCCACGAAACGCGGCCGCTGGGCCGTGCTGGCGGCATCGGCCACGCCACGGGCCAGGCGCGCGCCTTCCAGGTTCAGCTCGTAGACCAGCTCCTGCAGCCCGTAGTCGGCCTGCGACACGGCGGTCGAGTTGAAGGTATTGGTTTCGAGGATGTCGGCACCGGCCTCCAGATACGCCCGGTGAATGCCGCCGATCACGTCCGGCCGGGTCAGCGTCAGTAGGTCGTTGTTGCCCTTCAGCTCGCGGCCGAAGTCCGCGAAGCGCTCACCGCGATAGTCGGCTTCGGTCAGCCCGTGGCGCTGGATCATGGTGCCCATGGCGCCGTCCAGCAGCAGGATGCGCTCGGCCAGCTGGCGGTGGAGCAGGGCGGTGCGATCGGTCATGGCAAAGGCGGGGCAGTCGGCGGGGGGCGGCATTGTAGCGTGCCGCTATTGCGGGCCTTTCGGCATACGGTCCTTATCCGGGCGCCGATCGACCAACACTGTCGGCGCCGGGACCGCCACCCGGCACCAGCGGAGCAGCCTGCGTCAGGCGGCGTAAACCTTCTGTGCCGCGGCCAGCGCCGCGCCGCAATCGCTCGGCCGGCCCTGCGCCGCCATTGCGCTGCCGAGCGCCGTCAGGCAGGCCAGTACGTGGCGGCGGCTGGCGGACTGGCCCATGAGGCCGATGCGCCAGGCCTTGCCGGCGAATTCGCCAAGGCCGGCGCCGATTTCCAGGTCGTAGTCGTCGAGCAGGGTCTGGCGCACGCGGGCATCGTCCACCCCGTCCGGAATGCCGACCACGTTCAGCTGCGGCAGGCGCTCGCCGTCGGCGCCTGCCAGGCGCAGGTCCATGGCCTCCAGGCCGGCGCGCAGCGCCCGGTGGTGCAGGGCGTGGCGCGCCCAGGCGGCTTCCAGGCCTTCCTCGTGCAGCATCAGCAGCGCCTCGTGCAGGCCGTACAGGGCGTTGATGGGCGCGGTGTGGTGGTAGCTGCGCCGGGCGGCGCCGGACCAGTAGCCGAGCACCAGGTTCAGGTCCAGGAACCAGCTTTGCACCGGCGTCTTGCGGGCGCGCAGTTTGTCCAGCGCGCGGGCACCGAAGCTGACCGGCGACAGGCCGGGCGGGCAGGACAGGCACTTTTGCGTGCCGCTGTAGATGGCGTCGATGTCCCAGCCGTCGACGTCGAGTGGCACGCCGCCCAGCGCCGTGACCGCATCGACGATGGCCAGTGCGCCGTGACGATGGGCGATCTGCACCAGCGTGCTGGCGTCCGACAGCGCACCGGTGGAGGTCTCGGCCATCACGAAGGCGACCAGCCTGGCCTGCGGGTTGGTCTCGAGCGCGTCTTCCAGGCGCTGCGGGTCCACGGCCCGCGTCCACGGATCGTCGACGACTATGGCAACGCCACCGGCGCGCTCGACGTTCTCCTTCATGCGTCCGCCGAACACGCCGTTGCGACACACGATTACCGTGTCGCCCGGTTCGACCAGGTTCACGAAGCAGGCTTCCATGCCCACCGAGCCGGGGCCGGAGATCGGGAAGGTCACTTCGTTGCGGGTCTTGAAGGCTTGGCGCAACAGCGCCTTGATGTCGTCCATCAGGCCGACGAAGGCCGGATCGAGGTGACCGATGGTCGGCCGCGCCATGGCCGCCAGCACGCGCGGGTGCACGTCGGACGGACCGGGGCCCATGAGGGTGCGCAGTGGCGGATTGAAGCTCGGCATGGTTGATCTCCTCGGTTTTTTTGGCGGCGGCGCGCGGCGCTCAGTCGCTGACGCGGCGAATCAGGTTCTGGTAGGCATCGATCCGCCGGTCGCGCAGGAAGGGCCAGATGCGGCGCACCTGCTCGCTGCGGGCAAGGTCGAGGTCGGCGCAGATGACGGCCGGCGCGTCGGTCGGCGCCTGGGCGAGGAGCTCGCCCTGCGGGCCGGCGATGAAGCTGCTGCCCCAGAAGCGCGCGCCCTGCGGCGCACCGCCCGGGATGTGCTCGTCGCCGACGCGGTTGCAGACCAGCACCGGCAGGCCGTTGGCGATGGCGTGCGCGCGCTGGATGGTGATCCAGGCCTCGTGCTGGCGGGCCTGTTCGGCCGCCTCGTCGGTCGGGTCCCAGCCGATGGCGGTGGGGTACAGCAGCAGCTGCGCGCCGGCCAGCGCCATCAGCCGCGCGGCTTCCGGGTACCACTGGTCCCAGCACACCAGCACGCCCAGGCGCCCGACCGAGGTGTCGATGGGCGCGAACGGGCCATCGCCGGGGGTGAAATAGAACTTCTCCAGATAGCCCGGATCGTCCGGGATGTGCATCTTGCGGTAGCGGCCGGCCAGCGTGCCGTCGCGCTCCAGCACCACGGCGGTGTTGTGGTACACGCCCGCCAGGCGGCGCTCGAAAACCGAGCCGACGATGACCACGCCCAGCTCGCGCGCCAGGGCGGCCAGGAAGTCCGTGGTCGGGCCGGGGACGGACTCGGCCAGATCGAACAGGGCCGGATCCTCGACCTGGCAGAAGTACTGCGTGCGGTGCAGTTCCTGCAGGAGCACCAGTTGGGCGCCCTGCGCGGCGGCGGCGCGGATACCGGCTTCGCTGGCCGCCAGATTGGCGGCCGGATCGCTGCCGCAGGCGTGCTGCACGCAGGCGACGGTGAGCCTACTCATGGCGCCGCCGGAATCTGCATGCTGGCGCAGTGCAGGCTGCCGTTCTGGCCGACGATGGCGCGCGCCGGCACCGGCACGATGGCGCGGTCAGGAAAGCAGTCGCCGAGGCGGGCGAGGGCGGTCGCGTCGTTGGCGTCGCCGTAGGTCGGCACCAGCACGGCGCCGTTCACGATCAGGAAATTGGCGTAATTGGCCGGCAGACGGCGGCCGTCGGCGTCGTACAGCGGCGCCGGCACCGGCAGGGGCACCAGTTGATACGGGCGCCCGTCGGCCCGGCGCAGCGCCCGCAGTTGTTCTTCCAGGCCGTCCAGGGCGGCGTGCTGCGCGCGGTCGGCCGTATCGGCGCAGGTATAGGCCAGCGTGTGCGGATCGCAGAAGCGCGCCAGGGTGTCGATGTGGCCGTCGGTGTCGTCGCCCAGCACGTCGCCGCGGTCCACCCACAGCAGACGGGTGACGCCCAGCAGCGTCGGCAGCGCCGCCAGCAGGGCCTGCGCGGCGGCCGGGTCGTTGCGCGTCTGGCTCATCAGGCAGGGGCGGGTGGCCAGCAGGGTGCCCTGGCCGTCGACCTCGATGTTGCCGCCTTCGAGTACCCAGGGCAGGGCCTCCAGGCCCAGCGTACCGAGAGCGCCCTGACCGGCGAGCACCGCGGTGACGGTATTGTCGAGCTCGGCGCGGTACTTCCCGCCCCAGCCGTCGAAGCGGAAATCGAGCGCCACCCGCCAGCCGTCGCGCAGCACGGTCAGCGGGCCGTGATCGCGCACCCAGACGTCGTTGGAGGGCGCGATCGCCAGCGTCAGGCGCGCCTGCGGCACACTGGCATGGGTCAGGCGCTCCGCCACGTGGCGGCGATGGGCCGCATCGTGGCAGGCGACGATCAGCGGCTCGCGGGCCGCGATGGCGGCCGCGAAGCCGACGAATTCGGTTTCCGTTTCCCCCAGAGTGTCGGCCCAGTCGCCGTGCGCGTGCGGCCAGGTCAGAACGACGGCTGCCTGTGGCGCCCATTCGGGCGGCAGATAACCCGGCGTAATCGTCGTCACGGTTTTGGCCCGGGATGCGCGGCGCCGGATTTCTTGAGCGCCTGGGCGACCTCGGGCGGCATGTAGTTCTCGTCGTGCTTGGCCAGGATGGTCCTGGCCTGGAACTCGCCATCCGGGCCAAGCCGCCCCTCGGCAACCACGCCCTGGCCTTCGCGGAACAGGTCCGGCAGCGAGCCGATGTAGTGCACGCGCATTTCCTTGCTCAGATCGGTGACAGTGAAGCGCAGCTCCAGGGGGGCGGGGCCTTTCTGGATTGAACCTGTCGTCACCAGCCCGCCGATGCGAAAGGTACCGTTGGCCGGCGCCTTGCCGGCCGCAACCTCGGTCGGGCTGAAGAAGAACACCAGGTTGTCGCGAAAGGCGTTCATCACCAGCAGCGCGGCGGCCACCAGCGCGAGCACGGCCAGCGAGATGAACAGCAGACGTTTGTGACGGGTTTTCATGGCTCGTTGCGGGTTTGGCGGGCGCGCAGCAGACGGCGGTGTCGGCGCCACGGCAGCCAGGCGTTCAGGCCCAGCACCAGCGCGGCCAGCGCGTAGGACGGCCACACGTAGGCGCCGTAGCCGCCCATGGCCAGGAATTCGCTCATGGTGCGTCCAGCTCCGTCAGCCAGCGCGCCTGCTGTTCGCGCTCCAGGATTTCGCAGCGCATCCGCTGCAGCAGCACCGCCGCGAAGTACACCGTGAAGCCGGCGATCATCAGCAGCAGCGGCGTCAGCATGGCCGGATGAATGGCCGGTCCAGCCATGCGCGTCAGGGAGGCCGGCTGGTGCAGCGTGTTCCACCACTCGACCGAGAAATGGATGATCGGGATGTTGACCACGCCGACCAGCGCCAGCAGCGCGGTCGCCCGGCCGGCGCGCTGCGGCTCGTCGATGGCGCCGCGCAGCGCGATCAGCCCCAGATACAGGAACAGCAGTACCAGTTCGGAAGTCAGGCGCGCGTCCCAGGCCCACCAGGTGCCCCACATCGGCTTGCCCCACAGCGAGCCGGTGACCAGCGTCAGCGCGGTGAAGGCGGCGCCCAGTGGCGCGCAGCACTTGGCCAGCATGTCGGCGAGCTTCATGCGCCAGACCAGGAACACGAATGCGCCGCCGGCCATCACCATGTAGGTGAGCATCGACAGCCAGGCCGCCGGCACGTGGATGAACATGATCCGGTAGCTGTCGCCCTGCTGGTAATCGGCCGGCGCGACGCCGAGGCCCCAGCCGGCGCCCAGCAGCAGCAGCCCGGCCGCCAGCCAGCCCAGCCACGGCAGCAGCCGCCCGGCAAAGGGGTAGAAGAACTTGGGCGCGGCGAGGCGGTCCAGGGTGGGGCCGAACATGGGCGGTCAGTCCAGTGATATGCGCAGCGCGGCGGCCGTGGCCCAGGGCGCGAACACCAGTGCCAGGGCCAGCATGGCGGCCAGCAGCGACAGGTTGGCGCCGGCGCCAAAACCCAGCGCGGCGGCCTGCACCGCGCCGCTGCCAAAAATAAGCACCGGCACGTACAGCGGCAGCACCAGCAGGCCAAGCAGGGCGCCGCCACCGCGCAGGCCGAGCGTCAGCGCGGCGCTGATGGCGCCCAGCAGATTCAGCAGCGGTGTTCCCAGAAGCAGCCCGGCCAGCAGCACGCCAAGGTCGCCAAAGTTTAACCCGAAGCCCAGCGCCAGCAGCGGCGCGGCCAGCGCCAGCGGCAGGCCGGACGTGAGCCACTGCGCCAGCACCTTGACCGCCACCAGCAGCGCCAGTGGCGCGGGGCTCAGCAGCAGTTGTTCGAGCGCACCGCTTTGCTGGTCGGCGGCAAACAATCGCGGCAGGCCCAGCAGCGTGGCCAACACCGCGGCGATCCACACCGCGCCGGGGCCAATGCTGCGCAGGAGCACAGGCTCGGCGCCCACGCCGAGCGGGAACAGGCTGCCGACGATGATGAAAAACGTCAGCGGCAGCAGCGTGTCGCCTGGCCGGCGCCAGGCGAGCAGCAGTTCGCGGCGAAAGACTTGTCCGATCATGTCAGGCGCCAAGGTCCAGGTGCCGCAGCACGCCGTCCAGGCCCGGCAGATCCTGGTGGGTGGTCAGCACGGCCAGACCCCCGTCGGCCAGATGCTGCGCCAGCAGGTGGGCGGTCAGCTCCACGCCCTGACGGTCCAGTCCCGTCAGCGGCTCGTCCAGAACCCACAGCGGAACGGCGCGCAGCAGCAGGCGGCCAAGTCCGAGACGGCGGCGCTGGCCCTGCGACAGGAAGCGTGCCGGCTGGTCGGCCAGCGTGCGAAGGCCGACCTGTTCCAGCACCTCGTCCACGACGGAGCCGGTCACGGGCTGGCCAGCCAGGCGCAGGTTCTCGGCCGCGGTCAGGTCACCGAAGTGTCCTTCCTGGTGGCCCAGAAAAGCCAGCCGGGCGCGGTATTCGTCGCTCAGTGCGCTGATCGGCGTGCCGTCCCAGCACACCTGGCCGCGGGCCGGCTCGGTCAGGCCGCAGATCACGCGCAGCAGCGTGGTCTTTCCGGCGCCGTTCGGACCGGCCACGCGCAGCGCCTCGCCGGCGTGCAGCAGCAGGTTCAGGCGCCGGAACAGCAGAGTGTTGGACCGCACCGCGGCCAGGTCGCGCAGTTCGAGCATGAGGCGGGCGGTAGGAAATTCTTGGGTTCTTGTACTGGCGCTGGCGGCTGATCGGACTGGGTTGAGGCGCCTTTGTGGGAGCGGCGTCCCGCCGCGAATCCGAATCCTCGAATCATGCATTCAGCCCGAGGGCGGGCCTCCCACACAGGAGAACCGCGCCTGTGGACCTTCGGCCCGGGGGCGGCATTGGTGGCCCTGCGACGGCGGCATTACACTGCCCCGCCGTGCCAATCCGGCCGCACACGCGCCTGTCAGGTGCCGCGCATTGTCGCACTGTCTTTCCCGGCCTCGCGGCCGGATCCGGAACATCCTGTGATCACGCCCAATCAACAACTGATCGAACTCGGCCACTTCGCGGTCATGCTGGCGCTGCCGGTGGCCCTGCTGCAGGCGGTCTCGCCGCTGCTGGCGCGGGCGCTGGGTCGGCCGCAGCTGGCCAGCATCGCCGTGCGCGGCGTCTGGCTGCAGCTGGCGCTGGCCGTGCTCGGCTGGGCCGCGCTCACGCAGGCCTTCGTGACCGACAACTTCTCGGTCTGGTACGTGGCGCAGAACTCCAATAGCGCCCTGCCGCTGATCTACAAGATCAGCGCCGTGTGGGGTGGACACGAGGGTTCGCTGTACCTGTGGTACGTGATTCTGGTGGCCTGGACGGCCGGGCTTGCCTGGTACGGCCGGCGCCATTTCCCGGACCGTCTGCCGATCGCGCTGGCGGTGCAGGGGGCGCTCAGTGTGGGGTTCCTGGGGCTGATCCTGTTCCTGTCCAATCCGTTCGCGCGCCTGCTGCCGATTCCTGGCGATGGGCGGGACCTGAACCCACTGCTGCAGGACCCGGGCATGGCCATCCACCCGCCGATGCTCTACATGGGCTACGTGGGCTTTTCGATTCCCTTCGCGCTGGTGCTGACGGCGCTGCTGACGCGCTGGCCGGCCGAGGACTGGCTGCCGGTGGTGCGCCGCTGGGCGCTGGCGGCGTTCGGCTTTCTGACCATCGGCATCGTGCTGGGTGGGGCGTGGGCCTATTACGAGCTCGGCTGGGGCGGCTACTGGGCCTGGGACCCGGTCGAGAATGCGTCCTTCATGCCTTGGCTGACCGGCGCCGCCCTGGTGCATTCACTGATGGTGCAGGAGCAGCGCCGGCTGCTGCACAGCTGGAATTTGTTTCTGGCCATCCTGACCTTCTCGCTGTCGCTGCTGGGGACCTTCCTGGTGCGTTCGGGCGTGCTGTCGTCGGTGCATGCCTTTGCCGTCGATCCGGGGCGCGGCGCCTACATCCTGGCCTTCCTGGCGCTGGTGGTGGGTGGTGCCTTCGGGGTGTTCGTGTGGCGGGGCGGCGAGGCGCAGTCCCGTCCGCGACCGACCGCCTGGCTGTCGCGCGAGACGCTGCTGCTGACCAACAACGTGCTGTTCACGGTGGCCGGTGCCTGCGTGTTTCTGGGCACGCTGTATCCGCTGTTCCTGGACGTGACGGCCGAGCAGAAGATCACCGTCGCGGCGCCCTATTTCAACAGCGTGGTGGTGCCGCAGTTGCTGCTGCTGGTGCTGCTGATGGGCCTGACGCCCAGCCTGCCGTGGCGTCGCGCCCAGCCGCGCGCCCTGTGGCGGCGGCTGAGGTGGCCGGTGCTGATCGCGGTGCTGGCCGGTGCGCTCACGCTGGTGCTGGCGCGACCGCTCAGCCCGCTGGCGGCGGCGGCGGTCGGATTCGCGGCGCTTGCGGTGGCCACCATCGCGGCTGATCTGTGGCGCGGCGGGCGCAGCCTTGCCGCTGCCGAGCAGCGGACGCTGCCCGGCGCGGTGCTCGTCAACGCCTGGCGGGCACGCCGGCACTACGGCGCGCTGCTGGCGCATTTGGGCGTTGCCGTGGCCACCGTGGGCCTGGCGGCGGCCGGCTTGTTTCGCCAGCACAGCATGGTCACGATGGCGCCCGGCGATGTGCTGGAACTGGCCGGTCATCGCGTGGAACTGGTCGGAATCGGCCCCGCTCGCGGCCCCAATTACGACGCCGAGCGCGCCCGGTTTCGGCTCGACGACCGCATCAACCTGCGCTCGGAACGGCGCAGCTATCACGCCAGCCGCATGCCGACCACCGAGTCCGGCATTCACTCGACCCCGCTGCGCGATGTCTACGTGGTGCTGGGCGAGACCCGTGACGGCCGTCACGCCGTCACTGCCTACGTGAACCCGCTGGTGCAGTGGATCTGGGCCGGCGGGGCCCTGATCGGCCTTGGCGTGCTGATGTGCTTGGGTGAGCGCCCGGCGCGCCGGGTGGACTGAGCGCCGCGCGCGGTTTTTCGAGCCAGGTTCCGGACATGGCCCAGACGCCCGCTGATCCGCTGGCCGGCCACACGCCGGCCATGCAGCACTACCTGCGCCTGAAGGCTCAGCAGCCGCAGGCCCTGCTGCTGTATCGCATGGGCGATTTCTACGAGCTGTTCTTCGACGATGCGGTCGAAGCGGCCCGGCTGCTGGACATCACCCTGACCAGCCGCGGCGAGTCGGGCGGCAAGAAAGTTCCGATGGCCGGCGTGCCGGCGCACGCGCTGGAAAACTACCTCGGCCGGCTGGTGCGACGCGGCCGCACGGTGGCCATCTGCGAGCAGGTCGGCGTGCCGGACGGGCGCGGGCCGATGCAGCGCGAGCTGGTGCGCGTGGTCACGCCCGGCACGCTGACCGACGATGCACTGCTCGACCAGCGGCGGGACAACCTGATCGCGGCGGTGCTGCGCCAGGGCGAGTGCGCCGGACTGGCGGTTCTGGAGCTGGCCAGCGGCCGCTTCACGGTCGGTGAGCTGGCTGGCGAGGCGGCGCTGGCGGCCGAACTGGCGCGCCTGGCGCCGGCCGAGCTGCTGCTGCCGGACGGCGAATCGCCCTTGCCGGACGGGCCCTGGAGCGTGACCGCCCGCCCGCCGTGGCAGTTCGAGGCCCAGAGCGCGCAGCGGCGGTTGTGCGAGCAGTTTGGCGTGCACGACCTGGCCGGCTTCGGCTGCGCCGGGATGGCGCTCGCCATCGGCGCCGCCGGCGCGCTGCTGCAGTACGCGCAGGACACGCAGCTGGCGGCGCTGCCGCATTTGCGCGGCCTGCGCGTGCAGGCGCCGGACGCGGTGCTGGTGCTGGACCCGGCCACCCGCCGCAATCTTGAAATCGACCGCAGCCTGTCGGGCGACGAGCGCGCCACGCTGGTCGGCGTGCTGGACGCCTGCGTCGGTGCCATGGGCAGCCGCCAGTTGCGGCGCTGGTTGCTGGGGCCGATTCGCGATCACGCCGAGTTGCGCCGTCGTTACGGGGCCATTGCCGTGCTGTTGCAGGACCAGGCCTACGCGCGGCTGCAGGAGGGACTGCGCGGCGTGGGGGACGTGGAGCGCATCCTCGGCCGCGTGGCGCTGCGTTCCGCACGGCCACGGGATCTTGCTGCGCTGCGTGACAGCCTGGGATTGCTGCCGGGACTGGCTGCCTTGCTCGCGGATCTCGAGGCGCCGCTGCTGGCAGACCTGCGCGCCGCGCTGCCGGGCTTCGAGCCGCTGCACGAGCTGCTCTGTCGCGCGGTGGAGGCGACGCCGCCGGCCTTGCTGCGCGATGGCGGGGTGATCGCGGCCGGTTTCGACGCGCAGCTCGACGAGCTGCGGTCCATCGGCCGCGATGCCGGCGCCTACCTGCTGGAGCTCGAGCAGCGCGAGCGCGAGCGCACCGGCATCGCCGGCCTCAAGGTCAGCTACAACCGCGTGCATGGCTATTACATCGAGCTCAGTCGCGCCCAGGCGGCGGCGGTGCCGGCCGACTACACGCGCCGCCAGACGCTCAAGAACGCCGAGCGCTACCTGACGCCGGAGCTCAAATCCTTCGAGGAACGGGCGCTCGGCGCCCGCGAACGCGCCCTGGCCCGCGAGCGCCTGCTGTTCGAGCAGTTGCTGGATGCCATCACGGCCGAGCTGGCGCCGCTGCAGGCCGCGGCCAGCGCGCTGGCGCAGCTGGACGCGCTGACCTGTCTTGCCGAGCGGGCCGAGCGTTTCGGTTATGTCGAGCCGCAGCTGGACGAGGCACCGGGCATCCACATCGACGGCGGCCGCCACCCGGTGGTCGAGCGCCTGGTCGGCGAGCCGTTCGTGGACAACGATCTTGAGCTCGACGACCGGCGACGCATCCTGCTGATCACCGGCCCCAACATGGGCGGCAAGTCCACCTACATGCGCCAGGTGGCGCTGATCGTGCTGCTGGCGCATGCCGGCAGCTACGTGCCGGCGCGCGCGGCGCGCATCGGGCCGGTCGACCGCATCTTCACGCGCATCGGCGCCGCCGATGACGTGGCCGGCGGGCGATCCACCTTCATGGTGGAGATGACCGAGACTGCCAACATCCTGCACAACGCGACCGATTGCAGCCTGGTGCTGCTGGACGAGGTCGGCCGCGGCACCAGCACCTACGACGGCCTGGCCCTGGCCTGGGCCTGCCTGATGCACCTGGCGCAGCGCGTGCGGGCCTTCACCCTGTTCGCCACGCATTATTTCGAGCTCACCGCGCTGGCGCAGGAGCTCGACGGCGTCGACAACGTGCACCTGGATGCGGCCGAGCACGCCGGCGGCATCGTGTTTCTGCACCGCGTACAGCCGGGCCCGGCGCGGCGCAGCTACGGCCTGCAGGTGGCGGCCCTGGCCGGCGTGCCGGCGGCGGTGCTGGCATTGGCCAGCGAGCGGCTGGCGCAGCTGGGCGAGGGCCTGCCGGTACCGGTGGCCAGTGCGCCGCCGCAGCGCCAGCTGGGGTTGTTCGAGCCGCAGCCCGGCCAGGCGGTGCTGGACCGGCTGGCGCGGATCGATCCGGACCAGCTCGCGCCGCGGGCAGCGCTCGATCTGCTGTACGAACTGCGTGCGCTGGCCGGTGGCGGCGGGCCGCCGTAAGTCTGGGCATGGCCCGCTCCTACGAACCGTCATGCGGGTTCACGCCAGACGCGGCCGCTATAATTGCCCGCTTTTTTGTCCCGGAGAACGGTCATGGCCTTCGTCGTCACCGAAGCCTGCATCAAGTGCAAGTACACCGATTGCGTGGAAGTGTGTCCGGTGGACTGCTTCCGCGAAGGCCCGAACATGCTGGTCATCGACCCCGACGAGTGCATCGACTGCACGCTGTGCGTGGCCGAGTGCCCGGTCGAGGCCATCGTCGACGAGGAAGAGGTCGCCGCCGACCAGCAGGAGTTCATCGAACTGAACGCCCGCCTGTCGCAGCAATGGCCGCCGATCACCCAGCGCAAGGACGCCCCGGCCGACGCCGAGCAGTGGGCCGGTGTGCCGGCCAAGCGCAAGCTGCTGGAAGAGTAGGGCGTGCGCATCGGCATCGTCGGGGCTGGCGGCATCGGCTGCCTGCTGGGTGCGCGTCTCGCCGCCACCGGTCAGGCCAAAGTGCTGCTGCTGGCGCGCGGTGAGCATGCGGCGCGCCTGGCCGAGCAGGGTCTGGTTCTGGACTTCAATGGCGTGCGGGAAACGCACTGCCTGCCCGTGATCGACACCGCGAACGAGGCTGCGCTCGGCCAGCTTGCCGGCTGCGACTGGCTGCTGTTTGCCTGCAAGAGCCAGCACACCCGTCGCCTCGCCGAGCAGCTGAAGCCATACGTGAGTGCCGACTGCCGGTTGGGCTCGCTGCAAAACGGCGTCGACAACGAGCCGATCCTGGCCGAGGTGTTCGAGCGGCCGGTGATGGGCGGCCTGATGCGCAAGTTTTTCGCCCACATCACTGCCCCTGGCGAGGTGGAAGTGCGCGGCGTGCTGGAGGCTGTGCTGGGTGACTATCCGACCGGCTGCGGCCGCGAAACGACGGCCATGGTCGAACTGCTGCGCCAGGCCGGCATCACCGTTTACGCGAGCGAGGACATCCGCCGCGAACTGTGGCGAAAGCTGGTCCTGAACAACGGCTGCAATCCGCTGGCGGCGGTGACCTTCCTGGACACCCAGCGCATGGCGAATGACCCCGACATGGCCTGGGTGATGCGCAACCTGATGCGCGAGGCCGGCGCCGCGGCGGCAGCCGACGAGGTCGAGTTCAGCCCGCACGAACTGGAAGCCGTATTCCAGTGGATCAAGGGCATCGACCCCATCACGCCTTCCATGCAGGCCGATGCGCAGCGCGGCAAGCCGCTGGAGCTGGATGGCATCACCGGAGCCATCCTGCGCCGGGCGGGGCTGCTGGGCATCGAGGTGCCGGTCACGGCCACGCTGCACCACATTCTGCTGGGCAAGTACGGCAGTTCGGACTGAGCCTGCCGCGCGGGCGCGCGGCATATGTAGCCAGCGCTTCAGGCCGGCAAGATCTGCGAATGACTTCCTTCGAGCGTCAACTCATCTGTGCGCGCAACCGCGCCTGCAGCGGGCTTGAACGCGGAAAATGCGCCAGCAGGAATTCCATCTGGTCGGCCAGGATGCGCCGCCCGCGCAGGTAGACGTACTCGGCGTGGGTGGGCACGAACGGGATCGCCAGCAGCTGCATGCCGGCCTGCTCGGGCGTGCGGTTGGCCTTGTGGTTGTTGCAGCGCTTGCATGCGGTGACCACGTTCGCCCAGGTATCGGCGCCCTTTGCGCTCAGCGGACGCACATGGTCTCGCGACAGGTCGCGTGACAGGAAGTGTTGGCCGCAGTAAAGGCAGGTGTGGCCGTCGCGCTTGAACAGCGCCGGGTTGTTCAGCGGCGGGGAGTACACCTCGCGGCTGCGGCGCAGCGCCGACTGGTCGCCTGACGTGGCGATGATGGAATTGACCTCCACCACGCTGCGCTGGCCGCTGGCGGCGTTCATGCCGCCATGCACCCGGTACAGCGGCGTGCCGCAGGTGTAGGCCACGTGGCCAAAGTGGTACAGGCGCACCGCGGTCTGGTAATCCACCCATTCGAGCGGCATTCCGGACACGTCCGTGCGCAGGACCTGTTGAGCAAGCTGCTGTGTCATGTGCGTCCCCGTCGGTGCGCGCACCGACGCCAAAAACGGCCATCCATCAAGCTTGGACCGCGATTGTGTAACCGGTATTTCGGCACGCGGCAAGCGGTGATGATGGCGGGGTCGCAGTTGGAGCGGCTGGGATAGAATTCCCAGCCCCCCCTGCAAGCCGAGTTTCAATGTCCGCCACTGTTCGTCGGCTTGCCGATGCCAACGCTCGCTTGCACGTCACTGCGGCGTCAGATCAGCTATCGGTATCGACGCCGGCCAGCGCGACACAGGCCGGTCTGCGTGTGGATGGCCGACTGGGCGTGCACTACGCGCTGAATCTGGCTGCCGGTGAGGACGCGGCTGGCAAGGCCGCTCTGATAGGGCTCGAACAAACGGTCGAGCTGCCGCGGTCGCTGCTGACGGCGGAGTTGGCCGAGCGCTTCGCCGGACGGGTCGAGGCGGTGCAACAGACCGGGCCGCGGCGCGCACGGGTGGTGCTGTCGTACAGTCTGGACGCCATTGGCGCGGACCTGCCGCAGTGCCTGAACCTGCTGTTCGGAAACATTTCCCTGAAGCCGGGAATTCGCGTGGTCGACCTGGAATGGCCGGCCGCGCTGGTGACTGCGCTGGGTGGTCCGGGACATGGCATCGCCGGCCTGCGCAGGCTGACCGGGGTGAGCGGTCGTGCCCTGCTGTGCACCGCGCTCAAGCCCATGGGCCTGTCGGCGACAGAACTGGCCTCGTGCTGCGAGGCCTTCGCCCGCGGCGGGATCGACATCATCAAGGACGACCACGGCCTTGCCGACCAGCCGGCGGCGCCGTTCGCCGAGCGTCTGGCGCGCTGTCAGGAGGCGGTGACGCGCGCGAATGCCGCCACCGGCCGGCACAGCCAATACTTCCCGAACGTGACCGCACCGGCCGCGCTGCTGGCGCAGCGTCTGGCGGCGGCGCGCGAAGCCGGCTGCCTTGGCGTTCTGATCAGCCCGTGGCTGGTCGGCCTGGACACGCTGCGCCTGATCCGCGACCAGTACGGCCTGGCCATCCTCGCGCATCCGGCGCTGACCGGCAGTCTGTTCGGACGCGGCGCCGGCATGGCGCCGCAGCTGGTGCTGGGCGATCTGTTCCGTCTGGCCGGTGCCGATGCGGTCATCTACCCGAACGCCGGCGGGCGTTTCGATTTTTCAGCCGCGACCTGTGCGCGCATCAACGACCACCTGCGTCGGCCGCTGGGCACGCTGCGGCCCAGCCTGCCGGCGCCGGCAGGTGGCATGGACGTCGCGCGCGCCGGGCAGTGGGTACGACGTTACGGGCCCGACACGCTGCTGCTGATCGGCGGCAGCCTGTATGCGCAAGGCGACTTGCAACGCGGCGCGGCTGCCCTGCGCGCAGTCGTGGAAGGCTTGGGCTCATGAGCGGCGCCGATTCGCACGTCGTGCATGGCGCCGGTTTCGAGTGGCCGGCCGTGGCCTTGCGTGAGTACAAGAACGATGGCAGCCCGCACCGGGACATCACCCGCCGCACGCTGCTGGGCGAGGCGCCGGGCGAGCAGGCGCTCGATGCCCTGGTGCGCTATTTCGAGATCAAGGCGGGCGGCTATTCCACGCTTGAACGCCACCAGCACCCGCATGCGGTGGTGATTCTGCGCGGGCGGGGGCAAGTGATTCTGGGCGAGCGGGTCGAGTCCGTGGCCGCCTTCGATTGCGTGTACGTGGCACCGCAGTGCTTTCATCAGTTCCTGGCCACGGCCGGCGAGGAACTCGGCTTCCTGTGCGTGGTCAGCCGCGAGCGCGACCGGCCGTTGCTGCCAACGCCGGCAGAACTGGCTCGGCTGCGGGCCGTGCCGGCGGTGGCGCGGCTGCTGAGGGTCTGAGCGATGCCGGCTTGCGCTGAACGCCGGTCAACAAAAAAGCCCGCCGACATGAGCTGCCGGCGGGCTTTCCTTGTGCGCGGCGCAATGCGCCGCGCGGGTCCGATCAGCGGGTGATGTAGTCGCCGTGTATCCAGCCAGCGCGGCCGTTGGCTTCGACACCCCACCAGGCGCCCTGCTTTTCGCCGTTGGGCGACACCGGCGTGCCCTTGGGCACCAGCATGACCACCGGCGACTGTGTCGACGGGCCGGAGCGCATGTTCACATCCGACAGCGTCATGTAGCCGGAAGCTGAGGGCCGGGTGGCCGCCGGTTGGGTTACCTGCACCTGCGCCACCAGTTTGTTGTGGGCGTCCAGGAAGGCCGCTGAGACGATCTTGCCGATATCGGTGCTGGCATACGCGCCGCCACCGGCGCCGACCAGACCACCGAATGCCAGGCCGCCGAAGCCCAGGTCGCGCTTGCTGGCGCTGCCCTCGGCGGCGGCTTCCTGCTCACCGGTACGCACGTTGGTCAGGAACAGCGTGACCTGCGACTCCATGTTGGTCCACTTGATGCCACCGGCGATGGCGCCACCGATGCCCGGAATCAGGGCACCCAGCCCGGCGCCGCCGCCGCCGGCGTTGGAATCCTTGAACACCACGTTGGGCGTGATCAGGAAATCGGCCGCCTTCATCTGGCCGGCGCCCATGTTGCTGCCGCTTTGCAGGTCCCCACCGGCGGCCATGGCCCGCTCGCGCTGCATGGCCTGACTGGCCTGGCCGCGGTCGACCACGCGGAAGCAGCCGCTCTGCGCCATCATGATGCGCAGCAGCGGGATCGGGCTGGTCAGGCCGGCCTGCGCCAGCATCGGGTTGTCCTGCTCGATCAGCGCGGCGGTACCGATGGGCGTGGCGCAGCGGGTCAGCTGGGGTGCCGCGCCCTGCGCGCCAGCCGCACCGGCCGACCCGCTGACCATGCTGCCGCCGCTGCCGAGCTGCGTCTGGGTGGAGGCGCAGCCGGCGAGGGTCACGGCAACCAGGCCGGCCAAGCTGGAGATGAGGTTTTTATTGAACATTGAAGCTCCCTGAATGATTGGCTGGGCGAGGTTCCGGCACGCCGGCCGGGCAGCGCCGACTATATCGAACGTGCGCGCGGGTGTGTTGTACCGTGGTTCACATGCGCACCACGATCTTGCCGAAGTGCCTGCCGGCCGCCATGTGCTCGAAGGCGGCGCCTATGTCGGCGCGCTCGAACACGCGATCGATGACCGGTTCGATGTGGTGGGTGGTGATGGCGCGGTTCATGGCCTCGAACATCTCGCGCGGGCCGACGAACACGCCATGCAGGCGCAGGCCCTTCATCAGCACCGGACGCAGATCCATTTCCGAGGCGTTGCCCGCCAGCACGCCGATGATGGTGATGGTGCCGCCCATGCGAGCCGAGTTGATCGACTTGCCGATGGTGCCGGCACCGCCGACCTCGACCACCTGATCGACGCCGGCCTTGTCGGTGAGCGCCAGCACCGCCTTGTCCCAGTCCGGTTCGCTCGCGTAGTTGACGCCGTGATCAGCGCCCAGCGCCTTGGCGCGGGCCAGTTTCTCGTCGCTGCTGGAGGTGATGATGACCTTGGCGCCGGCCGCCTTGGCGAACTGCAGCGCAAACAGCGACACGCCGCCGGTACCCAGCGCCAGCACGGTGTCGCCCGGCTTGACCTGACCCTGCACCACGACCGCGTTCCAGGCCGTGACGCCGGCGCAGGGCAGCGTCGCCGCCTGCTCGAAGGAAAGATGCTCGGGGATCGGCAACAGGCCGTCTTCGTCGAGTGCCACCAGTTCCGCCGCCATGCCATCGCCGGGGCCGCCAAGCGTGGAGCCGCGGGCCGCCGGTGTGGCATCGCCGCCCAGCCATTTCTGCGCAAAGATCGCCACCACCCGGTCGCCGGGCTTGAAGCGGCGCACGCCGGGACCGACCGACACTACCTCGCCGGCACCGTCGGACAGCGGGATCAGCGGCAGCTTCTGGCGCGGGTTGTACTGGCCCTGCACGGTCATCAGGTCGCGGAAATTCAGCGACACGGCCCACACGCGCACCAGCACCTGACCGGGGCCGGGCTGCGGGTCGGGACGCTCGACGACCGCCAGCTTGGCGACGCCGAATTCGGGAATTTCGATCACCTTCATCAGGAAGTCTCCTCGGGGGTACGCGAACTGCCGGTGGGCAGCCGGGTCAGATTTTCGAGCGCGATTATAGGCACGCTGCGCCGGCGAGTCGGCGCCGCTGTGCCATCATTGCGCGGCGCGCCCGGGGCGCATCAACGAGGAAATCGCATGAAATCGAGTTTTGCAAGTCGGCCCGTCCTACTGATGTGTCTGGCACTGCTGGGCCCAGCGATCGCCAGCGCCGGCCAGGCCGAGGATGACCGCCTGCACGCGGCAACCGATGTGCTGCATCAGATCAGCGAAATTCCCGAGAATGCCATTCCGCCCGAACTGCTGGCGAACGCCTACGGCATCGCCGTGATTCCCGGCGTGATCAAGGCCGGTTTCGTGATTGGCGGGCGCTGGGGCAAGGGCGTCATCGCCGTGCGTCAGGACAGCGGCTGGAGCAACCCCAGCTTCATCACCCTGGCCGGGGGCAGCATCGGTTGGCAGATCGGCGCCCAGTCGACCGACATCATCCTGGTGTTCAAGACCCGCCGCGGGGTCGAGAACCTGGCCGCGAGCAAGGTCACCCTGGGCGCGGACGCTGCCGTCGCCGCCGGGCCGGTCGGTCGCCAGGCTTCAGCCGCCACCGATGCGCAGATGAAGGCCGAGATCTACTCGTACTCACGCAGTCGTGGCTTGTTCGCCGGCATCGCGCTGGAAGGCGCTGTCCTGCAGCCGGACGAGGAGGCGAACGCCGCCGCCTACGGGGGCAATGTGTCGTCGTGGGACGTGTTCGACAACCGCGTGTTCAGCACGCCGCCGCTGGCGCAGAAATTTCGGCAGGCCCTCGTTCAGTACGCGCCGCCGCCGACCCGCTGAGTGCATCGGCCGGCAATGCCGCAGGCCGCCGGCCTGTCCAGCGAGCCGCAGTCGCGCACGCTGCGCGCGCGCGGTTGTTGGACGGTCGAGTGTCTGGACGAGGTGATGCGCAGCCTCGAGGCCTGGCAGGAACAGGGCGACTGGCATCTGAATACCGATGCGGTGACGCAACTGGACACCGCGGGCGCCTGGGCCCTGCACCGGCTGGGCGCTGTGGCGCAGGCCCGCGGCGCACAGATCGACTATGGTGCCCTGCCACCCCGGCACGCAGCATTGCTGGAACTGGTGCGCGGCCGCCTGTTGGGTGCGCCACCACCGGCATCGCGGACTGGCGGCCCGCTGGAACAGATCGGCCGAGCGGTGGTGCAAAAGCTCGCCGATGTTCTGAATTTTCTGGATTTCTGGGGCCAGCTGATCCTGGACGGCGCGGCTCGCCTGCGCCGGTTCCGGCTGGATCGACTGGTGCAGGAAATCGACGCCGCCGGCGTGCGCGCGCTGCCGTTGCTGGGGGTGCTGGCGTTCCTGATGGGGGTGGTCATCACCTACCAGGCGGGCGAGCCGCTCAAGACCTTCGGCGCCAACATCCTGGTGGTGAATCTGGTCGGCGTGACCATGTTGCGGGAGATGGGGCCGCTGCTGGCGGCCATCATCGTGGCCGGACGCACCGGCTCTGCCTACACCGCGCAGATCGGCACCATGCGCCTGACCGAGGAGCTCGATGCGCTGCGCAGCATCGGCATCACGCCGATGGAAATGCTGGTGCTGCCCAAGGTGCTGGCGCTGATGCTGTGTCTGCCCCTGCTCACGCTGTACGCGTCGGCGCTGGGCATATTCGGCGGCATGGTGGTGGCCGATGGCCTGTACGGTGTCGGCTATGCCGATTTCCTGCGTCGACTGCCGAACACCTTTGCGCCCAGCACCTTCTGGGTGGGCCTGATCAAGGCGCCGGTGTTCGCCCTGCTGGTGGCCAGCGTCGCCTGCCACCGCGGACTTCGCGTCGGGCGCAGTGCCGAGAGCATCGGGCGCGAAACCACCACCAGCGTGGTGCAGAGCATCTTTCTGGTCATCATTGCGGACGCCGTGTTCTCGGTGGTGTTTCAGGTGATGGGCCTGTGAGCGACGCCCCCGCCATTGAGGCCGTATCCCTGGCCACGCTGGCCGGCGGGCGGGTGCTGCATCGCGACCTGAGCCTGACCGTGCATCGCGGTGAGGTGCTGGCCGTGGTGGGTGGCTCCGGGTCCGGCAAGACGGTGCTGCTGCGAACGCTGAGTCTGCTGCAGCCGCCCGCCGGCGGGCAGCTGACCGTGCTCGGGCAGGATGCGGCGCGTCTGGACGCCGGCGGCTTGCGGGCACTTCGCCGATGCATCGGCATCCTGTTCCAGCAGGGCGCGCTGTTCACCGGCCTGAGCGTGCTCGACAATGTCTGCCTGCCGCTGGCGGAGTACACCGGCTTGTCGCTGGCCGATCGTCGCGAGCTGGGCATGCTGCGCCTGGGTCAGGCGGGCCTGCCGGCGGATGCGGCCGGCAAGTTTCCAGACGAGCTCAGCGGCGGCATGATCAAGCGTGCCGCCCTGGCCCGGGCACTGGCGCTGGATCCGGAGCTGCTGTTCCTGGACGAACCCTCGGCCGGACTCGACCCGGTGACTGCCGCCGGTCTGGACGAACTCCTCGGCGATTTGCGCGACCTGCTGGGACTGACCGTACTGATGGTGACGCACGATCTTGACTCCATCGCCCGTGTCAGCGACCGGGTTGCCTTTCTCGGCCGCGGGGCACTGCTGGCGGTGGCGCCGGTGGCCGAGCTTGCCGCCTCGCAGGAGCCGGAGATTCGCGCCTATTTCGCCGCCTCGCCACGCGATTTCGGAAAGCCGACATGCAGGCCCGCGTAGCGTACGTCGCGGTCGGCGCCTTCGTGCTGCTGCTCGGGGCCGCGCTGATCGGCCTCGGGCTGTGGCTCGGCTCGGGGCGGGAAGCCGGCGAGTTTCGCTTCTACTATGCCTATACCAAAGACTCGGTTGCATCGCTGAGTCCGTCTTCGCGCGTGACGTATCGGGGCGTCGAGGTGGGTCGGGTGGAGGCCGTCGAGCTGGATCCGGCTGATTCCACGCAGGTGCGGCTGACCTTCAAGATCCGTCGCGATGTACCCATCAAGACGGACACCGTGGCGACCCTCGCCGTGCAGGGCCTGACCGGTCTGGGCTCGGTCGAACTCAGCGGCGGCAGTCCGGACGCGCCGCTGCTCGAGCACACCAAGGGCAGCGACTATCCGGTGATTCAAATGCAGCCCTCCCTCATGACACGTCTGGATACCGCGCTCACGCTTGCCATGAGCACGCTGGAACAGGCAAGTCACCGCCTGCTGGTGATCCTCAACGACGACAACGCCCAGGCCATCGGCGCCATTCTGGCCAACACGAAGCACATCACCGGTGCGCTGGCCGGACAGAGTGACCGACTGGACCGCACCCTGGGCGATCTGGAACGGCTGGCCAAGTCGGGTGCCCAGGCTGGTGAAACGCTGGCGCCGCGCATCGAGCAGGTGCTGCGGCAGACCGAACAGCTGCTGGCGACCCTGCGCAGCACCGGCGAGCAGGTTGGCACCACCGCCCGCGACAGTCGCCGTCAGCTCGAATACACCGGCGGTGTGCTGTTGCCCCAGGTCGAACGTGCGGTGGATGAGCTCGGTTCCGCCGCCGGCAGCCTGCGCGAACTGGGTGATCGGCTCAGCGCCAATCCGCAGATGTTGCTGCTTGGCCCGCCGCAGCGCGAGCCCGGCCCGGGGGAACGATGAAGCATCTGATCGCCGCCGCGCTGTTGTCGCTGCTGGCCGCCTGTTCGCTGCCGCTGACGGCGCCCCAGGCGGACATCACGCATACCCTTGCGCTGCCCGCGCAGGCGAGCATCCCGTTGGCCATACCGGTGGGCAGTACCATCCAGGTGGCCACGCCGACCGCGGCGCCCGGTTATGACACCGCGGCCATGGCGTACCGACCGTCTGCGCACGAGCTGCGCTACTTCGCCCGCCAGCGATGGATCGACCGGCCGGCACGCCTGTTCGGGCAGGCGCTGATGGATGGCTTCTCGGCCGGCGGCGCGCGGGTGCTGGCACCGGGCAGCGGCGTGCGTGCCGACTACCGCCTGCTCAGCGAACTGCTGCAACTGGAACAGGACTTCACGCGCCAGCCAAGCCGGATCCTGCTGTCCGTACGACTGCAGCTGGTGGACGTGGGCAAAAGGCGCGTGCTGGGCAGCCGCACGCTGCGGCTGGAGCAAGCCGCCGCCAGCGACGATCCGGCCGGTGGCGTCGCCGCTGCCAATGCGCTTGTGCAGCGCGCGGTGGTCGAAAGCGCCGGCTTTTGCCGGGAACTGCTCGGCAACTGAAGGTTGTCTCACAAACCCTGCAGGTAGCCCGGCCCCAGAAGGCGCATCTGGTTGAGCACCCAGCGCTGGCGCTGGCGCAGATAGTCCGACGGGGCGTCCACCCGCAGCAGGGATGGCGACGGCAGCGCTGCCGCCAGCAGGGCGGCTTCATGGCGGGTCAAGGCCGCCGCGGGTTTGTTGAAGTAGGTTTGCGCGGCGGCTTCTACGCCAAACACGCTGCCGCCGAACTGGGCCACGTTCAGGTACACCTCCAGAATCCGCTGCTTGGGCCACAGCAGTTCCAGCAGGCCGGTGAAGTACAGCTCGATGCCCTTGCGCAGCAAGGTCTGGCTGCGCCACAGGAACAGGTTCTTGGCCGTCTGCTGGGTGATGGTGCTGGCCCCGCGCGGGCGGTTGCGATACTGGTTGTCGCGAATCGCCTGCCGGATGCCGGTCAGGTCCAGGCCATGGTGCTCGCGAAAGCGCTGGTCCTCGGCCGCCACCACGGCCAGCGCCATGACCGGCGCGATGCCTTCGTAATCCACCCATCGGTACGGGTAGGGGTAAAAGCCGTACCCGGCGCGCAGGGCTGCAATGCGGTTTTGCAGGATGAACGAGGTGGACGGCGGCGGCAGCCAGCGCAGCACCAGCACTGCCCCGACAGTCACCGCCAGCAAGATCAGCAGCGCGTAACGCAGTGCCCGCAGCAGTCCGCGCAGCGCGCGCGCTGCGCGGTTCACAGCCAGCGGCGCACCCGTGCGCAGTAGTCTGCGTATTCCTGGCCGAAGCGCCAGCGCAGGTGCTCCTCCTCGCGTGCGACGACCAGCCGCTGCATGACCGGCAGCACCCACAGCAGCATCAGCAGCACCCAGGTGCTGCTGGCGAGCAGGCCGACGCCGACCAGCAGCACGGTCAGGCTGAGGTAGATCGGGTTGCGGCTGAAGCGAAACGGGCCTGTTTCGACCAGATTGCTGGCCGCCCGGTGCGGATTGATGGTGGTCTGGTGGCGCCGCAGCTCGCGCAGGCACAGCCCAAACAGCGCCACGGCCAGCGCGATCAGAACCACGCCGCTCCAGAATCGCAGTGCGCCACCCGGCAGCGGCCACGGCAGGGGACGCTCCAGCCACAGGCCAAGGCCGATGGCGACGGCATACAGAATCGGCGGTGGTAGGGGTACGCGCGGGGTTTCGGCGCTCATTTCGTGTCCTCCGGAATCAGCAGCACCTTGCCGGTGGTGCGGCGCGCGCCAAGGTCGGCGATGGCCTGCGGCGCGTCGCGTAGAGGGCGGCGCTCGGACACCAGCGGCGCGATGGCGCCCTGTCGCCACAGCTCGAACAGGGTGGCCATTTGCACTGCCGCGGCCGGCCGATTGCGGCGGCGCCAGGCGCCCCAGATCACGCCCAGCGCCGACAGATCCTTCAGCAGCAGCCGGTTGGCCGGGATTTCCGGAATCGCTCCGGCGGCAAAGCCCACGATCAGCAGCCGGCCGCCAAAGGCCAGCAGGCGCAGCGCCTGGCCGGTGTAGTCGCCACCGACCGGGTCGAGCACGGCATCCACGCCGCGGCCGTCGGTGGCCGCCTTGACCTGTTCGGCCCAGGTCGGCTCGCGATAGTCGACGGCCTGCTCGGCGCCGTGCTCAAGGCACAACGCACACTTGTCCGGCCCACCGGCGGCGGCCAACACGCGCAGGCCCAGCGCACGCCCCAGTTGCACGGTGGCCAGTCCGACACCACCGGCCGCTGCCAGCACCAGCAGGGTCTCGCCGGCCTGCAGGCGGCCACGCTCCAGCAGGGCATGGTGAGCGGTGCCGTAGACCACGGGCAGCGCAGCGGCATCGACCAGATCGACGGCGTCCGGCACCCGGTACAGGTCGCCGGCATCGACGCAGGCGTACTCGGCGAAGGCGCCATGGCCGACCAGCCCGCACACGCGATCGCCGACCGTGAGCGCGGCATCCGTGCCCACGGCGTCCACGGTGCCGGACAGTTCGACGCCGGGCGCGAACGGCAGGGGCGGGCGTTCCTGGTAGCGCCCGCCGATCATCAGCGTGTCCAGAAAGTTGAGCGCTGCGGCGGCGATCTTGATGCGCACCTGCCCGGGGCCCGGCTCGGGCAGTGGCAGGTCGGTCCACTGCATCTGTTCGGGCGTGCACCAGTCGCGGACCAGCCAGGCGTTCATCGCGTTCGTATCCTCGGGCAGGGGGTGGCGAGGATTTTCCTCGTCAGACGGGCGGCGGCGCAGCGGGTGACGATCGGACCCTGAAGCAGGCCGCATACAGCGTCGGGACGAACAGCACGGTCAGCATCGTGGCCACCAGCAGGCCACCCATCATGGCATAGGCCATCGGTCCCCAGAAAGGATCGGTCAGCAACGGAACCAGCGCCAGGATGGCGGCAGCGGCGGTCACCACGATGGGCCGAAACCGGCGTACGGTCGATTCAATGACCGCCTCGTGGCGGCTCAGGCCGGCCGCCACGTCCTGGCGGATCTGATCCACCAGGATCACCGTGTTGCGCATGGTGATGCCGGCGAGCGCCAACACCCCCAGCTGCGCCACCAGGCCCAGCGGCAGGTCCGCCAACCACAGCGTGACCAGCACGCCGATCAGGCCCAGCGGCGCCGAGGCCAGCACCAGCAGCGTCAGGCCCAGGTGCTGCAACTGCATCATCAGCAGCGTGACGATGGCGACGGCAATGATCGGCATGACGGCGCCGATGGCCTCATCCACCTCGGCGCTGAGCTCGCCGATGCCGCCAATCTCGAGGTGATAGCCCAGCGGCAGGCGCTGGCGTATGGCATCGAGCCGCTCCCGCAGCTGGGCGTCCACGTCCAGCGGTTGCACGTACCAGGGCAGGTCGGCATACACCATGATGGCCGGCATGCGGTTGTAGTGGCTCACCACGCCTTCCTCCACCGCCGGCTGAAGGTGCGCCAGCTGGCCAAGGGGCAGGCTGCTGCCGTCGGCAAGCGGCACCGGTACGTTGGGCAGGTAGCCCAGGCGCGTGCGCTCGTCCTCGGTCAGGCGCAGCACCACGTCGATGGTCTCGTCGCCGTCGCGCAGCTGGGTCACCGGCCGCCCCGACAGCAGCATGTCGAGCGACTCGCCCAGGCGCTGCGCGGACAGTCCCAGCGCCGTCAGGCGCGCCTGGTCCAGATCCAGCCGCACCGTGCTGACCGGCCCGCGCCAGCTGTAATGGACGCCGCTGGTCTGCGGGTGATCGTGCATGACGGCGCGGACCTGCGCGGCGAACTCGCGCAGCGTGTGCCGGTCCGGCCCGGTGATGCGGTATTCGATCGAGGACGGCGCCGGCATGCCGAACGGAAACACGTTCACCCGCGCCCGGGCCTGCGGCAGATCGCGGGCGATGCGCGTTCGCAGCGCCTCGCGCAGGCGGTCGCGCGTTGGCCGGTCGGTGGTCTGGATGTAGGTCTTGATGACATTGTGGGCCGGCAGCTCGATCCACAGGTCCGTGAAGATGCGCGGCGTGTCCGAACCGATGTAGCTCACCCAGCTGTGCACGCCCGCTTCGCCTTTGAGCAGGCGGTCGATGTCCTTGGCCAGCGCCTCGTTGGCGGCGAACGAGCTGCCTTCCGGCAGCCAGGTTTCGACGATCAGGTCCGGCCGGTCGGTGAGCGGAAAGAACTGTTTCTCGACCTGCCTTCCGGCCACGGCGGCCAGGCCCACGAGCAGCGCCACCGTTGCCACCATCCACCCGGGGCGGTTGACGCAGGCGCGCACCAGGTCGCGCAGGCGCCTGTAGAAGGGCGTGTCGTACACCTCGTCGTGATGCCCCACCTGCGCCGGCAGCATGCGGTAGGCAAGGTAGGGCGTGAACAGCACCGACACCAGCCAGGACACCAGCAAGGCCACCGCAATCACGCCGTAGAGGCCGAACATGAACTCGCGCAGCGCCGTTTTTGCCAGCGCGATCGGCATGAAGCCGGCGATCGTGACCAGTGTGCCGGTCAGCATCGGCAGCGAGGTGCTGGTGTAGGCAGCGCTGGCGGCGTGGAAGCGGTCCAGGCCCTGACGCATCTTCACCTGCATCATCTCGACGATGATGATGGCGTCGTCCACCAGCAGGCCGAGCGAGATGATCAGCGCGCCCAGCGAGATGCGCTGCAGGTCGATGTCCATCACCTTCATGGCCATGAAGGTCGCGCCCAGCACCAGCGGAAAGGCGGTGGCCACCACCAGGCCCGACCGCCAGCCCAGCGTGGCGTAGCTGACCAGCAGCACGATGCCGACGGCCACCGCCAGCTTGAACAGGAACTTGTCGAGCGTGTGCGTGACCACCTGCGGCTCGTCGGCGACCAGCGTGGCCTGCACGCCCACCGTCAGGCCGGCCTGCAGGCGCCCCATCAGCGCCACCACGTCGCGGCGCAGATCGACCACATTGCCGCCGGCAGCCATCGAGATGGCGAGTCCCACCGCCGGATGGCCGTTCACGCGCATGAGCTGTTCTGCCGGATACTGGTATCCGGCGCTGATTTCGGCCAGATCGCCCACCGTCAGCAGCCGGCCATCGGCGGCCGGAACCGGCACCCGGCGCACGTCTTCCACGCTGCCGAACTGGCCGCCCAGGCGCAGGCGCAGGCGATCGGTGGTGTTCTCGATATGGCCGGCCGCCTGCATGGCGTTGTGGCCGGCGATGGCCTCGGTCAGCGCCAGTGGGCTCACACGCAGATTGCCCAGCCGTGCCGTCGACAGGTTCAGGTACACCCGCTGCGGCTGGGCACCGATCAGGACCACTTTCTCGACGATCGGCAGGCGCAGCAGCTCCTCGCGCAGCCAGTCGGCCTGATCCTTCAGCTCCGCATAGCTGAACTCGTCGCCCCAGATGCCATACACCAGCGGGTAGACGTCGCCGAACTCGTCGTTGAAATACGGGCCCTGCACGCCCGGCGGCAGGGTGTCGCGGATGTCGCCGACCTTCTTGCGCACCTGGTACCAGATGTCTGGCACCTTGGTCTTCGGATCGGTCAGGCTGTTTTCGAGGTTGACCCAGATCCATGCCTCGCCGGGCTTCGATGTGCTGATCAGACTGTCCAGATACGGCGTGTCCTGCAGCTTGCGCTCGATCTTGTCGACCACCTGCTGCTCGATCTGCTCGGCACTGGCGCCGGGCCAGAACACGCGTATCGGCATGGCGCGCATGGTCCAGTTCGGCATGTCGGTCTGCCCCAGGCCAAAAAATGCCACCGCGCCCCCCAGCAGGAGCAGACCGATCAGGTAGACCGTCAGGGCAGGGCGGCGCAGACCCCATTCAGCCAGGTTGTAGCGGGACATGCGGCCGCTCAGGGCAGGCTGACGGCCTGTCCGTCGCGCAGATCGTGCACGCCGGCAGTCACCACCCAGTCACCGGCGCCAAGGCCGTCGGCGATGGAGACCCGATCGCCCTGCACCGGGCCGAGTGTCACCGGGCGCAGCCGGACCGCCCCGTTGGTGTCGACCACCCACACCGCCGGCTGGCCGTCATCACGCTTGAGCACGGCAGCGGACGGAATGGCCGGCAGCGCGACCGGCCCAGCAAATGCGACAGTGGCGCTGCTGCCAAGGCCGGGCGGCGGGCCATCGGTAACCGGCAGCGTGGTGCGCACGCGGTAGGTGCGGCTGCCGTCGGCGGCCTGCGGCGCGATTTCCCGCACCTTCGCCGTGAGCGGATGATCCGGCTGCGTCCACAGCGTGACCTGAACGGTGTCCGGCAACCCGGCGCGCTGGTGTTCGGGCAGGTCGAAGACCGCCTCGATCTGCCCGGCCTGCGCAAGGCTGAAGGCCGGCTGGCCGGCGCTCACCACCTGGCCGGCTTCGATCATGCGGGCGGTGATGACGCCCGCGGTCGGCGCCGTCAGCGCAGCGTAGGCCAGATCCCGACGGGCCAGTTGCAGCTGCGCGGTCAGTGCCGCGACCTGCGCCGCGGCAGCCTGGTCCCGGTAAGTGGCGCGGTCAAAATCGGCCTGGCTGACGAAGCCCTTGGGTCGCAACTCATTGGCCCGGCGCAGCGCTGCCCCGGCGTCCCCGCGCTCGGCGCGACTGGCGCTCAGGCGGGCGCTCAGCTCGCGCACGCGCAGGCGAAGATCGGTGCTATCGATACGGGCCAGCACGGCGCCTGCCGCGACCGTGTCACCGACTTCGGCCTGGCGGGCGCTGACCCGGCCGCTGACCTGAAACGCCAACACCGTCTCGTGCCGGGCTTCGATACGGGCCGCGTAGCGTTGCTGGGCCGCGAACTCACCCGCTGCCGGCACCTGCACGGCGCGCACCGGACGCGGCGGCGGGAGTTCCGCTGGTTGCCGTGAACAGCCGGCGAGCGGCAGACCTGCAGCCAACATCCCGGCGCCAACAATCCGTCGAAGAGCCGTAATAAAAGTCATGCTGACCGCGCGGTCCATTGCGAGGGGGCGGTAGGGTAGCACTGCCGATTGAACCGCCGAACGCGCCAGCCGTGGCCGCTGCGCCGGCACGGTACGCATGCGCCGGCGAGAGAAAAAAGCCATGAACGCCATGAACGCCGGCGGCGCGCCTTGTGCAGGCGGCTGCGCGCGCGTAAGGTGCCGGCCACCGTGCGCTGTGAGGAGGGAGTCGCTGTTGGATATCCGCTTTTTGCGTTCCTTTCTTGCCAATCCACTGCGCATGGGGTCGGCATTTCCCAGCAGTCCGGCATTGGCCGGCCAGATCACCGACCCGATCAACTTTGCCCGCGCCCGGGTGATCGTGGAACTCGGACCGGGCACGGGTGCCTTCACGCGTCTTCTGGCACAGCGGGCTCACCCGGCGTGCCGAGTTCTGGCGCTGGAGCTTGATACCGAGCTGGCGGCTTACGTGGCTACCCGCTACCCGCGCGTCGAGGTGATCAACGCCGCCGCACAGTGCCTGCCCGAGGTGCTTGCCGAGCGCGGCATACCGCAGGTCGATGCGGTGGTCTGCGGGTTGCCGTTTGCCAATTTCAGCGCCGCGCACCAGGCCTCGGTCGTCAACGCCGTGCGCGCGGCACTGCGGCCGGGCGGGTCGTTTGTGTCCTACAGCTTCGTGCATGCACAGGTGCTGCCGACCAGTCGTCGTTTCCGGCGCAGTCTGCAGGATCTGTTCGGGCATCTGGACATTCATCCGGTGTTCCTGAACGCGCCGCCGGCGTTGGTCTACAGTTGTGTTGCGTGACATGGCGTTCGCTCGCGCCTGACGCGATGGTTGCCAATCCGGCGTCGGCTCAGGCAATTTAACGGACAGTCGTTTGTACCGCGGTAGCGCGGTTCGTTCACGGAGGAACGCGGCATGAAGATCGACGATCTTGGTCACCCGGGCCAACTGGTGGACCCCGAAACCGGCCTGGTCAGCCGCCGCATATTTACCGATCCGGAAATTCACCGCCTGGAGCTGACGCGCGTTTTCGCGCGCAGCTGGCTGTTTGTGGGCCACGACAGCGAGCTGCCCAAAGCGGGTGATTACCTGCGCCGGGTAATGGGTGACGATCCGGTGATCCTGGCCCGCGGGCAGGATGGCGCGCTGCGCGTGTTCCTGAACGCCTGCCCGCATCGGGGCGCACTGCTGTGCCGTGCCGACGCCGGAAATGCCATGGGCTATGTGTGTCCGTATCACGGCTGGAGCTTCGACAACACCGGCCAGCTCACCGCCATGGCGGACGCGCCGGAGGCCTACAAGGGCCGCGTGGATTTGGCCACCTTCAACCTGGTGCAGGCGCGCGTTGGCGTGCACGCCGGGCTGATCTTCGCCACCTTCGATCCGCAGGCGCCGAGTCTGGACGAATACCTGGGCGACGCCCGCTGGTACATCGACATGTTGTTCGCGCGCACGCCGGGCGGCGCGCAGGCGCTCGGCGCGCCGATCCGCTGGGTGGCGCAGAAAAACTGGAAATACGGCGCCGTCAACTTCGCCGCCGACGGCCCGCATGCACTCAAGACGCACGGCCCGATCACGCGCAAGATTGCAGGCGGCATGCCGCTGGAGGTGCTGCGCGACCTGGCCATCGAAGGCCCGGCGGTGCGTGCCGGCAACGGCCACGGCTGCATTTTCGTGGACCTGCCACCGGGCATGCCGCCGTGGGTGGGTTTTCACCCGGACATGGTGGCGCTGTACCAGAAGACGCTCACGCCGGGCCAGTTACAGCTCAAATCGAAGCTGTTCAACAAGGTGATGACCATCTTCCCGAACCTGTCCTGGGTGCATTTCCCGATCACGTTCCGGCCCGACCAGCCGCCGGTGAATTTTTTCAACGTGCGCGTCTGGCAGCCGACCGGGCCGGATCGCACCGAGATCTGGAACTGGTTCTTCGCCGACCGCGAGGCGCCGGACGAGTACAAGCAGGCGAGCCTGCAGGCCGGCATCCGCACCTTCACCGCCGCCGGCACCTTCGACCAGGACGATGCCGAGGCCTGGGCTGCCATCGACGCCGGCAGCCGCGGCACCATCGGCCGCGAGCGCATGAGCAGCTTTCAGATGATTCTGGCCTCGCAGGACGAACGTATTGCGGACTTCCCCGGGCCGGGCGAGGCTTACCGCTCGACCTACTCGGAAATGTCCGAGTTCGGGCTGTTGCTGCGCTGGCGCGAGTTGATGGCAGGCTGAGGTCGGGGCGATGGAAAACAACCCACAAGTCGACGACGCCACCTACCGGCGCATCCTGAATTTTCTGTACGACGAGGCCGAGCTGTTCGACCAGCACGCCTACGGTCGCTGGCTGGAGCGGGTCACGCCGGATATTCGCTACCGGATGCCGGGACGGGGTTTTTACGAAGGCCAGGCGCCGCAGTCGCAGTTCGTGAATGGCTACTTCGACGACGACTACGCCACCCTGGCAACGCGCATCGAGCTGTGGTCGCGGCCTTCGACGACGACGGCCGAGAGCCCGCCGACCATCACTCGCCACTTCGTGACCAACATCCGCGCCTACGACGGCGGTCAGCCGGGCACGTTCCTGGTGACCAGCCACGTGCTGGTATTTCGCGTGCGCCCGACGCAAAGCACGCCGTATTTCTTCTCCGGTCGCCGCGAGGATCGGCTGCGCGAGGAGGGCGGCGAGCTGCGCCTGGCGGCGCGCGACATCCTGATGGACGAGGTCGTGCTGATGAGCCCGAACCTGAGCTTCCTGGTCTGAGCGGCTGCGTGAATCAGCCTCGCCCGCCCTCGGGTAGGCAGCGTCGATAAACCGCCGGCTGGGCGGTTTCGGGGGGAATGGAATTGGCGGAGAGGGTGTCCGCTGTATGGGGTTCCAGCGCGTTCCCAAGACTTCCGGCAAACGTAAGCACTGGAGCGGTTTTCAAGGGAATTGAGTTCCAGCACGTTCCGGCAAAAGCCTGTACTATCCTGATCCGAAACATGGGACAAAACATGGGACAGAATCATGGGAAAGCACACGCTGCACCGACTCACGGCGCGCGAGGTGACAGGCGCCAAGGATAGGGGGCACTACCCGGACGGCGGGGGGCTTTACCTTCGCGTCGGTGCGTCCGGCACCCGATCCTGGATATTCCGGTACACCCGCCAAGACAAAACCCGCGAGATGGGTCTGGGCGCCGTCAAGGACGTGACGCTGGTCAAGGCCCGGCACCTGGCCGCTGAGGCCCGCGAGCTGCTGCGCGGGGGGCTGGACCCGATCGACACGCGCACGGGCAGCACCACACGGGCCGCCCGCGCATCGGCCGTCACGTTCCAGCAGTGCGCCGAGCGCTACATCGAGGCCAAGCGGGCCGGCTGGAAGAACGCCAAGCACGCCGCGCAGTGGGGCGCCACGCTGGCGCAGTACGCGAGCCCGATCATCGGCGCGCTGAGCGTGGCCGACGTGACGCTACCGCACGTCCTGCAAATCCTTGAACCGATCTGGACCACGAAAACAGAAACCGCGTCACGGCTTCGCGGGCGCATTCAGTCGGTTCTGGACTACGCCACGGCGCGCGGCTACCGCACCGGCGACAACCCGGCCCGGTGGACTGGCCACCTAAAGGAACTGCTGCCGGCACCCGGCAAGGTGGCGAAGGTCGAGCATCACGCCGCACTGCCGTGGCAGGAGATCGGCGCATTCATGGCCGAACTGAGGCAGCAGGCCGGCATGGGCGCCCGTGCGCTTGAACTGGCCATTCTGACGGCCGCGCGATCGGGTGAGGTGCGGGGCGCGACCTGGGCCGAAGTCGGTCTAGCGCAGGCCGTGTGGACGATACCGGCCGCCCGGATGAAGGCCGCGAAAGAGCACCGGGTTCCGCTGTCCGCTGAGGCCGTGGAACTGCTGCGAACCCTGCCGCGCATAGACGGCAGCGAACTGCTGTTCCCGAACAGCAAGGGCGCCGCGCTATCCGACATGACGCTGTCGGCCGTCCTGAAGCGCATGGGCCGGGCTGTCACAACGCACGGCTTCCGAAGCACCTTTCGGGACTGGGCCGGCGAATGCACAGCCTACCCGCGCGAGGTCATCGAACACGCGCTGGCGCACCAGTTACGGGACCGAGCCGAGGCCGCCTACGCACGCGGCACGCTGTTCGACAAGCGGCGCCGGCTGATGGCCGAGTGGGCGCAGTTCTGCGGCATTGTGGCGCCCGTGGCCGGCGTGGTGCCGCTGCGCCGTGGCGCATGACTAATCCTTTGGATTACAATTGCTGCCCATGTTGACCATCGGCGAGCTGCCCGAATACATCCGCCGAGCGGACAAACTGCTGACTGAAGCGCAGCGCCGGGGCGTAATCGACTACCTGGCGGCACACCCGAAAGCAGGCGACTTACTGGAAGGCACCGGCGGTATTCGAAAGCTGCGCTGGGGGCGCGACGGCCGCGGCAAGAGTGGCGGCGTGCGAGTGATTTACTACTTCCACAGCGAGGCCATGCCGCTGTACCTGCTGACGCTGTTCGCCAAGAACGAACGGGCCAACCTGAGCAAGGCCGAACGCAACGCGCTGGCTGAGCTGGTGGACGTGTTGCAAACGGCGTGGATCAAAAGGAGCAAACCATGAGTGAGGCATTCGAAAGTATTCGGCAAGGGCTGCAAGAGGCCATCGCGCACGCCAAAGGCGAGCCGGTGGCGGCACGCGTGCATGCCATGCGCCCCGTGGACGTTAAAGCGCTGCGCCAAGGGCTGGGGCTCACACAAGCACAGTTCGCGGCGCGCCTTGGGTTTTCCGTGGCGACGCTGCGGCATTGGGAACGCGGCGACCGCACGCCCAAAGGCCCGGCGCTGGTATTGCTCAACGTAATACAGCGCGAACCGAAGGCCGTGCTGCGGGCGCTGGCCGCCTGAATCGAAGTGCACGGAAGGGGTGGCATGGACGAAAGCGAATGGCAAGCGCTGGTGGAGGTGGCGCGGGCCGGCAATGTCGCGCCGCTGGTCGCTGCGACACAGAGACTCGGCACCGAGATAAAGGTTTTGCATGAACGGGCATTTGCATTCACCGACTTCCCGCCTTGTGTCCGCGACTACCTGACCGAGATATACGGCACAAAGCAAACCCGTCGTGGTCGGCCTGGCCTTACGGAATGGGAACGCGAAATAACGCGCGGCGCTTACGAAATTAATCGACTGATTGCCGAGATAACGAAGCACCATGCCGGCAGTGGCGAACTGATAGGGGGGCGCGTTTACCCGATTGACGAGAAACCTTCCGATTACGCGCTGCGGGTGGTGGGCGCTGATCTTGGCCTGACCGCCGACGCGGTAAGGGATCGAATTCACCCAAGGAAACGCAAGCCGCCCGAATAAAACACATCGACGCCGCGCGGCCGCATTGCCAACATGCGCCCATGAGTTCCGGCCGGTGCCGGGGCCTTGCATGGGGTTCAATCATGACGCAACGCAACAACGATTCCATCCTGCGCCGGCCGCAGGTCGAGGCGATGACCGGCTTGTCGTGCAGTTCGATTTACGCAGCGATGGCCGAGGGCAGTTTCCCGCGCCCGGTGCGGCTGGGCGTCCGCGCCGTTGGCTGGGTCGAGAGCGAGATAACCGCCTGGATCGAGTCGCGAATCACCGCGAGCCGGAAGGCTGCCTAATGGCCAGCAAAAACCCCGCACCCGGCGGCAACCGGGGCGGGGCGGGCACTTCAAAACACTTCGTCGCCGATTGTACCGCGTGGCGCCGCTGGGCGATCATTGCCAGTGTAGAACGCATGAGCGGGCGTCAAAGGCGCGCAGTTCGCCTGCTGGCTACGGGACTAGCCGCAACGCCCGAAAGCGCCTTCAAGTCGCTGGGAAGGCGCCTATGAGCGCAAAGAGTGGGCTGCGCGCGAAGGGCCGGTCAAGCAGTAAGCCGTTTCTATCGCTGCCGCGCGACGCTCTTAACAGTCCGGCCTGGTCCGCAATGACGGCGCATGAAGTGAAGCTGCTGATTGACGTGGCCGCAGCGTATCGCGGGCGAAACAATGGCGACCTAGCGTGCACTTTTAGCCTAATGCAAAAGCGCGGCTGGTCGAGCAAGGACACGCTAGCCAAGGCGCTATCCGGGCTGCTGGAGAAAGGCTTCCTGACGCAAACACGGCAGGGCGGCCGCCACCGTTGCAGCCTATATGCGATCACCTGGGAGCCGATTCACGAGTGCGACGGCAAGCTAGACGTGCGGGCCAAGCCGGTTCCGTTGAACGCATGGCGCGAATGGCAGCCGCAAAAAATCGCTGCCCCGGCTGGCGGGGTACATTGCCCCGGCTGGCGGGCAATGGCCATTCCAAGGTAACCCTATTGCCCCGTGTGGCGGGGTAGTCGGGCCGTTTTTCCATATTTTTGTGCCCCGCCAGCCGTACACCTTTATAGAATCTACCATGGGCCTTTACTTGCTTCAGCTTTGATCGCTGTACAGGCAGCAATCCGGCCTAATCGCCAGCCTGACCGATTGACTAATCCGCGCCGGCCGGCTGCCGGTAAATCTTGAGGACTCTACCGTGAGCAAATTTTCTGATTTTCCTGAGTACGTCGCTGCCGAATTAAAGCTGACCGAAGTCAAAGCGCGACTGGTCGATGCCGAAGCCGAGTGCACCGCATTGCTGGCGACTCTTGAAGGCGCGCGGGATCGTCGCGAGACGCTGGCGGATCAAGCGCAGCGAATGCTGGCCGGCGACGATGCCGCCGTCGCTGACCTTGGTTCGATGCGCGAGCAGTACGCGCGAGCGTGCCGGCAAGTCGGGTTGCTGCAAGAGGTTGTCAGGCTAGCGACGCAGCAAGCCGAGATAGAGCGCGCCAAGGCGTCGCGTGAGATTTGCGAAGCCGTCCGGCCGGCATTCGCGAAGCTGGTGCAGGATGAACTGAAAGCCGCTCGCGACCTGCTGGTGGCGCAGGATCGCCGCCGGGAGTTCTGGCAGGGCTTACACGATTCTGGCGTTTCGATGGGCACCCTGCCGCAGGTGTCGCAGTTGGTTCGCGGGTACCTGAACGAGCCTGGTTCGCTGTTTTGGCTGCGCGTGGCTGAGGGCGAGCGCCTGGGCTACGTCGAGGCTGGCACCTTCACGCCGCCCGAGGTCAAGGTCGATCGCATGGGCATTGGCAAGCACATCGCGGCCGGGCCGGGTGGCGTTCGTGAAGTCAACGTCGACGCTGCCGGCACAGTCACGCCGGGCACCTGGCTCTACAGGCCGAAGGCCGCTTAACCGATCATCAAATTGGAGACACACCGATGAAAGAATTTGCAGCAGCAGACAGGCGCCAGGATAGTGAAGGCGCACCGCTACAGCTTCGCAAGTGGCTGGCCGAACGTGGCGTGACGTACCAGCAGTGGCGATCCGACCAGCGGGCGAGTTCGACCGGCCGGCCGAGGCTTGCCATCGCACGGCGCCGGCAGGCGTTGGCTGAGGCGCTGCGACGCTGACCTGGCGGCACCCTAGGGGGGCATGTCCGATCGCCAGGCCCTGCGGCGTGTAGAGCGGTCCCTACCCTTTTTCATCATAAACGGCCAATTTGGGCTTTTTCGAGGTAACCACCATGGGCACACGCGGCCGACCATCCGCTGACGAACTGAGCACCGCCACGGTGACGCACCTGCCGGCGCGCCCTGATCCACCGCCCGACCTGTCCGAGGCCGAGGGCGCCGAGTGGCGCGAGATCGTCCACCGCCTGCCGGCCGACTGGTTCCCTCGCGAGACTCACGGCCTGCTGGCGCAATACTGCCGTCACGTGGTGGCGTCGCGAAGGGTGGCGCAGCTGATCGAGGGTGCCGACGATGATGACGTGCCGGCACTGGCCCGGCTGTTGCGGATGCAGGTTGCGCAGTCCGGCGCGATCGCCGCCTTGGCCGCGAAGATGAGGCTGTCGCAAAGTTCCAGCATTGACCGGCGCCGGGTGAAGGCAGCGGGCGGGCAGAAGCCATGGGAGTGATGACAAGGCGGGGGGCTGGCGAATGGTGGCACCGGCGCCTTGTCGCATGGGGCGCGATCTTCACCGATGCCCGGCCCGTGGGGCCGATGACACAAACCGCGCAGCCTAAAAGGTCCGACTGCCACCAGTAGCGGCCGTTAAAAAGGGGACTGAAAAGGGGGACAGAATTTGAAAATGCCCGGAAAGCGGCGTACTTGCTAGGGGGGTGGCGGAGAGGGTGGGATTCGAACCCACGTGGAGCTTACGCCCCCAACGGATTTCGAGTCCGCGCCGGTATGGCCACTTCGGTACCTCTCCGCAGGATGGCCGCTTGGCCTGAGGTTTGCCGTGGAGCGCGCCTAATATACCATCCGCCCCCCGCGCCGATGGCGGTTTTCGACACACCGAAACCGCCGCGCTGCCTGTCGAGGACTCAGCCCTGCGATATGGACTCCCCGAGTGGTGGGGTGCCAGTCTGGTGGCGGCCCTGCTGCTGATGCTTCTGCACTGGCCGGATCTGGCGCAGCGCTACCCGCAGCCGTCCCGGCTCGAGCGCGTGCAGCGATCCGGAAACCTGCGTGCCGCGGTGCCGGTAGATCCCGGCATTGATCACGCCGCGTTTCAGGATATGCACCACGCGTTGCTGCGCGAGTTCGCGAACCGGCTGGATGTGACCGTCAGCCTGGTCGAGGCCGAATCGCAGGCCGCGCTACTGGATATGCTGGCAGGCGACGAGGTGGATATCGCCGTTCCCGGACGGCCCTTGCCGGAGCCCTTGCCCGGCCATTTGCGCGCGGCTCCGGGATATGCCGACAGTCAAACGCACGTCGTGTGCAACGGCGCCACCCGTTTGCCGGCGGGTGTGGGGGAGGGCGCCGCGCTGCGGCAGATTCTCATCTCCGGCAGCGACGGCTATGTCTCGCGTCTGTATCGGGCCGGCGTGCGCCGGATCCGCCTCGCGCCGATCGCGCCCATGGGCACCGTGGCGTTGCTCGAGCGCGTGTCGGCGGGGGACATTCCCTGCACGCTGGCGCAGCGCGATGAAGCGGCGCGGGCACGACAGCGCCTGCCGACGCTGCGTCTGGGCGAGGCGGTTGGGCCACCGGGGCAGATTGCCTGGGTGCTGCGCAACACCCGCGACGATTCGCTGTCGCGGCAGGTGGACCGGTTTTTCCTCAAGGCCCGCAAGAGTGGACTGATTGCCCAACTGCGTGAACAGGACCGGGGTTTGCGCCGTCGCTTTGATGTGGTCGACCTGGATGGCTTCAGGCTGGCCCTGGCAACCAAGCTGCCGCGCTACGAGGCCGATTTCCGGCGCGCCGGAGCCGAACACGGCATCGACTGGCGGCTGCTGGCGGCGCTCGGCTATCAGGAATCGCGCTGGAATCCGCGCGCCGTGTCGCCGCGCGGCGCAGGTGGTCTGATGATGCTCACGGCCACCACCGCCCGCGGCCTGGGCGCGGGAGATCGTTTTGATGCGCGCTATTCGATCGATAGCGGAGCTCGCTATCTGGCCCGTTTGCGAGCCGATCTTGGCCATTCGGTGCCGGAACCGGACCGTACCTGGCTGACGCTGGCCGCCTACAACCAGGGGCCGGGCGGTCTGGCCCGTGCGCGTCGGGCAGTAGTGGCACAGGGTGGCAACCCGAACCGCTGGGCAGAGGTGCGCCGCGCCCTGCCCACGGTCCAGCGCGGCGCCCGCGGCTGGGAGCCGGTCTACCACGTCGAAAGCGTGCGTCGGTACTTTGCCCTGCTCAGTGTCGACGGAGCGCCTGATGCCCAGGTGCGCTTCGGACTCAGCCGGCGCGTCGGCCCTGCCGCAAGCGTCGGCGGCGATGCAGGGTCAGCACCGGGCCGGACACGGCGTAGCTCATGAACAGGCCCAGCAGCACCAGCGGCGGGTCGGTCGACACCACGGCGATGCCGATGGCAATTAGCACCGCGGCGAAAAACGGGATCCGCCCTCGCAGGTCGAAATCCTTGAAGCTGTAGTAGCGGAAATTGCTGACCATCAGGCCGCCGCCACCAACGGCCACCAGCAGGGCCAGCGGCATGCCCGCCCAGGCCGGAAAGCCGTAGGAATGGCCGGCCCACACGGCACTGGTGACCAGCGCTGCGGCCGACGGACTGGGCAGACCCTGGAAGTATCTTTTGCCGTAGACCTGCGGCTGGGTGTTGAAGCGGGCCAGGCGCAGGGCCGCCGCTGCGGCGTAAAAGAACGCCAGCAGCCAGCCGATCTTGCCCAGGTGCTGCAGCGACCAGTCGTACACCAGCAGTGCCGGCGCCACGCCGAAGGCGACCATGTCGGACAGGGAGTCGTACTCGGCGCCAAAGTCGGTTTCGGTGCCGGTCAGGCGCGCCACCCGGCCATCGAGGCCGTCGGTGATGATGGACACGAACACCGCAATGCAGGCCGGGCCGAACTGCCCCCGTCCGGCCGCGACGATCGAATAGAAGCCGGCAAACAGGCCCAGCGTGGTGAACAGGTTCGGCAGTATGTAGATGCCGCGCCGCCGCCGGCCGCCAGGCCTTTGCTCGCCGTCCATGCGCCGGCTCAGTTGCGCGAGCGGTCGACCACGCGGCTGGCCTTGATCCACGGCATCATGTCGCGCAGCTTGCCGCCAACCTGTTCGATCGGATGCTCCTGACCCAGGCGGCGCATGGCCTTGAGCATCGGCGCCCCGGCGCGGTTCTCGGCGATGAAGTCGCGCGCGAACTGGCCGGTCTGGATTTCCTTCAGGATGCGCCGCATCTCGGCCTTCGTCTCATCGGTGACGATGCGCGGGCCGCGCGTGAAGTCGCCGTACTCGGCGGTGTTGGAGATCGAGTAACGCATGTTGGCGATGCCGCCCTCATACATGAGGTCGACGATCAGCTTCAGTTCGTGCAGGCACTCGAAGTAGGCCATTTCGGGCGCGTAGCCGGCTTCCACCAGCGTCTCGAAACCGGCCATTACCAGCGCCGAGGTGCCGCCGCACAGAACGGCCTGTTCGCCGAACAGGTCGGTTTCGGTTTCCTCGCGGAAATTGGTTTCGATCACCCCGGCGCGCCCGCCGCCGATGGCCGATGCATAGGCCAGGGCCGTGTTGCGGGCGCTGCCGGACACGTCCTGATGCACGGCGATCAGGCACGGCACGCCGCCGCCCTGGGTGTAGGTATTGCGCACCAGATGACCGGGCCCCTTGGGCGCGATCATGAACACGTCAAGATCGGCGCGCGGCTCGATCTGCCCGAAATGGATGTTGAAGCCATGGGCGAAGGCCAGCGCGCCGCCCTGCTTCAGGTTTGGTGCGATCACGTCCAGGTACAGCTGCGCCTGGTGTTCGTCCGGTACCAGCACCATCACCACGTCGGCCTCGCGCACCGCCTGCTCGGGCGACAGCACGGTCAGCCCGGCGTTCTTGGCCTTGGCCACGGAAGTCGAGCTCTCGCGCAGGCCAACGCGCACGTCGACGCCCGATTCCTTCAGGTTCAGCGCGTGGGCATGGCCCTGCGAGCCGTAGCCCAGGATGGTGACCTTCTTGCCCTGGATGAGGGAAAGGTCGGCGTCCTTGTCGTAGAAGATATTCATGGTGCTTACCGCAGGATGGACAGAAAAATCAGGAACGCAGCGCCTTGGCGCCGCGCGAGATGGCCGAGGGCCCGCTACGGACCAGCTCGATGATGCTGGCCGGGTCGAGCGCGGCGATGAAGGCGGACAGCTTGTCGCCCTTGCCGGTCACTTCCACCACGCAGCTGGCGCGATTGATGTCGACCACCTGGCCGCGGAAGGCCGTGGTCAGGCGGGCGATCTCGTCACGCGCGGCGGCGGTCGCCGCCTTGACCTTGACCAGCAGCATTTCGCGCTCGATGTGCGCGCCCTCGGTGACGTCCATCAGCTTGACCACGTCCACCAGCTTGTTCAGCTGCTTGGTGATCTGCTCGACGATGGCGTCATCACCGCTGGTGGTCAGCGTCATGCGCGACAGGCTGGGGTCGTCGGTGGGCGCGACGCTGAGGGATTCGATGTTGTAGCCGCGGGCCGAGATCAGGCCGGCCACGCGCGACAGGGCGCCCGGCTCGTTTTCCAGCAGCAGGGACAGGATGTGCCGCATCAGGCCAGTTCCCGGTCGCGCAGGCCCTGCTGATAGGGCGACAGGCGCATCTCGTGCTGGCCCTTGCCGGCCTCGACCATCGGATAGACGTTTTCCGAGGCGTCGGTGATGAAGTCCATGAACACCAGCCGGTCCTTCATGGCAAACGCCTCGCGCAGGGCGCCTTCCACGTCCGCCGGGCGCTCGATGCGCATGCCGACGTGGCCGTAGGCCTCGGCCAGCTTCACGAAGTCGGGCAGGGCGTCCATGTAGGAGTGCGAGTAGCGCCCCTTGTACTGGAACTCCTGCCACTGGCGGACCATGCCCATGTAGCGGTTGTTCAGATTGACGACCTTGACCGGCAGCTCGTACTGCTTGGCCGTTGACAGCTCCTGGATGCACATCTGGATGCTGGCGTCGCCGGTCACGCACACCACGTCGGCGTCGGGGTAGGCGATTTTCACGCCCAGTGCCGCCGGCAGGCCAAAGCCCATGGTGCCCAGGCCGCCGGAATTGATCCAGCGATTGGGCTGATTGAAACCGTAGAACTGCGCCGTCCACATCTGGTGCTGGCCAACATCGGACGTCACGTAGGCATTGCCGCCGGTGATGCGGTGCAGGGCTTCGAGCACGGCCTGCGGCTTGATCAGCTCGCCGGTCTTGTCGTAGGCCAGGCATTGCTGCGCACGCCAGGCCTCGATGCGCGCCCACCAGGCCTTCAGCGATTCGCCATCCGGCTGCTGGTCCAGGGCTTCGATCTCGGCCAGCAAGTCTTCGAGCACCGATACCACGGTGCCGACGATGGGCACGTCGACCTTGACGTTCTTGGCGATCGAGGCCGGGTCGATGTCGACGTGGATGATGCGCGCGTAGGGGCAGAAGCTCGCCAGCTCGCCGGTGACCCGGTCATCGAAACGGGCGCCCACGGCCAGCAGCACGTCGCACTCGTGCATGGCCATGTTGGCCTCGATGGTGCCGTGCATGCCGAGCATCCCCAGGAACTGCCGGTCATCCGCCGGGTAAGCGCCCAGACCCATCAGCGTGTTGGTGATCGGAAAGCCCAGCCGGCGCGTGAGCTGCGTCAGCTGCGCTGAGCCCTTGCCCAGCACCACGCCGCCGCCGGTGTAGATCATCGGCCGCTTGGCCTTGACCAGCAACTGCGCTGCCTTGCGGATCTGCCCCGGATGGCCTTTCTGGACCGGGTTGTAGGAGCGCATCTCGACCGGCGGTGGGTAGGCATAGTGCGTACGGTGCGCGGTCACATCCTTGGGCACGTCCACCACCACCGGGCCGGGGCGGCCGGTGGTTGCGATGTGAAACGCCTTGCGCAAGGTCAGCGCCAGATCGGCCACATCCTTGACCAGGAAGTTGTGCTTCACGCACGGCCGCGTAATGCCGACCGTGTCGGCCTCCTGGAAGGCATCATTACCGATCAGGTGGGTCGCCACCTGGCCGGTGATGACCACCATCGGGATCGAGTCCATGTAAGCGGTGGCGATGCCGGTGACGGCATTGGTCGCACCCGGGCCGGAGGTGACCAGCACCACGCCCGGCTCGCCGGTGGCGCGGGCATAGCCGTCGGCGGCATGGGTGGCTGCCTGCTCGTGCCGCACCAGGATGTGCTCGACCTCCTGCTGGCCATAGAGCGCGTCGTAGATATGCAGCACGGCGCCGCCCGGGTAGCCGAATACATGGCGCACGCCCTGATCGCGCAGGAAACGGACGATGATTTCGGCGCCGGTGAGTTCCACCTGCCCTCCGCGGGGGTGTGCTGGATCAAAGGGTTTTACGGACGGCGAGCCCGTAAAAAAAGGTCGGCAAGGATAGCAGATTTGACCCTGCCGTCAGCGCCGCGGCGCTGCGTTGTTGGCTGCGGGAGGCCGCTGCTAGAATCGGTCTTCCGCGCTGCAGCAGTGGGCGACCGAATGGGTCCTCGGCTGCGCGTTGCGGGCCCGGGCGCTACCCGCGTGCGGGGCGCAGTCCCCTGATCACCCGACACCAGGAATCACGATGGCCGACAGCGTCAAGGTCGAAATCGAAGGGCAGACATACGAATTCCCGGTCATGACCGGCTCCGAAGGGGAAAAGGCGATCGACATCAGCGATCTGCGCACCCGGACCGGTTACATCACCATGGACCCGGCGTACATGAACACCGGCGCCACGGTCAGTTCGGTCACGTTCCTGGACGGCGAGCAGGGCATCCTGCGCTATCGCGGCATTCCGATCGAGCAACTGGCCGAACAGTCGTCGTTCACGGAAACCGCCTACCTGCTGATTTACGGCCGCTTGCCGACGCGACAGGAATTGGTCGCCTTTCGTCTTCAGGTCAGTCGCCACTCGATGATCCACGAGGGTCTCAAGGAGCTGATCGACCGCTTTCCGCCGGGCGCCCACCCGATGGCCATCCTGTCGTCCGCGGTGTGCGCCATGTCGGCCTATTACCCGGAACTGGCCAAGATGGACCAGACGCCGGAAGAGGTGGAGCTGTCCATCGTGCGCCTGATCGCCAAGATCACGACGATCGCGGCCTACGCCTACAAGCAGTCCATCGGCCACCCGCTGCTGTACCCGGACAACAGCCTCGGTTACTGCGCCAATTTTCTGCGCATGATGTTTGGCGTGCCGTGTGAGCCCTACGTGGTCGATGACGACCTGGTCAAGGCGCTGAAAGTCCTGATGATCCTGCACGCCGACCACGAGCAGAACTGTTCCACGTCCACCGTGCGTCTGGTCGGCTCCTCGCGCGCCAACCTGTTCGCAGCCGTGTCGGCCGGCATCCTCGCGCTGTGGGGGCCGCTGCATGGCGGCGCCAACCAGGAAGTGCTGGAGATGCTGGAGGAAATTCAGCGCGACGGCGGCGACGTGGCCAAGTTCGTGCTCAAGGCCAAGGATCCCAAGGATCCGTTCCGCCTCATGGGCTTCGGCCACCGCGTGTACAAGAACTACGACCCGCGCGCCACCATCATCAAGCGCACTGCCGACACCGTGCTGACCAAGCTTGGCAAGCAGGACGAGCCGCTGCTCAAGATCGCCAAGGAGCTGGAGGAAGCGGCGCGTTCGGACAGCTATTTCGTCGACCGCAAGCTGTACCCGAACGTCGATTTCTACTCCGGCATCATCTACCACGCCATGGGCATCCCGACCACCATGTTCACGGTGATGTTCGCCATTGGCCGCCTGCCGGGCTGGATCGCCCAGTGGAAGGAGATGCTGGAGCAGAAGGCCAAGATCGGTCGTCCGCGTCAGATATACGTCGGGCCGACCAAGACCGACTACGTGCCGATCGAAGCCCGCGGCTGAGCCGCCCGGGCTGCTGTCGGTCCGCCCGGCGGGCCGACCTAAATCCTGATCCCGGCCGCTGGCCGGGTTTTCCGTATCCGAGGGGGAGCAGCGCTTGAGCGGCAGCATTCTTGATCGTCTGGACAGCGCGCGGGCAGCGGCCAAGCTCGGCGGCGGCGCGGATCGCATCGCCGCCCAGCACGCCAAGGGCAAGCTCACGGCCCGCGAGCGCGTCGATCTGTTGCTGGATGCCGGTTCCTTCTGCGAGCTGGACACGCTCAAGCAGCACCGCTGCCAGGATTTCGGCATGGCCGACAAGCAGTTTCCGGGTGACGGCGTGGTTACCGGGTACGGCACCATCAACGGCCGCCTGAGCTTTGTGTTCTCGCAGGATTTCACGGTCTTTGGCGGCGCCTTGTCCGAGACCCACGCCGAGAAAATCTGCAAGGTCATGGATCGGGCGGTCGAGGTCGGGGCGCCGGTGATTGGTCTTAACGACTCCGGCGGCGCACGCATCCAGGAAGGCGTGGCCTCGCTCGGCGGGTACGCGGAAATCTTCTGGCGCAACGTGCAGGCCTCCGGCGTAGTGCCGCAGCTGTCGGTCATCATGGGGCCGTGCGCCGGCGGGGCGGTGTATTCGCCGGCCATGACCGACTTCATCTTCATGGTGAAGGACAGTTCCTACATGTTCGTGACCGGGCCCAACGTGGTCAAAACGGTCACCCACGAGGACGTGACATCGGAAGACCTGGGCGGCGCCGTCACGCACACGGCCAAGTCCGGCGTGGCCGACCTGGCGCTCGAGAACGACATCGAGGCCATGGTCCAGACGCGGCGGCTGTTCGATTTCCTGCCGCTGAACAACCTGGAAACCCCGCCCAGCTACCCGTGCGACGACCCGGCCGACCGGGCCGAGCCGTCCCTGGACACGCTGGTGCCGGAAAACGCCACCCAGCCCTACGACATCAAGCAGCTGATCCACAAGATCGTCGACCACCGCGATTTTTTCGAGATCCAGCCGGACTACGCCAAGAACATCGTCATCGGCTTTGCCCGCATGGAAGGCCGCACGGTCGGCATCGTCGCCAACAACCCCAAGGTGCTGGCCGGCGTGCTGGACATCGACTCCTCGCGCAAGGCGGCGCGCTTCGTGCGGTTCTGTGACTGCTTCAACGTGCCGCTGGTCACCCTGGTCGACGTGCCGGGTTTCCTGCCGGGCACCACCCAGGAGCGCGGCGCCATCATCAAGCACGGCGCCAAGCTGCTGTACGCCTACGCCGAGGCCACCGTGCCCAAGCTCACCGTCATCACCCGCAAGGCCTACGGCGGCGCCTACGACGTGATGAGCAGCAAGCACATCCGCGGCGACATCAACTACGCATGGCCGACCGCCGAGATCGCCGTCATGGGCCCCAAGGGTGCGGTCGAGGTCATGTACCGGCGCCAGATCGACCAGTCGGCGGACCCGGCCGCCGAGACCGCTCGCCTGGAGCAGGAATACCGCGAGCGCTTCGCGAACCCCTTCGTCGCTGCCGAGCGCGGCTTCATCGACGACGTGATCACGCCCAGCCGCACCCGCGAGCACCTGTGCCGGGCGCTGCGCATGCTGGCCAACAAGAGCGTGCAGCGGCCGTTCAAAAAGCACGGCAATATCCCGCTCTGAGCAGTTGAAGCAACCATGCCGCTCTTCAAGAAAATCCTCATCGCAAACCGCGGCGAAATCGCCTGTCGGGTGATTCGCTCCTGCCAGCGTCTGGGCATCGCCACGGTTGCCATCCACTCCGAAGCGGACAGGAACGCGCTGCACGTGCGCATGGCGGACGAGGCCTGGCCGGTCGGGCCGGCACCCAGCGCGCAGTCCTATCTGAACGTCGAGCGCATCCTGGAAGTGATCGCCGCCTCCGGGGCACAGGCGGTGCATCCGGGCTACGGCTTTTTGTCCGAGAACGCCGAGTTCGCGCGCCGGCTGGAAGATGCCGGCGTGGTGTTCATCGGGCCGCCGCAGGGCGCCGTGCGCGCCATGGGCGACAAGATCGAGTCCAAGAAACTGGCCGTCGAAGCCGGCGTCAGCACCGTGCCCGGCTACGTCGGCATCATCGACACCCCCGACGAGGCGGTGCGCATCGCCGAGGACATCGGCTTCCCGGTCATGATCAAGGCCACCGCCGGTGGTGGCGGCAAGGGCATGCGGGTGGTGAACCGGCGCGAGGAAATGGCCGAGGGCTTTCGCGCCGCGGCCTCCGAGGCGCGCTCGAGCTTCGGCGACGACCGGGTGTTCATCGAGAAATACATCACCCGCCCGCGGCACATCGAAATCCAGGTGCTTGGCGACCGGCAGGGCAACATCGTGTACCTGGGCGAGCGCGAGTGCTCCATCCAGCGCCGTCACCAGAAGGTGATCGAGGAGGCGCCCAGTCTGTTTCTGACGCCCGAGGTGCGCCGCGCCATGGGCGAGCAGGCGGTGGCCTTGGCGCATGCCGTCGGCTATCACTCGGCCGGCACGGTGGAGTTCATCGTCGACCAGGACCGCAATTTTTACTTCCTGGAGATGAACACCCGCCTGCAGGTGGAGCATCCGGTCACGGAACTGGTGACCGGCGTCGATCTGGTCGAGCAGATGATCCGCATCGCCGCCGGTGAGCCGCTCGCCCTGCGCCAGGAAGACGTGACGCTGACCGGCTGGGCCATCGAGGCGCGCGTGTATGCCGAGGACGCGCGGCGCGGTTTTCTGCCCTCGATCGGCCGCCTCACCGATTATCGGGAACCGACCGGCCCCGGCATCCGTGTCGATTCGGGCACTTACGAGGGCGGCGAGATTTCCATGTACTACGACCCCATGATCGCCAAGCTGATCGCCTACGGCGAGGATCGCGCCCAGGCCACGGCGCGGTTGGTCGATGCGCTGGACAGCTACGACATCCGCGGCGTGACCACGAATCTGGATTTCCTGGGCAGCCTGCTGAGCCATCCGCGGTTTGCCAGCGGCGACATTTCCACCAACTTCATTGCCGAGGAGTACCCGGACGGCTACGACGAACCGACGGTCGACGCGCAGGAGCGCGAGCTGTTCGCAGTGATCGCGGCCTACGTGCGCGCCCAGCAGGAACTGCGCGCCCGCAACGTGCACGCCGGCGATGCCGACAGCCCGTGGAAGCTGCTCAAGCGCGCCGGGCAGGGGGGCTGAACCGTGGCCGGGCAGGACAAGACGTTTTATGTCGCCATCCAGGGCGAATCGGTGCGCCTGGACGTGGGCGAGGTCAGCGACACCGGCGCCCAGTTCCGCATCGGCGAGCACACGCACGCCGTGCACGGCCGGTACCGGCCCGGGCAGGCGCTGCAGGAGCTCACCATCGACGGCTACCCGGTGCGTTTTCGCGTCGACCCGTCCGGCGGGCGGCTGACCATCACGCGCCGCGGCAAGCAGGTCAGCACCCGGGCGATGACCGCCCTGGAACACGACCTGTACGCGCTGATGCCGGTAAAGCAGGCTGCCGACACCTCGAACCTGGTCCTGTCGCCCATGCCGGGCAAGCTCATCGCCGTGTACGTGGAAGCCGGCCAGGCGGTCAAGGCCGGTGAAGCACTGTGCGTCATCGAGGCCATGAAGATGGAAAACGTGCTGTTTGCCGAACGCGACGGCACGGTAGTCAAGCTCGACATCAGCGCCGGCCAGACCGTGGATGCCGACCAGTTGCTGATCGAGTTCGACCGGCCGGGCTGAGGCTGGCCAAAGCCCGGAGCAAACCCATGATCGGCCGCCTGAACCACATCGCCATCGCCACGCCGGACCTGCAGGCCGCCGCGCAGCGCTATCGCGACTGCCTGGCCTCGCCGGCGCAGGTGTCGGCGCCGCTGGCGCTGCCGGAACACGGCGTCACGACCGTGTTCGTGGATACCGGCAATACCAAGCTCGAACTGCTCGAACCGCTCGGCGAGCAGTCACCCATTGCCAAATTTCTGGAAAAGAACCCGGAGGGCGGCCTGCACCACCTGTGCTTCGAGGTGCCGGACCTGGCCGTCGCCATCACCACCGTCAAGGCATCCGGCATCCGCGTGCTGGGTGAGCCGCGTATCGGCGCTCATGGTCTGCCGGTCGTGTTCCTGCACCCGAAGGATTGCGGCGGCGTTTTGATGGAGCTGGAGCAGACCTCGGCCACAGCCGGCTGAACGGCTCGGCCGTGGCCGGCTGCACAGGCGGCCTCAGCCGAGCAGGCGCCGAAAGCGCGCCACCGAGAAGCCGAACATCAGCCCGCCGAGCACCCGCATGCCCAGGATGTCGTGCCAGACGCAGGCCAGGCCGTTGCCCTTGAACACTTCATGTTGGACTGACGCAGGAAGGCAAATAGATTCAACCCTCGTTCGAAAAACACCCTTGCGAAGCCTGCGCGTTTTGCATCCCACCCAAGTGTCACGCAAAGACAGCGCCCCCTCGGGCAGGTTGCAGACGGCAGCCTTTGTGCTCCGGTCTATCCTCGCCCCATGCCCGCGCCGGAATTTCGACGGTACGCAACTGGCATTGCCAGCCGAGTGTCGGAGTTCTGTCACACTGTTGCATGTTTACATTCCGCCGCGGTCGGGCGGCAAGTCGACGGTAAATCGCGTGTGAGCAAGCAAATACAAGCCTTTGTTATTTTGGCGCCTTGTGCCTTCGACGGTTGGCATACAAGCTGCTTTGGAAGCTCCCGACGCTGGACGGAATTCCGGCCGGCGAATCAGGGACATAACAGGACATGAAGCTGATCAATATTCTGTCCGATCACCCGCAGACGGCACCGGCACCGGCAAAGCCGCCCCGGCGCAAACCGGTTGATCTGGCGCGTCACACGCTCGAACTGGCCGCGACCCTGTCGCGGCATCTCGACCTGGATGCATTGATCGATCACTTCTCGCGCCGCCTTGGCGAGGTCTTGCCGTACGACAGCCTCAGTTTCCGGCATGAGCTTGCCGGTCAATGGCATGCCATTGCTCACGGCTCGGGTGGTCGCCATTCCTGCACCTATCAATTGCAGGTCGAAGAAGTACCTCTGGGCACGCTGCGCATCGCCCGCCGCCAGCGCCTTGAAGAGCCGGAACTGGCGATGCTGGAGCAGTTGATCGGCGTGATCGTCTATCCGCTGCGCAATGCCCTGCTGTACCGGCGTGCCCAGCACGACGCGGCCACAGACCCGCTGACCGGGCTTTCCAACCGGGGCGTTTTCGACGATGCACTGCCCCGCGAGATCAGCCGTGCCCAGCGCTATGGCACCCATTTGACGCTGCTGATGGTCGACGTCGACAACCTGAAGCACATCAATGATCGGGCCGGGCACAGCGCGGGCGACCGGGCGCTGCAACAGGTGGCCGGCATACTGCGGGCCGGTGTACGCGACTCCGATCAGGTGTTTCGTTACGCCGGCGATGAGTTCGCCGTGTTGCTGGTCGGCGGCGACGCGACTACCGCGCGGGAAGTCGCCGAGCGCCTGCGCAGCCGCGTCGACGAGCTGCCTGCGGACTCCGGCGCCGCCCGGCCGACGCTGAGCATTGGCCTCGCGCCCCTGCGCGACACGGACAGTGGCCAGGCACTGTTCGAGCGAGCCGACAGGGCGCTCTATGGCGCCAAACAGGCGGGGCGCAACTGCGTGTGCAGTGCCGACTGAGTCCGTTCAGGCAATCCCTGTCAGGAACTGTCGTGCGGTCCGGCAATCCACGCCGATGGCGGCCATGTCGGCGATATTGGCCTGCGCCACGGCGTCCGTCCGCGCGGAACAGGCATCCGTCACCAGCGTGACCGCGTAATCCAGGCACACCGCGTCGAGCACCGTGGCGCGGATGCAGTTCGGGTACTGCGTGCCGCTCACCACCAGTTCATCCACGCCCAGTCTGCGCAGCCGCAGGTCCAGCGGCGTGCCCATGAAGGCGCTGAAGCGCGGCTTGATCAGCACGTGCTCGCCGGGCACGGGTTGCAGTTCCTCGACGATGTCGGCCCCCGACGTGCCCGGCAGCAGGTACTGCGGCCCCCGCAGGAAGTCCTCGCGCCGGAACCGCTCCACGTCGCTTCCGTCCGCGCGGTAGGCGCGCGTTATGTGCAGCACCGGCCAACCGCGGGCCCGAAAGGCATCCAGCAGTCGCCGGATGCGCGGCACCGTCGCCAGCGCGCCAGCCACGGTGACCGGGCTGCCGGGCAGCACGAAATCGTTCTGCATGTCGATGATGAGCAGGGCGCGCATGTCGGACTGTCGGTCAAAGTCCGTCCGGCAGCGTCGTCAGCTCGCCGCGTGCGTGCTCGAAGGCGTGCGCCAGCGCCAGCAACCGCCCCTCGCTGAACGCCGGGCCGATGAAGCTGACGCCCGCCGGGGTGCCGTCGTCGGCAAAGCTCGCCGGTACCGTCACGGCCGGGTAGCCGGCCTTGCCGGTCAGCTTGGCGGCCGCGCCACCCGGCGTCAGCAGCGCATCGAGCCCGTACTGGCGGCACACGGCGTCGATGCCGAGCTCGCGTGTCAGGGTGATGTCCCGCAGGCGGTCGGCGTAGTAGGCGGACTCGTCGAGGCCGTTTGTACGGTCGGCGTTTTGTGCGAGTAGCTGACCGTATTGCAGGCACCGCTGCGGATGCGCTGTGTTGAAGGCGATGATGTCGGCCAGCGTGCGCAGCGGCGCCGCATCGCCCTGGGCCGCCAGAAAGGCGTTCAGGCCGGCCTTGAACTCGCGCGCGAACACGCTGGAGCGAAGGCGGGCGATCTCGTGAGCGGTGGGCACATCGGCCGGATCGACGATGATCGCCCCGGCCGCGCGCAAGGTGGCGATGGCCTGTTCGATCAGTGTTTCGGCTGCTTCCTGGCCGGGCCGGCCGAAATAGACCTGGCGCGGCACGCCGATGCGTGCGCCGTGCAGGGCGTGCGGGTCCAGGAACCGCGTGTAATCGCCGTGCAGGTGCGGCGCCGCACTCAGCGTGAGGCTGTCGCCCAAGTCCACGCCGGCCAGGGTCGACAGCAGCAGTGCCGCGTCCGCGACGCTGCGGGCGAGTGGCCCTGCCGTGTCCTGACTGGTGGCGAGCGGCACTACGCCTGTGCGGCTGACCAGACCAACGGTGGGTTTAAGACCCACCACGCCGGACTGGCTGGCCGGCGTCTGGATGGAGTTCTGCGTCTCGCTGCCGATGGCTGCGACACACAGCCCGGCTGCCACCGCGCAGGCCGGACCGACGCTGGAGCCGCCGCCGCGGTCGTAACGCTTGCCGTGGGGATGGCGCACCACGCCGCCGGCCGAACTGAACTCGGACGGCATCACGTCGGCCAGGTAATCGGCAAACTCGGTCATGTTGCATTTGCCGAGCATCACAGCGCCCGCCGCCCGCAGGCGGCGTACCAGCTCGGCATCCTGACGTGGCCGCAGCTCGGCCAGGGCCAGCGAGCCGGCCGTACAGGCCATGCCGTCGCCGGTCGCGATGTTGTCCTTGAGCAAGACCGGGATGCCGTGCAGCGGGCCACGCACCTGGCCGGCGCGGCGCTCGTCGTCCAGGCTGCGGGCGATGTCCAGCGCCCGCGGGTTGACCTCGCGCACGGCATTCAGCGCCGGGCCGGCGTGGTTCAGGGCACTGATGCGATCCAGGAAGTGCTGCGTGAGTTCGGCTGCGCTCAGACGGCCGCCGGCCATGGCCTGCCCGAGTTCGGCGATGCCGTGGGTATGCCACATCAGAGCAGGCGCCCTAGCGCAAGGCCGGTATCACGCGCCGGGCGAACAGCTCCTGGTTGCGGTAGGCCTGGTGCGGGGCGATGCCACCGTAGTGGGAGACGATGGAGAACTCGTCGAATTTCCATTGATCGTGCAGCTCGCCCAGGCGCCGGGCGACCTGCTCGGGCGTGCCCACGTACACCATGTCCCGCGCCAGGATGTCGTCGTAGCTGAGTTTTTTCATCGATTGCAGGGCATCGCTGGCGTAGAAGGCGTAGCCCGCGGCCTTGAGGGGTTCCTGCAAGGCCGGGTCCAGCAGCGAGTCGTGCGGACGCACGTTGTACTCGAAGAATTTCATGATCGCGTCGCGTGCCTCGCGGTGGGCGGTGTTCTCGTCGTCGGCCAGGAAGACCGCCCGCACGTAGCCCACATGCGGCTGCGTGGCGAACTCGACGCAGGCTTCGCGGTAGGTCTTGAAGCCGTCGGCGAACACCTCGATCGGCGCCGGTCCGCCGGAGCAGATGCGCCAGCCGTGGCGGGCGGCGATGCGAAACGCCGCGCCGCTGGTGCCGGTCATGTAGATGGGCGGATACGGCTGCTGCAGCGGACGCGGCACCACCTGCACGTCGTCCACGTGCGTGTAGCGGCCGTGGAAGGAAAACCGCTCGCCGGACCAGGCCAGACGCAGCAGCTCCAGGGCTTCCTCGTAGCGGCCGCGGCTTTCGTCGAAGGGAATGCCGGCCGGCGGGTACAGCCAGGCGTGGCCACGTCCGACGCCGACTTCAAGGCGTCCGCCGGTCAGGATGTCGGCCATGGCGATCTCGCCGGCCAGAATCAGCGGGTTGTGCAGCGGCAGCGTGTGGCACAGCGTGCGCAGGCGAATCAGCTGCGTGCGCTGCGCCACCGCCGTGAACAGCCCGAGCGGATTGGCGGAGATGCCAAAGGTCGGGAAGAAATGGTGCTCGATCAGGCTGTAGACGTCGTAGCCGAGCGCGTCGGCGTGCTCGATCAGCCGAAACACTTCCCAGGCCAGCTCCGGGTGGGATTTGTCCGGCGCGGACTGCATTTCGCAGTACACGCCAAAACGCAGCGCGGCCATGGCTTACCTCGGGTCTGTAACTTATTCGAAGCGGCGCAGCGGCCGGCCGCCCCAGGCTTCCTCGAACGGCGTTGCCAGGCGGATGTCCAGCCACACGTTGTGGAAGTACCAGCGGCCGTCAAGCCGGCAAAAATCGGCCTGGTAGGTGCCGCCGACCCAGATCGAATCGGGCTGGTCGGCGCGCTTGCCGGGCATAGTGGCCAGCTCCCACAGATACCAGCTGCCGGTGGCGGTCTGACCGTCCGTGGCCAGCTCGATCAGCGGCGAGATCATGTAGTGCAGCGACCACAGGATGTCCGTGCGCCCGGTGGCCGCCAGGCCCTCGGCGATCGCATCGCGGCCCTTGAACGGGCCAAAACCCTTGGCCGCCCAGGTGGCGTCCGGCGCAAACAGCGGCGCCAGGATGGCCGGATCATTGTTGCGGTCGGCGCCGCGCGCGTAGGCGGCGATCAGGTCGCGGATCGCTTCCAGCGACTCCAGGCGCGCCAGGCGGGCGGCGAGGTCGTCAGCCATGGGTCAGGCCGGCCGGTTGGGCAGGGCGTACAGGTCGCCGTTGAAGTTCGGCGCCGCGCCGTGCTCGGCAATGAAGCGCTCTTCCTCGAAGCTGAACGGCACCCGGGGGTCGCCACGG